>CADDZJ010000009.1 GCA_902812415.1 Acidobacteriota bacterium
GGATAAGATTTAAGATTCGTGATTTCAGCCGAGAGCGCTTTCTGCCACGTCTCGTGGCTTACCACGGGATTCGTATTTTCCGATCAAGCCCCAACATTGGGCAGTTTCTCAATGCGGGTATAAAAGAGGCCAGACCTTGGCAGGCGTCCCGGCATCATTGATAATGCCAAAATTCGAGTTTTCACACAGGCTCTTGAAGCCCCTCTTTCCCTCGATTACAATTCAGTAAAGGAGAGAATAGACTCAGCTTTGGATCTCCATACCTCTCACGGTCGCCTATGCGCTTCTTACGGACCGCCCGATGATTCTTCCCAGCCTGCCACGCCCTTCGCGGAGCGATCTCGTGGGGTCGTGGTTACTGCTCGTGGTCATCTTGATCCTCCTGCTGATTCTCGCGCTCGAGCGACTTCCGGGGAGGTTGCAAACGCCCTCGGCAGCTATCCACTCGTCGTCATCGTCGGTCCAACCGCCTCCGGAAAATCAGCGCTAGCTATCCGGTTTGCGGAATGCCTCGACGGAGAGATTGTCAACTACGATTCCATTCAGGTCTATCGGGGTCTGGATGTTGGGTCTGGCAAAGTCTCCGAAGAAGAGCGACAGCGGATTCCCCACCACCTTCTCGATATCCTCGAACCGAACCAATTGATGACCGCGGGGCGCTATCGCCATATTGCCTTGGAAGTTCTGACAGGAATCAGGGAGCGAGGAAAGCTGCCGATTCTTGCGGGCGGCACGGGGCTTTACCTCCGGGCGCTCCTCGAAGGTCTCTTTGAAGGTCCCGCGCGTTCTGAGGATCTGCGCGCCCGGTTGAGGGCTATTCGAGATCGACGCGGCCGGATCTTTTTGCATCGACTGCTTGCGCGGTGGGATCCCACAGCCGCACAGCGCATTCATCCTCACGATGCGAATAAAGTCATTCGGGCGCTGGAGGTGCGCTTCGCCACTGGAGATCCGATCAGCACATGGCATGATCGTGGCCGAAAGGCCCTCGCAGGCTTTCACCCCTTCAAGCTGGGTCTTCTTCCTGACCGCGCCGAGTTATATCGGCGCATCGATCGGCGGGTAAAAGCCATGTTTGCCGCAGGCCTGATTGAGGAAACCCGCGCAGCTCTTGTCCGCCATGGAAACTTGCCGTCCGGCTGTTCAGATCCGCTGAACGCGCTCGGCTACCGTCAGGCGCGCGCGGTTTTGCGAGGAGACGTGAGCCTTCCCGAGGCCATCTGCGCCGCTCAGGCGGCAACGCGTCATTACGCCAAACGCCAGATCACCTGGTTCCGGCGCGAGCCGGATGTCGCCTGGTTTGCCGGGTTTGGAGACGATCCTGAGACCCAGCTTCAGGCGTTCGACTGGCTGTTTCGGAAGTTGCCTCAAGCATCGCAGGCAGCCCGCTCTCCAGGTTGGCGTTACAATTTTGCAAAGGGGCTCAACCATGAACACTCCGGGAAATGATCGCAAGGAACTTGCCGAAAAGGGTTTGCAGAATATTCAGGAAAGTTTTCTGAACGGTGTGCGGAAGGAAAAATCTTCGGTCACCATTTATCTGATGAGCGGAGTCAAGCTGACTGGACGCATTCGCAGCTTTGATAAATTCTCGCTGATTCTGGAGAACAATCACCAGGAGCAATTGATCTTCAAACACGCGATCTCCACCGTCATCGTCAATCGCCCGCCGGCAGCCCCGGCTCCGGCAACGAACGCCACCACGGAGGGTAAAGATTCTTAAGTCAAAAGCTGGGGAGAAGGTTTATCTGGTGGGTTGGGTCTCAGCGCGCCGAACGGCTCTTCCGGGCGGCCAGAATCGCTCGCCGGCGGGGCTCGAAGCCCTTGAAGAGCTTTCGGAACTCGCCAGGAGCGCCGGCGCGCAAGTGCTCGGCTCGGCATTACAACGCGCTCCCGAGCCGGATCCTGCCACGCTGGTAGGCCGGGGGAAACTGGAACAGATTCGCGTCGAGGCGCGCGCGTTGGGGGCGGAGTGCGTGATTTTCACTCACGACCTCACGCCCACTCAATTGCGGAACTTGGAAGCTGCGCTCGACCTGAAGGTGATCGATCGCACGCAGTTAATTCTGGATATCTTCGCGCATCGCGCTCGCACGCGCGAAGGCAAGCTCCAAGTGGAGCTGGCGCAATTGAAATATTTGCTGCCCCGCCTGATGGGGCGCGGCACGCTGCTGTCACGATTGGGCGGAGGCATCGGGACACGCGGGCCTGGCGAACAGCAATTGGAATTTGACCGGCGGCGCATCCGATCCCGAATTCAGAAGCTCACGCAGGCCCTGGAGTGCGTCCGCTCCCAGCGCGCGCTTCACCGCGAGCATCGCCGCGAGAGTCAATTTCTGAATGTGGCCCTGGTGGGCTATACAAATGCCGGGAAATCCACATTGTTTAACACCCTGACCGGCTCTCATGCGCTGACCTCTCCTCGCCTTTTCGCAACGCTTGATCCCACTGTGCGCGCTCTTCGCCTCAAATCCCGCCGGCGGGTGTTGCTCTCGGATACAGTAGGCTTTATTCGCCACTTGCCCGCGCACCTCGTCGAATCTTTTCGGGCTACTCTGGAGGAACTGGATTCCGCCGATCTTCTGCTCCACGTCACCGACGCCTCTGATCCCGACTGTGAGCAACACGACCGCGCTGTCGAAGAGTTGCTAGACGAGATGGGGCTGGCTTCAACGCCGCGTCTTCATGTATGGAATAAAATCGATCTCCTCCCTGAATCGGCGCTTAGTCGTCTTTCATCCGGTCCTTGGGATGTTGCCGTCTCGGCCCAAACAGGTTCAGGCGTTCCTCAACTCCTTCGTCGCATCGATGAGATGCTCAACATAGACCCCGTGGTTGAAGCGGATTTTGAACTGCCCTCGACTGATAGCAAGAACCTGGCTCTTCTGCACCGACGCGGCACGGTTCTTTCCGAGCAGTATATTGATCATCGGATTCTGATTCGCGCGCGGGTGCCCGAATCGTTGCGAGTTAGCCTGGCTTCTGGCCGCCTTGCCGCCCCGACTAGCTCCTCGAAATAGTTTTCACCTGATATTTCGCGGGCATGAAAGCTGTGGAAAAAAATGTGGAAAATCCGGCCTCTTTCTTTAAAGCGTCGCTTAAGGCTCGTTTTTAATTCGATAAATTAACCAGATATTAAATGATCTTAGTGCCTGCTTTTCAGCAACTTAAGACCGCCAAAAGGCCTTTTAGCTGGCTGCTCGTTACTTGGTTCAATGTTAAATGAACGTAAAACATGCCCTGAGTTTTGCACAATTGCAGGGCAGGACGCACAACGAAATCTAGCCTCCCGGCTTCGTTTTCACCGCGCCAAAATTGACGAATTCTGGCACTTACTAGCATCCTAGCCTCGCCGCGAAAAGCCTCCATAGAAAAGAGCCTTTTTCACTCAGCCATTTATTCTCTGCACCGAGGCCATTCCACACTGCCATTCCAATCGCGCATGGAATATTTCGTGTGAAGTCTTTTACGTGCGTTAGGCGAGGCGTATGCAGCACAGATAATGGAAGCGGTGCGCTACCTTACTGTGAACGGAGTAAATGTAAAGCAGAGGACGAAGATCACGAGGGCAAGAATCGCAAGATATTTCCGGCGGCGATCCAGGGGCTCGGAATCGATCAGCGGCGCCGGATGACGCAGACCGAGAAAGAGCATGAGGACAGCCCAGAAAATCCAGCCGAGCCAGCAAAAAACGCCAAGGGGAAGAAGCGCCGCAAAAAATCCAAACGAAACGTATCGATGCTTGCGTCCAATCACCGCGTAAAGAATATGCCCGCCATCAAGCTGGCCGATGGGAAGCAAGTTGAGCGCGGTGGCGAAAAGTCCGACCCAAACGCCGCATCCCACTGGCGTGAGCGTCCAGTGCACCACGTGAAGCTTGGGATGGAAAAGGTGGGCCAGGAACGATATGGCCAGCGGATGACCCAAGGTGATGGTTCCAGGGGTGACCGAAACCATGCGATTCCCAGCCTGCCACGCCGCAACGATCAACGCTGGAATCGCCACTACAAACCCTGCGATAGGGCCAGAGATGCCGACATCAAAGAGTTCCTGACGAGTGACAAGGGGAGCTTTGATGCGGATGAAAGCTCCCATGGTTCCGATCAACGTCGGAGCCGGAATGAACAGCGGGTAAGTTGCGTCAATCGCATAACGGCGACACGTGAAGTAATGGCCAAGTTCGTGCGCCAGAAGGATGCCGACCAGGGTTAGGGAATAAGGCGCTCCCATCCAGAGTCGCGCCGGATGGCGGAGCAGATCGGTGAAAAAGGATGCAGAGATATCCAGATCAAAAATGGGCAAATGCCGTGCATAATTGTCGGCCAGATGGACGCCTACGACCAGGGTGGTGAGGATGGTGAGAAGGAACAACGCCACGCAAAAGGGCAATGATTGCACCACCCGGCCTGCAAGACCTTGAAGGGAAGCACGTCCTAAATTGCGAGCGTCAACAAGGGCCGGCCTCACGAGGAGGGGCTGGGAAGCATCGTCCACTTCAAACCCGTGACTCATAAAAAGCGTAGGTTGAAAGAGCTGCGAGGCGCGAAGCGGCTCCGCAAAACAGAGGGATGAAGAAGGTCATTGCCAGGCGCGCCGCCCGCCGCAACAGAAGGAGAGAGTAAGGGTTACATCGACTGAAGTTCTTTCCCGGGCTTGAAGCGCACCGCCTTACCCGGTGGAATGCTTACTTCCTCACCGGTTCTGGGATTCCGGCCAATCCCGGTCTTACGGGGCCGAACGTTAAACACGCCAAATCCGCGCAGCTCGATGCGATCCCCCTTCGCCAGGGCTTTTTTCATCGACTCAAACACGATTTCGACCGCAGTCTCAGCCTTGGTTTTGGTAATTCCCGTGCGCTCGACTACCTCATTCACAATGTCGTGTTTAATCACTCTAATCTCCTGAAAATCCAAGAACTTCCATCGTAGAAAATGCTCTTCGACATTGTCAAGGGTCTTTTGCCTGTACTATGATGCTCCGCTTGACCTTAGCGGGACCTTACCGCTTCTCGCCATCGACGGCAGCTTTTTATCTCGAGTTGCTAAAAAACGCCCAAGGCAGCCCTTGGTGAAGCGGAGGAAGGCTCTCCGTATCAGTTTGATTTTACAAAGGCTAAGGGTGCTTTGCGAAGTTTACCTGAGCGAAAATACAGAGATTCTTCGCTGTCGCTCAGTGAGAGACAAAGATTTAGCAGGACATTAAAAGTTTTTTCAACAACTTCCTCGGCAAGCGGGAAGTCGAGCGCTCGGGGAGCGCCGCTACATCTTCTGAAACGAGGCGTGTTCAATGTCAGTTAAAAGTGATCACTGGATTAAACGCATGGTTCGTGAGCACGAGATGATCAATCCCTTCGCCGAAAGCCAGGTACGGCAAGGGGTTATTTCGTATGGGCTTTCCTCCTACGGCTATGATTTGCGTGTGGCCGATGAGTTTAAAATCTTCACCAACGTCAACAGCACCATCGTGGACCCCAAACAGTTCGACGCCCGCTCCTTTGTGGAGTTTCGCGGCCCCATCTGCATTATTCCTCCGAATTCCTTTGCCCTGGCGCGCTCGGTGGAATATTTCAAGATACCGCGCAATATTCTGACGATCTGCGTCGGCAAATCCACCTATGCCCGCTGCGGAATCATCGTAAATGTCACGCCTCTGGAGCCGGAATGGGAAGGCCACGTGACCCTGGAAATTTCCAATACCACGCCGCTCCCCGCCCGCGTCTATTCCAATGAAGGGCTTTGCCAGATTGTCTTCTTTGAGTCCGATGAAGTGTGCGAAGTTTCCTACAAGGATAAAAAGGGCAAGTACCAGTCGCAGCAGGGAATTGTCTTGCCGCGAATTTGAAGGGGCGAGAATCTTTGTTTAAACCAGCAAAAAGGTTCTTTTCTAAAAAACTTTGAGGGACTGTGATATCAGGAATTGGCGTCGTGAGAAGTTCCGCCGCTTGCCATTCGATAAAAGACCGTCTTCTCACCTGTAACCTGGTTCCGCGTCTAGGTCTCTTGTTCTCCCTCTCGCTCGTTTTGCCTGGCGCAAGCCTCCCTGCATTTGCAATGCACGGCAGCCTGACGCGGGCCATTGTTTTGCCCGCCTTGACTAGCGGCATCGCAGGCACAAAACCCAGCCTGACAACCGTAAACCCGGAACAGTCAGCGGTTCGAGATCCAAACCCTCCGGTCTCCGAACAGGATTCCGAAAAAATTGGCGGCGAAAGGGCCTCGAAGAACGAATACAAGATCGGGCCGTATACGCTGTCCCCTGCCCTCCGGGAAAAAGCCAGGCGCTATTCGCGCATTCAGTACGCGATTTATTTCGGAGGAGTTGCGCTGGCCCTTGTCATCTATTTGGCACTCTGGCTGAGCGGCTTTGGAGCCTGGCTGCGCAATCTTGCAGCCCGAGTTTTCAACCATTTGTTTCTGCAATGCCTCATCTTCGTGCCCATCTTCTGGGTTCTGGTTAGCATTCTTCAATTTACGCTGGATTTCTATTCCGGTTATGTGGTGGAGCATCGATTTGATCTCTCCACCCAGAGTTTTCCTTCATGGCTCGCAGATTGGAGCAAGGCGCTGGGGCTCACCATCCTGGTAGCAATCTTCGCGGTTTGGATCCTGTACCGTGTCATCCGGCGAAGCCCGCGACGCTGGTGGCTCATCTTCTGGCTCATCACCCTTCCACTGGGGCTTTTGGTGATGTTCATCGAGCCCTGGGTTGTGGAGCCTCTTTTTTACAAATACACGCCGCTTGAGAGAACACATCCGGCGCTTACGACGCGGATTGAAGAAATGGTCCATCGCGCGGGCATTGATATTCCAAAGTCGCGTATCTTCGAGATGAGCGCCAGCGCCAAGACGCGCACGCTGAACGCTTATGTCTCAGGCATTGGACGAAGCAAGCGTATTGTCGTGTGGGATAACACGCTGCGCGAATTGAGCTCTGACGAAATTCTCTCGGTGCTGGCGCATGAAACAGGCCACTACGCACTTCATCATGGCCTCAAAGAGTTTGCGCTGGATGAACTTGTTGCGTTGGGATGGTTTTTTGTGGGATTCCTGATCGCGGTCGCCGCCGCGAGGCGATGGGGACAGAAGACTGGAATGGCAAACCTCGGAGATCTTGCCAGCTTTCCTCTTTTGATGCTGATTTTAACCGCGATCCTCTTTCTAGCGTCGCCTATTTATTGTGGCATCTCGCGCCATTACGAGCATCAGGCGGATCAATACGGCCTCGAACTGACCTATGGAATCATTCCTGATCCGAACGGGAGCGCCGTGCGATCTTTCGAGATTCTCGGTGAAAAGGACTTATCCGATCCGGCTCCAAACCCGTTCATCAAATTCTGGCTATTCACCCATCCTCCGCTCGCGGAACGAATCCGTTTCGCCGAGCATTACAAACCCTGGGCCGAAGGCAAGCCGATGCAATTGCTGCGTAGACCGAATCAGTAGCACATGGTTTGCTGATGGCCTTGTGGCTTTTGGGGCGTTATTAGAACAGGGAGCTGAAGAGCTTCGGTGGTTAAACAAAGTGAATAGCACGCTGGAAGATAGTCCCGGGTCCTCAGCGGCCTGAACGGGAATCCCTTTTCAGATCAAAACCCCAGCGTTTCATCCGCTGAGGGACCGTAAGTGGCGGGGACCGGCACATTATTCAAGCGCAGGTAGCCGCCAAGCTGGGCGCGATGATGCACGAGATGATTTAAGAACATTCCCCGGTACGCCAGAAACCGCGAGCCGGTGAAAATCGGTTTGCCTTGAAAGCTCAGTCTCCAGGTTTGCTTCCAGGCGTCATCCGGAGTGTTCTGGAGAGCGACGCGCATCTTGGCGACGGCTTCGTCGAAAGCCTTCAGGAGTTGAGCCGCTGATTCGAAAGGCAAGGGCGTGAAGCTTGAGTTAGAAAAATCCAGTTCGGGAGAAGTCAGTACAATATCGCCAAAGCTGAACAACGTGCGGCGCGAGCTTGCTCAACGGCATCGACTTGGGATGCGGGGCAAAGTCCTTTTTATCCGCCGGAACACGCTCCAGTGTAGGACGCGTCTTTTTCATTTCATCATCAAATTCGAGCAGTAAAAATTCGCTGATCGGCATACATCTTTTCCTTTCGGTTTTAATGTATCGCTATCGAAGCGCTGATTCATGAGCGCGAAGCGGCAGTCTCCCGGCTCGCAACCCGTTGAATGGTATTTTAACCTGAGCTAAGCTGCGCGGAGTCGTTTTTTAACTTTGCGGTTTTCCATCCATCGTTATAGGTCATCCCCATTTTGCGGGAGTCCAGATAACACTTGCCAGCCATCCGACCACGAATGTGGTAACGGCGCCGATGGCCACATACCATGTCCATGCGACGCTAGTGAACACCATGACCCACAGCAGAGCGACCAGCCCTGCCAGGGCGCCCGTCAGCGTGCCTTTCCAGTGAGCCTTCTTTGAGAGCGCCGCCAGCAGAAAGATGCCCAGCATGCTGCCGTAGGGAAATGATGCGATGGTGAGGGCCAGCACCAGAACGCTTTCCCGGAGCAAATGAGCGGCAAGCGCGAAAACAATGAGCACAGCGCCCCAAAAAATCGTGATGGCGCGCGAAACGCGCATATAGTGCTTCTCATCGCGCCCGGGTCGTATCCAGGGACGATAGAAGTCCATCACAGAACTGGAGGAAAGCGAGTTGAGAGCCGCGCTCAGGTTGGCCATTCCAGCGGCGACAATGGCGGCGATCAAGAGTCCCGATAACCCCGTCGGAAGCGAATGCACCACAAAAAAGGGATAGACCTGGTCCGGCCTTCCAAATGGCTTGGAGGGCGGATAGGTGCGGTAATAAACGAAAAGGACAACGCCGATGACCAGGAACAGCGCAAACTGAAACAGAATCACCAGGCCGCTTGAGAGCAGGGCCGCCTGGCTTTGTCGCTTGGTGCGGGCCGCCAGCAACCGCTGGACGATCAATTGGTCCGTCCCGTGACTGGCGCTGGTGAGAAACGTGCCGCCGATCAGTCCGGAAAGGAAGAGATAGGGATCGTGAAAGTTGAAGCGAAAATCGAAGACTTGAAGCTTGCCGCCGTAGACTTGCGCCAGATGGCTCACTGTCGCCCAGCCGCCCGGCACCCAGTGCAACGCCAGAATCAGAGCCACCACGCTGCCGCTGAGATAAATGGTCAACTGGGTGACATCCGTCCAGATGACGGCGGTGAAACCGCCCTCAAAGGTATACACCAGCGTCAGGATTGTAATGATGACGACTGCAGGCAGAATGCCGGTCTTGAAAATAATTTCAAAGACAATCGCAATGGCAAAGACGCGCACCCCTTCGGCAAGCGCCCGGGTGGAGAGAAACAAACCGGCGGTAAAGACCTTGAGTGCGCGCCCAAAACGGCACTCGATGAACTGATAAGCTGTGAAGATTTCTCCGGCAAAATATTTGGGAATCAAGACAAAACTCACCACCACTCGCGCCACAAGATAGCCAAAAATCAGTTGCAGGAAGTTCATATTGGAGGCATAGGCGATGCCCGGCGTGCTGATGATGGTCAGGATGCTGGTTTCGGCGGAGACAATCGAAAGCATGATCGCCCACCAGGGAAGCTCGCGGCCTCCCAGGAAATAATCCCGCAAGTTATGCTGGCGCTTGCGGAAATGGGCGCCGAAAATCGTGATGCCGATGAGATAGGCAACGATGATGGTGAGGTCGATGGGACCGAACGCCACGCAAACTCCTTGACCCCTATGTCTTTGAAGCGCTAAAAAGTAAGAACCCTAGAGGAATAGCAAAAGCTTGGGGCGATTTGCAAAGTGAAGCGTATCGCCCGCAAAGAAACGGACGCGGAGAGTAAAGAGATTCCATGTTAAGGTAATAACAGGGAGGCGACAACTGGTTCGCCCGCGCCCGCTGCCGCCCGCCGAGGAGGTGGCATGCAGGGGCGCTTATTCGACCTCCCACATAAGCCCTCGTTCGCATCTAACTCAACGGAGGCTTGGATCCATCGCGTAGGGTTAAGATGTGCCAAACCATGAGATGGGATTCCAAAATGAGATTTTACTTGCAAAATTTTTGAACTCTTGGTATTCCAAATGGCTCGCAGGAATCGCCGACGGATATGTTTAGCGATTGGTGGATAAGGCCCCGAGTTTTCATTGGGGGAGCCGTTGCCTATCCCTGCTGATCCGAAATAAACTGAAAATATCAAACAGAGGTAGTAGTTCCATGAAAAGGACAATCACCTTTTTAAGCGCTGGGTTGCTTGCCTGCTTCGTCTCGCTAACGCTTTGGGGAACGCCAGCAAACGATCCTGAGATATTGTTAGCGAAAGGCTCGCAGCAAGCATCTCAAGCGGCTCCGGCAGGGGTTCCAGCCGGTCAGTCGGCAGCCAATCAAGCGCCGCAATGGAAGAGCCGGGCAGAATATGACGCATTCCAGGAGATCCTGAAGGCTACCGATCCCCACGGCAAGATTTCTGCGGCGGATGCATTCTTGCAGAAATATCCCACGTCGGACTTCAAAGCTCAGGCCGATATCCTCAAGCTCCAGTCTTACGTGCAGCTCAATCAAGTGAACCAGGCCATGAGCGCTGCGAAAGATGCACTGAAGGATAACCCCAATAACGCCATCAAGATTACGGCTTTGCATTACCTGACTTACGTTTTCCCTTACATCTATAAGCCCGGCGCATCAGATGCCTCCACCGAGCTTTCCGATGCCCAGAGCCAGGCCAAGGAGGGCCTGCAATTGTTGCAGCAAGTTCAGAAGCCTGCCAACGTTTCCCAGGAAGCGTTTGAGACTCAGATTAAGCAATATCGAGCGGACTTCAATCGCGCGTTGGGCTTTGCAGCGCTTCAGCAGAAGGACTTCAACAACGCCATCACCTATCTCAAGGCGGCCGCAGAAGATAATCCAAAGGATCCTTACACTTTTTCATTTCTCGGCCAGGCTTATCTTTACGTGAAACCGGCGGATTATAACAGTTCGCTGTGGTATCTGGCGCGGGCGGTATCGCTGGCACAGCAGCAGCACACGCCCAACTTGTCAGCCCTCGAAAAGTTTTACGGTCAGGTTTATGTGAGCCGTCACGGTTCGGATGAAGGAGAAACCGATCTTGAGGCAAAAGCGGCTACCAGCTTGAATCCGCCGACAGGCTTCAACGTGGCCCCGCCGCCCAAGCACGCCAAAACAGGCAATCCGAACGTAGACGCGTTCTATACGGTTGAGGATGCCTTAGCTGTGGGTGGGAATCAGGCTCAAGAGGCTTGGGGAAGCCTCAAGGGGCAGCCCTTAGGCATTGTGGCGTTCGTGGAGAGCGTTTCTCCGGGAAGTGATCCGGGAACTTATCAAGTGAAGGCTGATGTCCTTCCCGATAGTCGGGGAAAGGCGGGGGTCTATCAATTGGTTCTGGTTACAAACCAGGCCGATGCGAAATATCTCCAACTGGGAGACCCGATTCGATTTAAGGGAACGCTTTCTGCTTACACAAACGATCCCAGCTTTGTCCTGACGGTCTCGAATGTGGAGATTGATCCACAGAGCTTGCAGATGGCCTCGGAACGCGCCAAAGCCAATGCCCAAAAAGCAACGCAGCAACGAACACATCACCGAAGATGAAGACTAAGACGGAATGCGATTCAGGAAAGCTGGAACCTGTGATTCTTGCATTTTTAGGATGGATTTGCTAAGTTGATACTGTAAGAGTTTGAGCCGGATAAAGGCTTTGTTATAAGGAGTTTAAGATGGCGACTTCACTGGATTTAACCCCTACTGCGGTCGGGAAGGTCAAGGAAATCCTGGCGCAGCAGGCGCCTCAGCCCCTTGGGTTGAGAGTCTCGGTTGTAGGGGGAGGGTGCTCAGGGTTCTCTTACCAGATGAACTTTGAGAACGAAACCAGCCCTATTGATAAGACCTTCGAGTTCGATGGCCTGAAGGTTTTTGTTGATCAGGCCTCTTTGATGTACCTTAAAGGCACTAAGATTGATTATGTGGAAAGCCTCACAGGATCGGGATTCAAGTTTGAGAACCCTAATGTGAAATCAACCTGCGGTTGCGGCAGTTCCTTCACCGTATAAGCTTCTTTAAAAGCTGTCTTGAAATGCCGACGTCACGCCTCAAAAGGCGGCGTCGGCTTTTCTTTTTTCAGAGGGGCTATTCCGCACATGCATGCGAAATCTACGGCTACACATAGCTTATGACGGCGCTGATTTCTGTGGCTGGCAATATCAGCCCCAGAAGCCGACTATTCAAGCTTGCTTGGAAGAGGCGCTGACGAAGACTCTAGGTGGCGAGCGAGTTCGTCTGATTGGGTCGGGACGCACTGATGCCGGGGTGCATGCGGCAGGCCAGGTGGCGAATTTCCGAACGGAATGCCCTATTCCTTGCGAAAATCTTCGGAAGGCGCTCAATGATGCTCTCCCTCCGGCGATTCGAATCCTCCAAGTTTCGGAGGCCCCGCTTGGTTTCCATGCGCGGTACGACGCGCAGGCAAAAACCTATCGCTACCGAATTTTGCAAGCTCCAGTGTGCCCTCCGTTTCTCTCACGATTCGTCTATCATGAGCCTTGCCCCCTGAATCATCGCAGGATGGCGCAGGCCGCGAAACTGATCGAGGGAAAACACGACTTTACTTCGTTTGCCGCCTCGAACGCGCGATCTGATAGAAACACGGGAAAAGACAAGCTGGCCCACACGCAGAGCAAATCCAACATTCGCACGGTCTTTTCATCATGTTTCTTCTGGAAACCGCAGACCAAGTTGCTTACCTACGAGGTTCGCGCCGATGGGTTCCTGCAGCATATGGTCCGAAACATTGTGGGAACCCTCCTCCTGGTAGGTTGTGGCCGCTTGGCTCCTGAAGACATCCTGAATATCCTTAGCGCTCGCGATCGGCGCCAGGCTGGGCCCACCGCGCCTGCCCAGGGGTTATGGCTCATCAAAGTCGAATATTAATGTGGCTTCGCTTTGGGCCTGTAAGCCGTAGCCGCTTACGCGTTCCTGCTCGACGGTGAGCCCCGCCCCGCAAGATGGACCCGAGGACATGAATGCAACTTACTTCTCCCCACCGGGGTAAGGATCTAAAAGGAACTTGACTCAAACGCCAATCGCATGCCGTTTTCACAACGACTGAAAGCTGAAATTTTGCTGGTGGTAATCACGTTCATTTGGGGCGCGACTTTCGTCATCGTCAAGCAAGCGCTCAATGACGCCTCGCCTCTCGTCTTTCTCGCAGCAAGGTTTACACTAGCCGGGGCGCTCTTATTCTTCATCCTTGGAAAAGGAAAGATAGCCTCGAAGTCGCTGAGACCTGCATTTGTACTGGGCATCTTTCTGTTTCTTGGGTATTTTTTCCAAACCTGGGGGCAGGAATATACCACTCCCTCCAAGTGCGCTTTTATTACCGGGTTTAGCTTCATTCTCGTACCCCTGATCGAGATGTTCAGGGGATCGTCTTTGAGTCGGGCCAGCCTCGCAGGAGCCTTTCTGGGGCTTGGAGGGATCTATTTGTTAGTCTTGCCTTCCAGCGTCTATGCCGTGAATCGCGGCGATGTTCTGACGTTGTTAGGAGCCATCGGATTCGCCATTTACATTGTCCTGGTGGACATCTATACTCATCGACACCCGTTCACCCACCTGGCGCCTATGCAGATTCTGGTAGTGGGAGGGCTTGCGCTGCTGGGGTTGCCGCTCGACCTGGGAAGAATGCTGCATTGGACGGCGGGACTGATATTCGCTATTGCAGTGACCGCCGTTTTCGCCACCAGCTTTGCGTTTGCAGTCCAGATTTGGGCGCAACGGTACGTGCCGACCGCACACACGGCGCTCATCTTTGCTCTGGAACCTGTTTTTGCGGCTTTAACGTCTTATTCAGTTCTGGGCGAACGGCTGGGGCATCGCATCCTGTTAGGATCTGCGCTCATTCTGGCAGGTATGGTCGTCTCGGAGCGTCGGGGTTCCTCTCAAGCAGTCGTGGATAAACACGGCTGAGTCGCGCGTTTGGTTTTGTCGCACTCACCCCCTTCGCTTTTTGCCTTCCATCTGTGAGGGTTAGGGCAGGTCATTCTTTCTGGCAACGGCTCTGCCAGACGGCTTTGCCGACAAAGAAGGGTCCCATGCTCTGGATATAGCGGGAAGTCTGCCGCGTTTTGCGCATTTCCTGGACGCAAGCCGAAAGTGGATAAAGCTCACGGCCAAGGAGGCCGATGACGAAGTCATTATCGTTCTGATCCAGCCCAAAGCAGGCCAGGCGAACATCGTGGGCGTAATCAGCCTCGCCAAAGGCATGCCCAATCCGGCCATGTTCGCTCAGAATGGAACCTTTTTCCTCGGAAGGCAATCCGGAAAAGGTTCCCGACCGCCGTAGAGGATACCAGATGGCCCACGGCCAGTCAGGGTTCAGTACGGTATGTCGCGGCTTTTCAAAGAGCCAGTCCTCAAGATTCGGCTCATGCCCAACTGCATAAGTGCGACCGAACATTGTGAACTCAGGTTTCAAGGCGAGTGCAGAGAAAGGCGGCGTCAGTAAGAATTCACGAGCTGTTGTGACAAAAAAGCCAGGGTTTCGGCTCCAGGTGAGGAGCGCCACCCCGCGTGGGTCATTAAGATCGGCATAAAGAACGCTTTCAAATGCGGCCGTTTTCAGGGAATCCACAAGGTCCGCAACATGCGCGCAAGCGCCAAACGCCAGAAATTGCATAAACAGGCGCGCCTCGGAAGTGATGCGCTCTCCGTTTCGCATCGCCCCTTTTTCTCGTAAGTCAAGCTGTACGGCCATATTCCCCTTTCTGGATACACCCGGCAGGCTCCTAAAGCCGGCCGGCCAACCGCTGGGTTTCGCGGTAAGTGTGCACTACGCGATGGAGGACGGTCAGGTTCGAGAAAACCACAATGACCCACAAAACCGGGGCCATGCGATCAAAAAGCGCCCCGATAATCAGCAGAACAATCCGCTCCGGCCGCTCGAGAAATCCGACCTTACAGGAACGGATCACGTTCTCCGCGCGTGCGCGCGTATAGCTAGTCATAATGGCGCCGATCATGCAGATGGCGACGAGAACGACATACCAGAATCGATTGGCGCGGCTATAAAACACCAGCAGCCCAACCAGCAGGAGCAGGTCAGAGTATCGGTCCAGAACGGAATCCAAAAATCCTCCGAAAGGCGTGACCCGATGGCTGATGCGGGCGACTGGCCCATCTGTTAGATCAAAGATAGCGGCGATGATAATCGTAACTCCCGCCCATCGGAAGTAGCCCGCCGCAAAGAGGTAGGCAGCCACCAGATTGATGAGAAGCCCGATGGAAGTAAGAAGGTTGGGATTCACACCCCGGCGCACGAAGCCACCGATGATGCGGTCAACCAGATATTTCCCGCCTTTACCGATCTGCGCTGTGATCATAAGAAGCCATTTTACTGCCGTCCCGCAGCAGTCTCTTCATTATAGATGGGAACAATAATGCTGACCAATCGAGGGCTCTCGACTTCCTCATCCTCCGGCCTTTCCAGCCTGAGCGGAAAGGGAAACCGCGAAGGCACGGGTGGGGGCCTTAAATCCGTCCCGCCGGAGTTTTTGCTGCAAATTTAAGGCGCCATGAGGCATATACTCGCCGTCAGTCTTTGTGAAGCGTATGCCGATTTGGCCCTGGCTTTTGTTATACTCGCTCTAGACCATTTTGGCGTCATCATGCGCCTTTAGGAAGAAGGATTGACCCTTGATTGTTCGTGGGAGCCTGTTGCGGGAACCGCAGAAAATCCTTGTGCGGGCAACCAATTGGATTGGAGATGCCGTCATCTCCCTGCCTGCTCTTGAAGCATTGCGGGCGCGCTTTCCCGAGGCCGAAATTGTGGTGGTGGCCAAACCCTGGGTCAGCAGCGTCTATGATCGTCATCCGGCTTTGGACCGGCAGATCCTCTATGATCCGCAAGGCGTGCATCGCGGCTCCGGGGGATTCAGCGCGCTGATTCGGCAGCTAAGGAAAGAACGTTTTGACGCGGCCATTTTGTTTCAGAATGCCTTCCATGCCGCCTGGATGGCGTGGCGGGCCAACATTCCAAATCGAATCGGTTATGCGCGCGACGGGCGCGCCTTTCTGCTGACAGAATCCATTGAGACGCCCGCTCCAGCGGCATATGGGCATCAGGCTTACTATTATCTGCACCTGCTGTTTCGCGCGGGGATAATTCCGCGGCCTGAGCCTCCTGGCCCTCTGGAAGGAATTCGCCTCACGGTTCAACCGGAGGAGAGAGCCTGGGCGGTGCGGCATCTTGAGTCGCTCGGGCTGGGCGGACCGAGATTTCTGGTTGCAGTGGTTCCCGGCGCCTCCTACGGACCGGCCAAGCGCTGGTCTCCCGAGCGATTCGCAGAGTTGGCAGACCGGCTGATTGAGACCCTCCACGCGGACGTGCTTTTGTTCGGCTCGGCGGCGGAAAGACCTCTCGCCGAGGAAATCGCCCAGGAGATGGAGCACACTCCGACGCTCATAGTCGGAGAAACAACGCTCCGCCAATCCATGGCTTTATTCGAGCGCTGCCGCTTGGTGGTGACAAATGATTCGGGCCCCATGCACGTTGCAGCAGCCATGGCTCTGCCCGTCATCGGAATCTTCGGCTCGACCAATCTGTACGCGACCGGCCCCTTCGGTCCTAACGCCCGGATGGTCCGGCATCCGGTTGAATGCAGCCCCTGCGGCCTGCGCGTGTGCCCTATTGATTTTCGTTGCATGGAGGGCGTCACCGTCTCCACGGTCTATCGAGTGGCATTGGAACTTGTCAAGCAGCTGGGTGTAACTCACGATCATCCTGCGCGTGGAAGACCGTCACCATCGGATTGAGTGGCGCAACGTAATAGAGCCGCAACCCAAAAGAAATCAAGACTTTGCATGCAATAATCCGTCTTCCCTGCAAAAACCCATGAGAATTTCCTCACGCGACCGCCGTGATTTACTCTCGCTGATTCACCGCTTTCCTCGGCAGGTCATCAGCGTGCTTGGGGACCTGGTGGCGGATGAATTTATTCGCGGAGAGATCGCCCGCGTCTCCCGAGAGGCTCCTGTCCTGATTTTAAGGCAGCAGCGGAAAGATATTGTGCCAGGCGGAGGCGGCAACGCGGCCAATAACCTCGTCGAACTTGGCGCTCGGGTACAAATCGTAGGCGTTGTCGGAGAGGATGAGTCCGGCGAAGCATTGCTCCGTTATTTTCAGAGCAAGGGAGTCTCGACGCGCTGGATTACGCGGCTCCCGAATTATGATACGCCCACCAAATCGCGAGTGTTAGGAGGGCTGGGGCATGGCCATTCTCAACAGATTGTTCGCATCGATCGTGAGCCGCAGGAAGCGCTGTCGCGAGATTTTCGACGCGAGCTTCGCCAGCGAACGGTTCCGCTGTTGAAAGAATCTTCAGCGCTTTTGGTCTCGGACTACGGGTATGGAGCCATCAACGCGCAAGAATTGACGCAGCTTCAGAAGAGCTTGCGCGGAATTCGCCTGCCTGTTACCGTAGATTCCAGGTATCGTATTCTGGATTACCGCCGCGTCACCGCTTCAACTCCGAATGAGCCGGAGATGGAAGCCGCCTTCAGACAGCGTATTGGCGACGAGATCGGCCTCCTTCACCAGTTGGCCTATCGCCTGCTGCGCACGGCTTCTCTCAGGGCCTTGCTCGTGACACGCGGGCGCGAGGGGATGGTGCTTTACGAGCCCCGGCGCAAGCCTCAGGCCCTGCCTATTTTTGGATCTGACCAGGTGGCGGATGTCACGGGCGCAGGCGACACCGTGATTGCGGCTTTCACCCTTGCTTTGGCAGCGGGAGCAAGCTTTTTACACGCTGCTATGCTTGCCAATTGCGCCGGAGGATTGGTAGTGATGAAGAGTGGAACAGCCACCGTATCCAGACAAGAACTGGAAGAAGCCATTCGGAACGCGTGAATCACAAGATCATCCCGCAATCTGAATTACCTTCGCTGGGTGACCGCCTCAGGAAGAGGGGGTGGAAGATTGTCCTGGCGAATGGCTGTTTCGATCTGCTGCACGTCGGCCATATTCGATTCCTCCAGGATGCCAAGCGGCAGGGCGATGTTCTGGTGGTCGGAATCAACAGCGATCGTGCCGTCAGAACCTTGAAGGGTTCCGGAAGGCCGTTGATGCCTGAAAACGCGAGAGCAGAGTTAATCGCGGCTCTCGAATGCGTGGACTTTGTGACCATCTTTGATTGCCTCACGGCTGAGGAGATCTTACGCGACCTGAGACCACACATCCAGTGTAAAGGGACCGATTACTCAGAAGCATCCGTGCCAGAAGGAAAAGTCATCGAAGGGTTGGGGGGCACGGTTTGTATTGTGGGAGACGCGAAGGGCCACTCGACACGCGAGATTCTGGCGGATATTCGAAAGCGCTTTAAACACCCTCCGGCATAACTTCAAAGTTGCCGCTCGTTATGTCTCAAAACCCGCAGAAGTTTCTGGTAATCCGCTTGAGTTCGATTGGGGATATTGTGCATGCGTTGCCGGCGGTCGCAGCGCTGGGAAATACGTTTCCGGACGCAGAAATCACGTGGGCCGTCGAAACCCGATATGCCTGCCTGCTGCAAAACAACCCTTATCTTAAGCAGGTCATATCTCTCGACACCTTGGGATGGCGATGTAGCTTGAATCAGGTGGCAACTTTCAGGGAGATCATTCAGACGGCGCAGGCTCTCCGCCATGAACCGTTTGACGCCGTTATTGATTTTCAGGGGCTCGTGAAAACAGGTTTTATCGCCTGGATGTGCCGCTCTCCGCGCCGTGTCGGATTCGCAAAATATCAACATCGCGAGCCAGGATCTGGATTTTTTTATACGGATGAGGTGCCCGTCCCGGTAGGGCGACATGTGATTGAAGAAAATCTGGCTTTGGTGGAATGGCTTGGGGCGCGCGCCGGCGCTTGGCAATTCCCTTTACCGCAGCATCCGGAAGACAACCTCTACGTGGAATCCGCGCTCGAAAACCGTAAGATTAAAGATTTCATCCTGATTAATCCTGGCGGCGGGTGGATTACCAAGCGTTGGCCGCCGGCAAATTATAGCATTCTGCTCCAGAAACTCGATGCAGAATTGCCCTGGAGCACCGTGATGAGTGGCTCTCCGGCTGAAGAAAAGGAAATTCTCGAGATCATTCAACGCTCCGGCTCGCAGCGCGCCCACTATATTCCCACAACGTTGCGCCAGTTTCTGGCGCTGGGCCGACGCGCCCGCTTGTTTGTGGGGGGCGATACCGGCCCTTTGCACATCGCAGGTGCTCTCGGCGTTCCAATCGTCGCGCTTCACGGCCCTACGGACCCCAGGCGCAATGGCCCATTCTCTCCCGCTGATATCGCGCTCTCCAATCGAGGACCAATCAATCACACGCGCAAGGCACGGAACCCGAAGTTCCTTGACGGAATTTCAGTCGCTGAGGTCCTTGAGGCCATTTGTGAGCGTTTGGCGAGGTCCTGTGGAACATAACTACGCAACCTGGGCGGCGCGATGGCGCGTACCCCTGGGCTTCGCCTTCGCCATTGCATACCTCGTGTTGAGTCAGCCTACGCCCGGGCTTCTAACCATTGGCCTCATCATCGCCTTTCTGGGGCTGATTCTGCGTCTTCTCGCCGCAGGCTTTATCGATAAAAACGAGCGCCTCACCAGGGCCGGGCCTTTCCAATACACCAGAAACCCACTTTATTTAGGGAGCCTGGTGCTCGGCCTTGGTTTGATGATCGCTGGAGCTTCGTGGATTCTCGGAATGACTTTTGTCATCTTATTCGCTTTGATTTACACGCCGGTGATGCAGTCTGAAGAAGCCTTTCTGCGTCAAAAATTCGGCTCCGTTTATGAAGAATACGCCCGCAAGACGCCTCTGTTCGTACCACTTCCCGGACGGCGGTATTGCGAGGCTGGTCAATTCCGGTGGGAGCGTTATAAGAAGAATCGAGAATATGAGGCGGCGTGCGGCTATCTTGCGATCCTTGTTTTCCTCGTCATTAAAATGATGTTACGATAGCGCAGAGTCGAGAGTTTACCTTTTCGTGACATCAGGCGTCTAACATTCTATTGCCTTGTGAGGGGATGCTGTGAGCGTCTTATTTTGCAGAGTAACGAGGCGACAGACTTTTTCAGGAAACGGCTGAACAGCGAGGTTATGTCTTTTCGGGTCTTACAAAAATTGTGTGTCCTGGCGCTGGCCCTCTCCATGAGCGGAGTGGCCCTTGCGACTTCTCCAGCGCCGGAACCCTTGCCGTTCGCCCCGGGTGAAACACTGACTTATAACGTGACTTGGTCCGTCTTCCCCGCCGGACAAGTTGTTGCCTCGCTCAAGCAGCTTGGCAGCGGGCCCCAGGACGATTATGAGATCGACACCACCGCTCGCTCCTCAGGATTCGTCTCGTTGCTCTTCAACATCGATAACGCTTATCACTCGGTTTTCGATCCTCGAACGCTCTGCTCGCGGGAAATTTCCAAAACCATCAACGAAGGTCGGAGGCATAAGCAAACTCAAATTGTGTTTGATAGCGCCCGCAAAGTGGCAGTCTTGAATGAAAAAGATCTCAGCAAGCCCGATCATCCAGTCAAGAAGGCTGAGAATGCGATTCCAGCTTGTGTGGAGGATATCATTACGGCTTTCTATTACCTGCGCCGCGCCCCGATGCATGTGGGAGAGCAGATCAGAATTCCCGTCAATGATGGGTCACAAACCCATGAGGTGCTGGTCGACGTTCAACAACGCGAACGAGTTCAAACGCCCATGGGAACTCGCTACGCCTTCCGCGTGGAGCCTCACGCCCTGGGCGACCTTTACAAGAAGAAAGGGCGAATGTTGATCTGGTTCAGCGACGATCAGGAGCGCCTTCCGCTGCGCATCAAGGCGATGATGCTGGTGGGCACTATCACCGGAAATCTGGTCTCCGTCAAACAACAGCCTCCGGAACAATCGATGCTGCACCCCTAAATCAGCGGCGACGACCAAAGCAAGGAATTTCAAATTTCCAATCATCGTCTCTTGCGCTTATATATTAGGGTTCTTCCCCCTGGTAGCGCTCGACCGCGAGTTCGGAACCTCGCAGGTTGATCGTGACCGAGCCATCCATCCCCACGCGGAAAAGCTCTGTGTTGGTCTTCCTGAAGGGTTGTGACGCTTCGGTGTTAAGCGCCTCTTCGGAACTGATTTCTCCACCTGCTGCCAACGTGACACGCGGGCTCACTCTTGAGACCAGCATAGAAAATAAGTTGTCTTGGAGAGCGCCGCGCGGCGCCTGCAGAATATCGCTTTGAATCGGCGCTTGGGATTTCAGGATTCTTTCGATTCCCTCGTCGCGCAGATCGCCTGCAAGCAGAATCGATCCCGCCGTCCCGGAAATACGAAGGGCAATCGAAGGAACTAAGCCGGCATCCGTATTGGAATCTTGTTCGCTCGGAGCCGCAAGAACGTCAAATGAAGTCTTCGAGAAGTGGATTCGCTGACCAGCCTCAAGCCGAAGCGCTCGCACCCCGCGCTGCTCTAATAGCTCATGGAGGCTGGCTTCCGCTTGATGCGACGGAAGCCTTCCATGCCAAAATTCTTTCACCCGAAAATTACGCAGAATGGCTGGCACGCCGCTCAGATAATCCGCCCTAGAATCCGTGAGAAGGAAAATATCAATGCTTTTGATTCCTCTCCACCATAAGTAAGGTGAAACGATGTTTTCGCCCGGATCCCAGCGCCGGGCAGGGAAGGGATCGCCCCCGCCCAGCCGTCTTCGGCTTCCTCCGCAAGCGTCAACCATCATGGTCGTGCGATCGGGGAACGCCAGGAACAGCGCTTCTCCGCCTCCACAGTCGAGGTCGGCCACCTGGAGTATCCCTTTCGGAACACGTGGAGCAAAAGGATCGAGCGCGAGCAACAAGCCGAAAGCGACGGCGGCCAAGGCCGCGGATACGCCGAAAAGCCGCCCGTGAAAGGCGAGCCCGCAGGCGGCCACCACGATGGAAAGGCCAAATCCCCACGCTACCCAAAAAGGTGGGTTGGGAACCCGGAAAGAAAGCCAATGAGGCAGTCGGGGAATCTGAGTCAGGCTGAAAAGCCATGACATGACTAAAGAAAGCAGCTTCGCAGGCAGTACTGCCAGCGCCGGAACGATCGTATGGAATACGACCACAGGAACCGCAATGGCGAGAAGAAGAGTCATCACAGGAACTGCCAGCGCATTCAGCCCAATCCCTGCCAGCGTCACGCGATGGAAAATCTCAACCATTGGCAGCAGTAAACCCATCTGCAAAATCACGGAAAAAATCAGCAGATCAATGATCCAGATCACAACCCTCATCGGGACTGTCAAGACCATAAGAGGCAACCCAGGCCGCGCGCTCAGGAATGGAAGACCATGCATCATCCAATCTGCTGCAAGGCGAAGATCGAGACGGAACTGAGCGAGGCGCGGCTCAAGAGCGACATCGAATGAAGAATCGTGGATGCGCCACAGCGCTCGGCGATAGGGTTCTGTCGTTCGCTCGAGAATGGGCACGGCAAGTCCGGCGATCAACAACGCCGCGGCAAAGGAAAGCTGGAAACCCGAATCGAACAGCCACGCCGGCCGGTGGAAGAGCAGAATCAATGCAGCCAGCCCGATTGCATTGAGCGCGGGTTGCTCGCGATCAAGCAGTCGCGCCAGCAGATAGGCCACGATCATCAGGGTTGCGCGCAACGTCGGAGCGCGCTGTTCAACCAGCATGGCATAAAAGCCGAGAAATACAATCAAGAGGGCCGTCCTCCAGGGTTCGCGCAGGCCCAGCAGGCGCAAGAGGCCGCCGACCAGCATGGCCAGCAATCCGACGTGCAAGCCCGCAACCACCAGCAGGTGATAGAGGCCGCTCTTGCGAAAGTCTTCAACCGTGTTTGAGTCAAGCGAGGAGCGATCGCCAAGCAGGATCGCCTTTAATACTGCTCCGTTGCGCCCTTCCAGAGACCAGGGTGGGTAGAGTTGATCGATGCTATCGAGCAGCTTCTGGCGGACAGCTTGAATCCATCTCCGGAAAGAAAGCGAGCGTATAGTCGGCAGCTTCTCGATGAGATCGGGTTGTTCAACGGTCCCTTCCCAGGCAATATCCTGAATCGATTGAAGCCAGCGACGGTAATTGAAGCCGCCGGGATTTTCATAGTTGTGCGGTCGGCGTAAACGAGCCAGAGCCGATATCGCATCACCGTAATGGAGGCCCAGCGAAGTCGCAGGGAGAGGAGAATGCCAGCCATTCCAAACGTGCAGACGGATTTTTCCGGCTGCCGGGTGGGCAACACTGCCTTCCGAAATCGAGAGTGCCTGAAGATCGAATTGAATCCCATAAGGCATGAGCAGAGGATTGGTCAACAGCGTCCCTTCGACACGAACCGGCCGGCTCAGATCAAAGCCCCATTCACTCAGGTGAGCAACGTGGTCCGGTGGAAAACGATATGGAAACAGGCGGGCGGCAGACGCTCCTGCAAAAAGAAAGCCTGCCAGGATGCATAAGGCAGCTCCACGACGCCAATTGCGCCATAACGCGAATAGGCCCGTGAGCGCGCAGGCCAGGCAGACAAGAAGGTACAAGAACCAAGCGCCGCCCTGCGCATGGGAGAATAGAATCCCAAGCGCAAAGCAGCCGGAGAGCAGCAACAGGGGGCTTCTCATGGGATGACAGCCTCATCCGCCAGGCGTCAATGAGGGTTTGGGGAATGACTGAGAACAGGCAGCTTCAGTTGCGAAACCCGGCGCCGATTCTCTCTCCATGCCTTCCCCCTAACCCAACAACATCCGACTTACAGATGCGCGCGACGGAGTTGTACAAAAGCCTCGATATGGTATGTCTGAGGGAAAAAGTCGAACATCTCAACGGAAGCCATAACATAACCCTGTTGAAGGAGAAAAGCGAGATCGCGAGCGAGTGTTGGAGGGTGGCAACTGACGTAGAAGATTCTCTGTGGCTGAAGCCTGACCAATGCTTTCAGCGAGGGATATCCGACGCCTGAGCGGGGCGGGTCCAATACAACGAGGTCGGGTTGGGGCCTGGAAAAGCGCCGCAAAAAGTCAAATACCGATCGGTGGATAACCTCGATTCGAGACGAGTCGTGGGTTTGAGCGTTCGCCCTGAGGTCCGCCGCCGAGCCCGGATGCATCTCAACCCCAATCACTTTTCTGAAATGTTGGGCCAGCGGAAGCGTGAACAGCCCGACTCCGGCATAAAGATCGAGGGCAAGAAACCCGGCTTCACAGGCATCCTGCTTTTTAGCGCCTGTTGCGGCTTTTGTGACCGAAGCGGCAAGCTCAGGGAGAAGAAATCGCGAGGCTTGGAAAAAAGAGCCTGGGCTGATTTGATAGCCAAAGGGTCCGACGCGATAAACAAGCGTTGGCTGCCCCATAATTCTTGTCTTCCCGTTGATCCCCTCAAGGGCCACCGTCTGCACCTGCGGCAATTCCCTGAGAATTGTATGGTCCATACTTTGGGCTTTGGCAGGAGGCGCTTGTCCGCATAGCCGCAGCATCACATGCTGATCACGATCATCAGTCATCATTTCAATTTCGTGGAACCCTGCAAGGCCGTCACAGTTCAGGAGTTGGCGTAAGCCGGCGAGAGTCTTATTCAGACCGGGAGACAGGATGCGGCAGGAATCAATATCCACTAACTGATGCGATTCCGGGGCGAAGAACCCCAACCGCACCTTCCCGGCAGGCAGCGTTTCCACCTTGAATTGCGCCTGATTGCGATAATTCCATGGAAATGCCGCATGCGCAGGGATTTCAGCCGTCCATTCAATTCCTCCCAGACGGGAAAGAGTTTCCCGCAGAATGGCAATTTTCCAGACGACCTGCTTTTCCGCCAGGAAGTGCTGATACTGGCAACCTCCGCAATTCTCAAAATAGGGACAGGATGCCTGAATTCGCTCGGCGGCAGGCTTGATGATTCGCGTCACACGCGCATGGATCATCCCTTTTGCTTGGCGCACCTGCTCAGCTTCCACAACTTCACCCGGAAGGGCTCGGGAGACCAGCACGGGCGATCTCTGGTGATATCCCAGGGCTGCGCCCCCAAAAACGAGTTTCTGCGGAATCAACTCAAAGCTCATATCGATTGATCCCGAAGCGCGCAGTTGGCGCGCGTCAATCGGCCCTGAACAACGTGATTCAAAAGGTGTGCGACGGCATGACCACTCAGAAATGTGCCTGAATTCCTTACAGGTAGAATAGACTCAGCCGAGGCAATTGATGATGTTCGAACAATTTCTTCTTAATAAATTGCCGCTCCAGCAATTCAATCTGGGCGGCATTCATTGTCCGCCGGAAAGGGGTCATTCCGCGTTCTACTTCTTCGCGCATTCGCGTAAGAAGCTCCACGGAACAGCTCCGCGTAAGAGAGGCTGTCAGTTTTTCCTCAATTACTGTCAGTTGTCTTTCCAGGCCCTGAAGATCCTTTAGAAGCGTTTCTCCGGTCTGAGCTGCGATGGCCCGCAGGTCAGAAGCAGCCTGGTCGAAGTCTTTCTCCAGATCGAAATTTGAATTGTCCCGCGCCAGGCCCGCGGCATTTCCAAGCCGGGAAATTCCATCCTTCAGGTATTGAATAATTTGCTCTGCCGTGAAGGGGGAATTCGATCCGCCGGCGTAGTCATCGCCTGACTCTACTTTTGCCGTTTTCATCTGCTCGGCAGCCGCCATCACTTCCTGTGCGCAGTAACCCAGCCCATTCACCTTCCTGAAACGATGGCGTTTTTGCGCGAATTTCTCAAACGCGCGTTCAATGCCGACGCAGACCGCCTCAAGCGGAATCCCTGCTTCTTTCCAGGATTCGATCAACGCCCAGTCCAGCGTTGAAAGCAATGTCGGCGTGCCTCGCGCTCGCTGGAAGCGCTCTTCAATCTCGGTGAAATAATTGTAGTAGTTTTCCAAGACTGGTCTCGCTCAAGCTGATGTCCCCATTGATCAGGCTTTGCGTCTCGCCCCCTTCAAGTGCCGTTCATGAATGATTCGCAAGCCCTCCAGAGTGAGCGACCCTTCGACGGGCGGCTTGTACTTCGACACCGGAGCAACCCAGGACGCCTGGCCGCCTGTGGCGATCACTCGCGTTCCTTTGCCCAGGATGGCGCAGAGGCGATCCAGAATGCCGTCCACCAGGCCGATCGCTCCATAGAAGAGGCCCGACTGCATGCTGCCCACCGTATTCGTACCGATCACCGTCTCCGGCTCGCGAATCTCCACTCGCGGCAGGCGCGCCGCGCGTTGAAACAAGGCCTCGGCAGCAATCCCGATTCCGGGCGCAATCACGCCGCCCAGATATTCTCCGCGCGCGGAGACGGCGTCAAAAGTAATGGCTGTCCCAAAATCCACAATAATGCACGGTCCCCCGTATTTCTCAAAAGCCGCCACGCTATTCGCAATCCGGTCAGCGCCGACTTCCTGCGGATTGTCGTAGTGAATGGGCATCCCCGTCCGCGTTCCAGGCCCCAGAAAGACCGGCGCAAGGTGAAAATATTTCCTCACCATCTCCTCAAGCACGCCGTTGAGAGGCGGAACGACGCTTGCAATCATCACGTGTTTTACCACGCCCGACTCCAGCCCGTCTAACGCCAGAAGATTTCGGATCAAAAGTCCGTACTCGTCAACGGTCTGCGCGCGATTGGTTGAGATCCGCCAATGTCCTCGCAAAGACTGATCGGCGTAGATTCCGAACACGGTATTTGTATTTCCAACGTCGATGACCAGAAGCATTTTGATCAGGAGCACCCTCTGCCGGCACGATAGGCGGCCCTTACTTCAATTCCAGCACCTCCCCGGAAATCAGCGCTTCTTCGCGTCCATCTTCAAACCGCACGCGCAAGGCGCCGCTCGGTTCAAGCCCCTGCGTCAGGCCGAAAGCTTCCTCGGAATTTCGAAGCACTCGGATTCGCTTGCCGCGCGCGAAGCTGGAAATTGATTCCCAGCCGCGTACCACCTCGGCGCTCCCACGCTCCTGGAGCAGCAGGTAAAAGCGCTGCATTTCCTTGAGGAGCGCAGCTAGAATATGAACGCGGGAATATCTTCGTCCTCCCTCAAGACTCAACGAGGTGGCAATCGATCTTAAGTCCCTGGGCATGCTGCGATGATTCACATTCAGACCGAGACCCACGACGACCGCGTGAATGCGATCAAGCTCCGCGCTCATTTCCGTCAGAATGCCACCCACCTTTTTCCCGCTGATGAGCAGATCGTTCGGCCAGCGGATGTCCGTGACAAGCCCCGTAATCTTGCGAATGGCGTGATGTCCCGCCACGCCTGCCAACAACGTCAGGATCGGGGCAGCCGCCGGCGGCAGCGTGGGACGTAAAATGATGGAGACGTAAATGCCGCTCGATTTTTCGGAATACCAGGCGCGTCCAAAACGCCCACGCCCCGCGCTCTGTTCCTCCGCCAGAACAACCGTTCCGTGCGGCGCTCCGTCGGCTGCCAACTCCATCGCCACGGTGTTGGTGGAACCCGTGAGGAAGTAGTGCACGATCTTCTTCCCAATCTCGCACTCTCCTAATTCCGGGCGAACGAGGCTGGGCGTCAGGAGGTCTGGAACGACGCGAAGCTGGTAACCGGTTGCAGGGTAACCCTGAATTTCGACTCCCAGGGACCGAAGCCGCTCAATCCATGCCCACACCGTTGCCCGCGTTACGCCAATTTCGGCGGCGATCTTCGGGCCCGGCATCACCACCGTTGCGTTTTCTGCCAGCAGGTGAATCAGGCGATCCATTCGGCGGTCGGTGGGCTGGGACATAAATCACCTGAGGAGGCTACGAAGTCATGCCATCCATGCCCAATCGTTCCAGCGATTCCAGAATCCTTTTATGGTGCGCGGAAAGCTCGGCATAGCGCTGCTCGACCCCGCGGACCACCTCGCGGGGCGCCCGGCTTAAAAATTCCTGGTTCTCGAGCTGCTTTTGAGCCTGGGAAATCGATTGCTCGATTTTCGACCTTTCTTTCTCCAGGCGAGCGCGTTCCGCCGCAACGTCAACCTGGGCCGCGTGGAAAATGCGAAGGTCAATGGAAGCTGACACGGCGATCCGGTCAGAATCCGCCGGCATCCGGCCATGCGCGAAATGGAGAGCTTCGAGGCCTGCCAGACGGGCAATGTGCTCCTGATGGTTTCGAAACAGCTCCAGCCGTTGCAAATCCTCGCTCGCCACCTGCGCGCTGGGCTTTTCGCGCTGTAGTCCGCGCTCCGCCTTGGCGTTGCGCGTGGCCACAATCAACTCCTGAAGACTTTCAAACTGCGTTTCAGAAACCGGATCGTGGAGTCGTTCGGTGACGAGCCCAAAACTCGTCAGCGAGATGGAAACCTCCTTCCCATGCCGGGGAAGCTGTCGCCACAATTCCTCAGTGATGAAAGGCATAAAAGGGTGCAGCAGGTGCAGGGCTGCCTCAAAGACGCGCAACAGATTGACCCACCCTGCAGTCGCTTTCTCATCCTTCGCGGGTTGGGTAATCTCCGGCTTGACCCATTCCAGATACCAGTCACAGAACTCATGCCAGAAAAAGTGATAGATGATGTAGGCTGCCTCATGAAATCGAAAGTCCGCCAACGCCTCATTCATCTCGCGGGTCACTGCGCTCAGGCGTGAAAAGATCCAGCGATCAACCAACCGAAGGCGGTCGCCAAAGTTTCCGCTCGTTCCAGACGGCGCCACGGCGTCAAACCCAAGCTCGGGGATAGGTTCCAGAGCCGCGCCCAGTTGTGACTGAGCCGCCTCGGGCAAACGTTGCAAGTTCATCAGAATAAACCGGCCCGCGTTCCACACCTTGTTGGCAAAAGCGCGGTAGGATTCAACTTTGTCAGCGCTAAAGGCAATGTCCGTGCCCGGCGCGGCGCTGATCGCCAGGGCGAAGCGCACGGCGTCGGTTCCGTATTCCGATGTCACCTCCAGGGGGTCCAATACGTTCCCCTTGGTTTTCGACATTTTCTGACGCTCAGCATCGCGCACCAGAGCGTGGATATAGAGTTCCCGGAACGGCACGTCCCCCATCAGCTTCAGACCCATCATGATCATCCGCGCGCCCCAGAAAAACAGGATGTCCTCGCCCATGACCATCAGGTCATTGGGATAGAAGCGCTTGAGGTCCGGCGCGCGGTCGGGCCAGCCGAGCGTGGCAAACGGCCAAAGCGCGGAACTGAACCATGTGTCCAACACGTCGGTTTCTTCCCTGAGCGATCCTGCTCCGCACTGCGGGCATTTCGTGGGGGTCTCGCGCGCGGCAATCGCTTTTCCGCATCCATCGCAGTACCAGACAGGAATTCGATGTCCCCACCAAAGCTGCCGCGAAATGCACCAGTCGTGAATGTTTGTCATCCAGTTCAGGTATTTCTTCATGCCGCTTTCGGGAAGGATCTGTATGCGGCCGCCCTGAACTGCTTGAACGGCAGATTCGGCAAGCGAATCCATCTTCATAAACCATTGCATTGAAAGCAGCGGCTCAACAACGGTTTTGCAACGCTGGCAGGCGCCCACGCTCAAAGAGTGGTCCTGAACTTTTTCCAGCAATCCCTGCGCCTCAAGATCGCGCAGAACGGCTTTGCGCGCCTCATGGCGATCAAGGCCGCGGTAGGGGCCGGCAGCCTCCGTCATGCGGGCCTGTTCATCCATCACGGCAATACGCGGCAGATTGTGCCGAAGGCCTATTGCGAAATCGTTAGGATCGTGCGCAGGAGTGACCTTGACAGCGCCCGTCCCGAAAACGGGATCCACAAACTCATCGGCAATAATCGGAATGCTGCGCCCGAGCAGCGGCAGCTTCGCCTTCCGCCCGATCAGGCGGGTGTAGCGCTGATCCCCGGGATTCACCGCTACGGCGGTATCCCCCAGCATGGTTTCCGGACGGGTTGTGGCGACGGAAATCGCTCCCGATCCGACTTCCAAAGGGTAGCGGATGGTCCAGAGTTTGCCCACGCGTTCCTCGTGCGCGACCTCGAGATCCGAAAGCGCTGTCCCGCAACGCGGGCACCAGTTCACAATGTACCGGTCTCGGTAGATCAAGCCCTCTTCATAGAGCCGCACAAACGCTTCCACCACGGCGCGCGAGTAAGCCGGGTCCATCGTGAATCGCTCGCGTGTCCAGTCGACCGAAGCGCCCAGCCGCTCCATCTGCTTCCTGATCGTGCCGCCGTTCAGCTCTTTCCACTTCCAGCAGCGCTCCAAAAACTTTTCGCGGCCCATTTCCAGCCGCAGCCGCTGTCCTTCTCTCTGCCAGGCGCGGGCTGCGTCGGGGCTGCCTTCAAGAGAGGGCAGCGCTTCGCGGCCAATCTCGCGCTCAACAATCATCTGGGTCGCAATTGAAGCGTGATCCGTTCCGGGCAGCCATAGAACGTCGTCGCCACGCATGCGATGCCAGCGCATCAGGATGTCGATTTCTGTATGCTCCAGCATGTGGCCCATGTGGAGCGAGCCGGTAATATTGGGAGGAGGGATCGCCAGGCAGAACCGCGGGCGCGCAGGATCATCCCCCGGCCGATAGAGCTTTCTCTCCACCCAGTAGCGCGCCCAGCGCGGCTCAATGCTTTCTGGCGAGTAAACCTTTGGAATTTCCGCTTCCATTCCTCTCCTCAACGATCTTGCTGAATCCCGTCTCTTTTATCATCCATCGTACCGCAGACGCCATCACCCCGATGCTGGACATGGCTGCGTGCTTCAAACTTGTCGCAACACGACGTCGAGACTCGTTCTTTTAACAAGCTTCTGGCGCAGGCATGCCGCGGTGACAATGATGAATCCTTTATTTTGCCACGAAAGGCTTCATGCGCCGATCATAGCATAGCCGGGGAGGGAGGTTTGAGCGCCGCTTCAGTGAGACCGGCGCGCGCCGGAGCGTTCCTCAATAATCTGTCTATGGCTTGGGGCCTTTGGAGATGGGTGAGGTGGCGAGGTCGGCGGCAATCTCCTGAATCAGCTTCTGTTCCAGGCTTTGAATCACTTCGGGCGGGAGCGCCGGAGGCGACATGCGGAGGATCACCTTGTGAACAATGGAAGCGATGAGCGCAGAATCCACAGCGCCAGCATGGCTGGAAATCGCTGAGGCAGGTTCTGCGAATTCGGCCAGATTTGACAGCGATGAAAACGGAGAAGATTCCTCATACCCGAAGTCATTCTGAGAAGTTGCCTCGCTGCCGCTTGTCCCCGCGCTTCCTGCTATCTGGGACGCGGAAACCTGATCCGTTGTTGAATCGTGAAGAAAAAGCGATTGGACCATCTCTTCGTATTGCGACGTTGAAGCTGCCCCTTCCGCCGCAACGTCCGCCCTGAGAGGTTCGGCGGGCGGCCCGAGAGGCGTATCGGAAAACTCCCAGTCCGGCATCGGCGATCCTTCTGAATTTTGCTCCGTGGGTGGGAAGCTGACTGAAGCGGGAGTGGATGGTTGTTCCGCCAATCCGCGGGTTTCATTTCCTTCAGAATCTCCCTCCGGTAAGCTCCAAAGGTGCGCTTCATCAGACTGCGGAACCGGCTCGCCTTCCCATGGCGAATTCACAGGCAGTTCCGAAAGGGGCGATCGATTTGCCTGCTCAACCCGGACGAACGAAGAAGAACTTTCCGGCGCTCCTGCTCGGCTTTCGTTGACCGTCATAACTTCGGCGTCCTCAGCCCCAGGCCCCGGCGCACCTGGAGGAAAGGGCTGATGACTTCCCGTGTCCATTGCCCAAGGAGATTCTTCAACAGGTTGAGGGGAAGGGAAGGGTTCACCAGGTTGCGGCTCTCCTGCCATCGCCCCGTAAACTGTGGGTTGCTGTTCAGCGAAAGGAATCTCCTGGGGGGCTTCAGACGGCCATGAATTTGAAATGCTCGAGGCTGGATTTATCTCACGAGATTGCTGCGCCTCAAATTCGTTCGCATATCGAATGATGACGGAGGTCAATTCCTTACGATCGAAAGGCTTTTTGATGATTCCGTCAGCCCGAGAGCGTGAGCCCCGCTTCGGGTCATACGGGTCGGTATCGCTGACCGCAAGGAGCACACGCACCCGGCTGAGTTCTGGCTGACGTTTTACGAATTCACAAACTTCGTAGCCGTCCTTTCCGGGCATATCGACGTCTGCAAGCACCGCCAAGGGTCTGAGCGTGGAAAGCTTTTTCAGGGCTGCCATGCCGTTCCCTACCGCGACTACCTCGAACCCCTCCTGAGTCAGCATTTCCGTAGCGGTTCTTTGGTTCGTCAAATTATCGTCCGCGACCAAAATGGTTCCAGCCATCGGTAAACCCTCTTGTTTATTAAATAATAACATTCTATGGGTAACATTCATTAAATCATAAGTCAATCGACATGGACGCTTTGGAAGAAGCGTTACTTGACGAGGCACAGGAATAGTGATAATTCTTTAGTAAATGGCGGTGTACGCTTCTCCCCTCGCATTGTCCGCCCTGATGTAACATTCCCCTCGATTTAAGACAACTGCTTTTTTCCGGCGGAGACGCCATGAGCCTTTGGTTTACCACATGGCATAAAAACAGCCCCCGCATTCCCGTAAAGCTTGTTCCCGCGAAAGCAAGAAGCGAGAATCCAGGCAGCCTCCGCCGTGTTCGTGGAGGACAATCGTCGTGGCGTAACACCCGTGGTGATTTTTCACACAAAAAGGTGGGCCGAAGACCCTTGGAACCCCTCGGAAGGACAGGCTGCTGGAGTTTTCCAGACGTATCTTAAAGATAATAAAAGGCTTACGTATTTAATTTGTTTGTTTTGATGTAATGAACAGAAAAGAATGGACTTAGCTGCAAAATCTGGAAATTGTTCGTCATTTGTGGCGGGTAATGGTACTGAATTGAGCAGCTTGAAGCATGCAAGCGCACACCCGTTATGAGCGTGTGCGGCTTTCGATTCCAGACAAGCCGCGGACCTGAACAGCGGTCGGCGCTCCTATTGAGAATTACAAATTATAGTGACAGCATTTTCTGTAGCGCCGGTCTCCTCACCGGCGTTTTTCGGCGCTGAGGACAGCGCCGCTACAGTCCGCGTTGTCACTATAATTTGTAAACCTCAGTAGGTAGCGAAGAGCCGAAGGGCTCGCTCAGAATCGCAGGACTCGAAGTTTGGCTGAACCCCGTTTCGTTGGGGCGTGGATCTGAAACTGGGAAGGACAAAACCACGGATGGCGCCAGACGAGAAGGTATTGCGGCGGTTCACGATATAATAAAAGTTTGCGCGTCCTGACTTTCTGTCCGCAGAGACGTCCGTACTCGTTTTGACGCGTGTATCGCGATGAATAAGATAGAAAACCAATCCGCGCTGCTCACTGAACCGTTCATCAGCGCATCTTCTCCCATATCGCGCATGGAGAGCTCTCCATCATCCGCCGCCGGGGGTCAGGAAGCCATCGTCGTCCGCGGGGCGCGCGTTCACAATCTCAGGAACATCGATTGCGAAATCCCCCACAATCAACTCACCGTAGTTACGGGAGTTTCAGGCTCAGGGAAATCCAGCCTGGCTTTCGACACCCTCTATGCCGAAGGTCAGCGCCGCTATGTGGAATCGCTTTCTGCCTACGCCCGGCAGTTTCTGGAGCGTATGGAAAAGCCCGATGCCGATGAGATCAGCGGCATTGCGCCAGCGGTCGCCATCCGTCAGAAAAACTCCACGCGCAACCCTCGCTCCACCGTGGCAACGGCAACAGAAATCTATGATTACCTCCGTCTGCTCTTTGCCCGAGTGGGCGTGACGATCTGCCCGAAATGCCGTGAAGTGGTGCGGAAAGATACGATCGATGAGATTGCCGATCGGATTCTGGGCATGGAGACAGGCCGTCGTTTCCAGGTGATGTTTCAACTCAGTCCTGCGCCGCCCGCCGCACAACCCTCACCGGCCCCTAAATCGGCGGACGATTTTGACATTCCCGATGATTCATTCAATCATTCCGATGCGATCGCGGAATCCTTCTCTTCAAACCTGAAGGTTGAGAAACCTCTTTCATCGCGCGCGCAAAAAAGCGCGAGGAAGCAGCGATCTCGCAGGGAAGGGGCTTCTGCCACAGGAACTGCCATCCCAGTTCAAGGTCCTCAATCGCCTGATGAGCCTACAAAGCAGCGCCTGTTCTCTCTGCGCCAGCATGGCTTCAATCGTCTTTATCAGCGCGGGCGCATCTTTGAATTCTCGGTGCCGGAATCCTTGCTGGAAATCGACTTCGCAAAACCGGTTTTTGTGCTTGTGGATCGTCTTGCAATCAGTTCCGAAATCCGCCAGCGCCTGATCGATTCCATCGAGCTTTGTTTCCGCGAAGCTGGAGAGGCCATTCTGGAGTTTCCCGCATCCGAGCCGCAGTCCTCACCGGAGCGACTTGTCTTCAACGAGCAGTTCAAATGCAAAAAATGTGGAACCACTTTTCAGGAGCCTGAACCGCGACTTTTTTCGTTCAATAATCCTTTTGGAGCCTGCCCGCGTTGCCAGGGATTCGGGAACACCATCGCTCTCGATTTAAATCTGGTTATCCCCGATAAAAATAAAAGCCTCGAAGAGGGCGCCATCGAACCCTGGACCAAGCCGCGTTATCGCGAGTTCTTCAGCTCTCTGAAGCGGCTGGCGCGGTCGCGCGGCATCCCTCTGGATGCGCCCTACCATCAACTGACGGAGGCGCAAAAGCAATGGCTGCTTGAAGGAGATGAAGACTTCATCGGCATTCGCGGCTTCTTTGAGGCGCTTGAGCATAAAAAGTACAAGCTACACGTGCGGGTCTTTCTCAGCCGGTATCGCGGCTACACCCTTTGTCCTGAATGCCGCGGCGGGCGGTTGCGCCAGGAAGCGTTGAACGTGCAGATTGACGGAAAGAACATCACTAAAGTTTGCCAGATGTCGATCCGCGAAGCTCGCGAATTTTTTGCCAGCCTCCGTTTTTCTCCCGCTCAGATGACCGTGGCGGAGAAGCTGCTGGAAGAAATATCCTCGCGATTGCGGTTTCTGGATGAAGTGGGCCTGGAGTATCTCACTCTGGATCGCCTGGCTTCCACGCTGTCGGGGGGCGAGTCGCAACGGATTCAGCTTGCCACGTCACTCGGATCGAATCTGGTGGGCGCGCTTTACGTATTGGATGAGCCTTCTATCGGTCTTCATGCTCGCGATACCGACCGGCTGATTCTTATTCTCAAGCGCCTGCGCGACCTCGGCAACACCATCCTGGTGGTGGAGCACGATCCGGCCATGATGCGGCAAGCCGATAAGATTCTGGACCTCGGACCCGGAGCCGGCGAGCATGGCGGGCGCATTGTTTATGCTGGAGACCTTGCCGGGTTGCTGAGAGATTCGCATTCCCTTACCGGTCGCTACCTGGCTGGAGAGCTCAGCGTTCCCCTTCCTCACCTCCGGCGTAAGCCTGAAAAAGGTTGGCTCAAAATTCATGGCGCGCGCCAGCATAATTTGAAATCCATTGAAGTCGCAATTCCCCTCGGGACCTTGACCTGCATCAGCGGCGTTTCCGGTTCAGGGAAATCGACGTTGGTGCACGATGTTCTTTATAACGCCCTCGTCTCGCGGCGCGGCGTTGCGGCGCCGCGAGCTGAATACGACCGGCTCGAAGGCGACGCAGCGCTGGCCGATGTCGTCCTGGTTGACCAATCGCCGCTCGGTCGCACACCGCGCTCGAATCCCGTGACCTACATCAAAGCCTTTGATGAGATTCGAAGCCTGTTCGCCGCGACGCCCGAGGCGCACAAGCGTGGCTATACAGCCGGCACTTTTTCCTTCAACGTGCCCAGCGGGCGTTGCGAAGTTTGCCAGGGCGACGGAACCGTTACCATCGAAATGCAGTTTCTGGCCGACGTTGAACTGATCTGCGAAGAGTGTCGCGGCCAGCGCTTCAAACCGAGCGTGCTGGAGGTTCGTTATAAGGGGAAGAATATCGCCGAAATTCTGCAAATGACGGTCCGCGAAGCTTTAGCGTTTTTTGCCGGCATACCGAAGGTCACCAGCAAACTGCACATTCTGGAAGAAGTCGGACTGGGATATTTGCGGCTGGGGCAATCTGCCACGACGCTTTCCGGCGGCGAAGCGCAGCGAGTTCGGTTGGCCGCTCACCTGGCGCAGCAGACCAGCGCCAATACGCTCTTCATCTTTGACGAGCCCACCACAGGATTGCACTTTGACGATATCAACAAGCTCCTGACCGCTTTCAGGAAGTTGATTGATTCCGGCTCAACGGTCCTGATCATCGAGCACAACCTCGATGTTTTGAAGTGCGCCGATTGGATCATCGATCTGGGCCCTGAAGGCGGGGATGCAGGGGGATATGTGGTCGCCGCGGGTCCGCCTGAAGTGATTGCCAGGCAGCCCGCGTCTCACACGGGCCGATTTTTAGCGCCATTGCTGGCAAAACCTTAAAAAGCGAAGGCACAGCCGCTTGCCGCTCGCTTTTTCGCTCTGTTTTCCTGATGCCAAAAATAAGCGCCGGGTTAATCATGTACCGAAAACAACAGGGCCGGGTCGAAGTGCTGCTTGTGCACCCTGGCGGCCCTTTCTGGGCCCGGAAAGATGCCGGCGCATGGAGCATCCCTAAAGGTGAAGTGAACAGCGGAGAAGATGAGCTTGGGGCGGCTCAGCGAGAGTTTGAGGAGGAAATCGGGTTACCGCCGAAGGGGCCATTTCTGCCTGTGGGTGAGGTGCAACTCAAGAGCGGAAAGGTCGTTCGAGCCTGGGCGTTTGAGGGCAACCTTGATCCGACCGCCATTCGCAGCAATATCTTTCGCATGGAGTGGCCGCCCCACTCAGGCCGCCTTCAGAATTTCCCTGAAATCGATCGCGCCGGATTCTTTTCAATTGAGGAAGCAAAAGAAAAGATCAATCCTGCTCAAATTCCCCTGCTGCAAACCCTCGTAAGGCAGGTTTCATGCCCTCCGGACGCGTGAAGAGAATGGCAGCTTGTTTTGAAATGATTGCAATAGCGGCAAACTCGTTGTTGAGCACGACGCCAGAGGATTCCATCATCCAAAGACCCATATGGGATGATGATATGATGGTACTCAGCGAGTCATCTCGCGCAGGAGGACTCCATTCAACTTAATGACTGAAAGCGGGAAGGCGATTCATCCCATCGAGGAATTGCTGCGCCAGCGCATTGCCATCATCGACGGCGCGATGGGAACCATGATTCAGGCGCGCAAGTTTACTGAGGCGGACTATCGCGGCAGGGAGTTTGCCCATCATGCCAAGGAACTGCGCCTGAATAACGACCTGCTGAACATCACCCAGCCGGCGATCATCGAGGAGATTCACCGCCAATATCTTGAAGCCGGCGCCGACATCATCGAGACCAACACCTTCAACTCCAACGCCATTTCCATGGCCGAATATGGCCTGGAAAACCACATCCACGAGCTGAACCTGGCGGGCGCGCGCAATGCAAAACGCGCAGTAGAAAAATTCATGGCCGATCACCCCGGCCGCCGCTCGTTTGTGGCGGGCTCGATGGGGCCGACCAGCCGCACAGCTTCCGCTTCGCAGGATGTGAACAGCCCCGCCTCGCGCGCCGTCACCTTTGATCAGCTCCGCGAAGCCTATTACCAGCAGGCGCGCGGCCTGGTGGAGGGCGGCGTCGATGCGCTGCTGGTTGAGACGATTTTCGACACGCTCAACGCCAAGGCGGCGCTCTTCGCCATCGATCAGCTTTTTGAGGAAACAGGCCGGCGCCTGCCGGTGATGGTCTCGGTCACCATCATCGACCAAAGCGGACGCACGCTCTCCGGGCAGACGGTGGAAGCCTTCTGGATTTCCGTTTCGCACATGAAGCTGCTGAGCGTGGGCATCAACTGCGCGCTGGGCGCCAAGCAGATGCGGCCCTACATTGAGGAGCTTTCCCGGATCGCTCCGGTCTTTATTAGTTGCTACCCCAACGCCGGTCTGCCGAACGCCTTTGGCGGCTTTGATGAAACGCCGGAACGCATGGCGGAAGACCTGCGCGACTTCGCCTTGAACGGCTGGGTCAACATCGTGGGCGGCTGTTGCGGATCCACTCCCGCGCACATCCGCGCTATCGCTGAAGCGGTGCGCGGGCTGAAGCCTCGCACGCCCATCGAGCCGGACCGTCTTACGCGCTTCAGCGGCCTCGAGCCGCTCGTGATGCGGCCCGACTCGAACTTCGTCAACATTGGCGAGCGCACCAACGTGACCGGCTCGCCTCGGTTTGCCAAACTCATCAAGGCCGGAAACTATGAGGAAGCGCTTTCCGTGGCGCGGCAGCAGGTGGAAGGCGGAGCGCAAATCCTCGACGTGAACATGGATGAGGCCATGCTCGATGGGGAACAGGCGATGACCACCTTCCTGAACCACATCGCTTCAGAACCCGATATCGCCCGCATCCCCATCATGGTGGACAGCTCGAAATGGTCGGTGATCGAAGCAGGGTTGAAGTGTCTTCAGGGGAAAGGCATCGTCAATTCCATCAGCCTCAAGGAAGGCGAAGAGCCTTTCAAACAGCGCGCGAAAGCCATCCGGCGCTACGGCGCGGGCATGGTGGTGATGGCTTTTGATGAAGCCGGCCAGGCGGATACTACTGAGCGCAAGGTGGAAATCTGCGCGCGAGCCTATAAAATCCTCACTGAAGAGGTTGGCGTCCCGCCCCAGGATATCATCTTCGACCCCAACATCTTCACCGTGGCGACCGGAATTGAAGAGCACAACAACTACGCGGTGAATTTTATTGAGGCCACGCGCCGGATCAAGGCCACGCTGCCTCACGCGAGAGTGAGCGGCGGCGTCAGCAACATTTCGTTCTCTTTCCGCGGCAACAACGCGGTGCGCGAGGCGATGCACTCGGTGTTTCTCTACCACGCCATCCAAGCGGGCATGGATATGGGCATCGTCAACGCCGGACAACTCGCCGTTTACGAAGAAATTCCGAAGGACCTGCTGGAGCTGGTGGAAGACGTGCTGCTCAACCGTCGCCCTGATGCGACGGAGCGGCTGCTGGCCTTCGCCGATTCGGTCGAGCAGCAGGGAAAGTCCGAACAGCAGGAAGAAGAATGGCGACAGGCTCCGGTGGAAGAGCGGCTGAAGCACGCGCTGGTGAAAGGCATTGTGGATTATATTGAGGCGGATACCGAAGAGGCCCTGCGGAAGTACGGCAAGCCGCTGCGCGTAATCGAAGGCCCCTTGATGGACGGCATGAACGTGGTCGGCGACCTTTTCGGCGCCGGCAAGATGTTTCTGCCCCAGGTGGTGAAGAGCGCGCGAGTGATGAAAAAAGCGGTGGCCTATCTGCTTCCCTTCATGGAAGCGGAGAAGCAGACCCTGGGTGGCCGGCAGGCGGAAGCGCGCATCGTGATGGCGACCGTGAAAGGCGACGTCCATGACATCGGCAAGAACATCGTCGGCGTGGTGCTGGGCTGCAACAATTATGAAGTAATCGATCTGGGCGTGATGGTTCCCTGCGAAAAGATTTTGCAGACCGCGCGCGAAGCCAAAGCGGACCTGATCGGCCTGAGCGGGCTGATTACTCCTTCGCTCGATGAGATGACTCATGTGGCCAGGGAAATGGAGCGCCAGGGCTTCACGATGCCGCTGCTGATCGGTGGTGCCACCACCAGCAAGCTCCACACGGCGGTGAAGATTGCGCCCCATTACGGCCAGCCGGTCGTCCACGTGCCGGACGCCTCACGCGCCGTAAGCGTGGTCGGCAGCCTGAAAAGCCTTGAACTGCGCCGGAAGTTCATTGAGGAAAACCGGCGTGAACAGGAAAAACTGCGGCAAATCCATCGCCCGCCGGATCAGAAACTCCTGAGCTTGGAAGAGGCGCGGCGAAACAAGCCGCGGTTTGACTGGCGAAGCATTCCCATCGCGCGACCTTCATTCCTGGGCACGCGCGTCTACGCGCCGGCGCCGCTCGAAGAGATTGTTCCTTATATTGACTGGACTCCCTTCTTCCACGCCTGGGAATTGCGCGGGACTTATCCCCGGATTTTTGAGTCCGACGGCGTGGGCGCTAGGGCCCGGGAACTCTTCGATGACGCGCAGAAGCTTCTCGCCCGGATCGTCCGCGAAAAGCTGCTTACCGCGCGCGCGGTGATGGGCTTTTTCCCGGCCAACAGCGTGGGCGACGATATTGAGGTCTACACCGATGAATCGCGCGAGACCGTGCTGACCACGTTCCATACGCTCCGCCAGCAGACGGAAAAATCCGAGGGTTACTTCAATTGCGCTCTGGCGGATTTCGTGGCGCCGCGCGAGACAGGCCTGGCGGATTATCTGGGCGGTTTCGCGGTGACGGCTGGCCTTCAGATTGAAGCGGCGCTGGAAGAATTTGAGAAGGATCACGACGATTACAGCGCCATCATGCTGAAAGCGCTGGCCGATCGCCTGGCGGAAGCCTTGGCGGAACTGATGCACAAGCGCGCGCGCGACGCCTGGGGCTACGGCCGGGATGAAAATTTAACCTTGGATGACCTCATCCATGAGCGCTATCGCGGCATCCGCCCGGCGCCGGGTTATCCTGCCTGCCCCGATCATACGGAAAAGCGCGCGCTCTTTGACCTGCTTCAGGCTGAAGAGACCACAGGCATCCAGCTTACTGAAAGTTTTGCCATGTATCCGGCGGCGTCGGTCTGCGGCCTCTATTTCTCGCATCCGGAGTCCCGGTACTTCGCGGTGGGGAAGATCGGCCGCGACCAGGCGCTCGATTACCAGCGGCGCAAGGGGGTGGACCTGCGGACCGTGGAACGGTGGCTTGCGCCCATTCTTGCCTACGAGCCACAGGAAGCGCCGGTGGGTGTGGCGTAAGAGGGTCATTCGCGATTCGGACGAATTGGCGCAACCCCCGCTTCGATGATCCCTCGCAGGTTGCTGAAGAACTCTCGCGGCCTGTCATTCTGACGCTGAGCGACAGCGAAGCGGAAGAATCCCTGTATTTCGGACTCAGGTATGTTCCGCGAAGCCTCCTTGCACTTGCAGGATCAAGCCAATGCAAGGATTCTTCCTTCGTTTCACTCAGAGCCTGTCCTGAGCGAGGCGAAGGAACCGCCTCCGGCTCCTCAGAATGACATCTTTCGAAACTTTTCAGCCATCCGTCAGCCGCTCCCCCCACAAGCAGAAAGAAAGCGTCTTGATCATCATCGAGGCTTTATGAAACGGAGAATCGCTCGCTTGACATGTCTTTCTGGCCCTCGTACACTCAAATCAAATTCATCAGGGCTTCGCGTGCGCCTGATCCTGCCGTCGATCTCCATGCTCTTCTGAAGGAAGCCCCAGGGAGGCGGTTATGACAAAAATTTCTGGAGTGATCATCATGGCGCTGGCCTGTATCACGGCAGCGGTGAACCTTCAAGCTCGTAACATCCCGGTTCCTGCCGGGACCCTTCTTCAGTGCACCATCGATGAACCGAACTTTTCACCCGTCACCGCTCAGGTGGGCGATCCGGTGGTCTGTTATTTGCGCCCCGTCGTGGAATTTGGATGTTCTGCTTTTCCACCGGGCAGCCAGTTGAGCGGACAATTCGAGTCTTACCGAAAACCAGGTCGCTTTATTGGAAAAGGATGGATGCAGATTGAGTTCACCCGGCTGATCCTTCCCGCGGGCGAGACCCAGGTGAGAGCGCGGGTGATTGGCCTCCGTGGATTCCGCGTTGACCGGGAGGGAAAAATTTTGGGGCATGGTCATCCGAAGCGCGACGCGGCAGGCTGGATGATTCCGGTGCTGTGGCCGGTCAAGGTCGTGACGTTGCCCATGCGGGGACCCGAGCCGGCGCTGAAAGGCGAACGCGTTCTCACTCTGCGCCTGATGGATGACGTGGTGATGCCTTGCGAAGGACTGGAGAATCCCATGATCGGCAGCGGCTGGCATCACTTCGGTTCCAGCAGTCTGATTGAACCCTATTCCGGCGAGCCTCAGATTCAAAGCTTCGAAGCGATTGAGAAGAAAGCGCGCACCGTCTTTTCTTCCTGGAAAAGCCAGTCGGTCAGCGACGATGCCAGGGTGACGACAACGGCCTTAAGGAGCGGTGATGGAACAGGTTCCAGCTTCTTCCCGCCCCGGCCTGCTCCGCAAATATCTCCGTGGACGGTCGCTGGCTTGAACGGGCAATGACGGGAAGCGGACGCGTGGGATCGGCTACTTCAGCGCGGATGCCGTCCCCAACACGATGCCTTCTGAAATGAAGGCTTCATCAGATTAATGTAGTGATGCTGCGGATCAAGAAACAGAACCGCGAAGCGCTTCTAAGGAAGGAGGAAGTGGGTAACTAGGTTGCCCTGAGCGCTACCCACCTCCCCAGGTAGTCATAAGTGTTGGTTACTATTATAGACGCAAAGTGGCCCGAAAGGGTTGCAAATTTTTTTTCTGTCACAATGCGATAGAATTTTCCGGGCATCCCGCAGATGTCGACGCTGGTGCAGCGCCATCACCGGCTGATGAGATATTAACCTGGCTGCGCCTTGACCTGATGCAAGGCAGCATGTACCGTGGAGTCATATGTGTGGCATCGTTGCTTACGTGGGTCGTCAAACCGCGCGCGGCATTCTACTGGAAGGCCTGAAACGGCTTGAATATCGCGGCTACGATTCGAGCGGAATCGCCATTCTGAATTCCGGCCCTCCTTATCTCGCCAAAGCGGTAGGAAAAGTCTCACACCTTGAGGATCGGGTCGAAGAGGAAGCTCCTGAAGGGCTTATCGGAATCGCCCATACGCGGTGGGCCACTCACGGAAGGCCCACGGAAACGAACGCCCACCCTCATACCGATTGCTCAGGCCGGATTTTCCTGGTCCACAACGGCATCATTGAGAATTACCAGCGTCTCAAGAAACACCTTTCCGCCTCAGGACACCAATTCCGTACGGAGACGGACACCGAAGTTTTAACCCACCTCATCGAAAGCTTCTATCAGGGTGATTTGGAGACGGCGGTGCAGAGAGCGTTACAGGAAGTGCAAGGCACCTATGGCCTGGCGGTGATTCACGGCGATCATCCCCAGGAAATCATCGTTGCGCGCCGCGGCAGCCCCATCGTGCTGGGAATTGGAAAGGATGAATCGCTGGCTGCTTCAGACGTTTCGGCCCTGGCGCAGCACACGGATCAGGTGGTTTACCTCGAAGACAATGAAGTGGCCCGGCTCGAGCCGGGCGGTTTCCGGATCAAAACGCTGGATAACCGCACGGTCAGCCGCGAGGCCCAGATTCTTGAGGCGGGACCTGAGGCCATGGATCGCGGTCCTTATCCTCACTTCATGCTGAAGGAGATTTTTGAGCAGCCGGAAGCGGTGGAAAATGCGCTGCGCGGTCGCCTGAATCACTCCGAAGGGGTCGCAAAGCTTGGGGGACTCGAATCCGTGATGGATCGTCTCGAAAAAGCGCGCCATTTGATCATCGTCAGTTGCGGGACGTCTTACTATGCCGGCCTTTATGCGCGCTATGTTTTTGAGACGCTCACCGATCTGACGGTTGAGACGGAACTCGCCTCTGAGTTCCGCTATCGGAAACTGAACATCCGCCAGAACACCGTTGTGCTCGCCATCAGCCAGTCCGGTGAGACGGCGGACACGCTGGCCGCCTTGCGCGAGGCGAAACGCAAGGGCGCGCTGGTGCTGGGGCTGGTGAATGTGGTGGGCTCGACCATCGCGCGCGAGACGCATGCGGGCGTTTATTCCCACGCGGGAATCGAAATCGGGGTGGCTTCGACCAAATCCTTCATCTCGCAGTTGACCATCCTGGTCCTGATCGCTTTGCTGATTGGACGTGGCCGCGATCTGTCCTACGAAGAAGGAGAAAAGCTGCTGCGGGGCCTGGAGGAGGCGCCGGACCAGATCCGCGAGGTGCTGGCGCAATCGGATCACATCCGCAGCCTGGCGCAGATCTACTGCGGCGCGTCACACTTCCTTTACATCGGTCGCAAGTACCAGTACCCGGTCGCGCTGGAAGGCGCATTGAAACTCAAGGAAATCTCCTATATCCACGCCGAGGGCTATGCCGCCGGCGAGATGAAGCACGGACCGATTGCGCTGATCGATCCTTCTTTTCCCACCGTGGCGCTCGCGCCCGAAGACAGCTCCTACGACAAGATCATCTCCAACATTCAGGAGATTCGGGCTCGCGAGGGTCCGGTCATCGCCGTGACCACCCAGGGGAACACCCGGATCAGGTCGATGGTGGATCACATCATCGAGACGCCGCGAAACCACAGCATTCTTATGCCGCTGCTCACGGTCGTTCCGCTTCAGCTTTTTGCCTACCACTGCGCGGTGCTGCGCGGGTGTGACGTGGATAAGCCGCGAAATCTGGCCAAGAGCGTCACCGTCGAGTGAGGCTGCGGTCGTAACGCCGGCGTCTTGCCGGCGATCACGAAGGGGCACTTTCGCCCGAATCTGTCATGGAGACACGTTGTTCGGTTACTGCTGCCGAGACGGCGGCGCTACAGCAGCAAGCGTTGCTTAGCGTCCGATTCCCTGAGCCAGGAAGCCGCCGTCTACGGCGATCACTTCGCCGGTGACGAAGCTTGCGGCATCCGAAGCCAGAAAGATGGCGGCGCCCTTGATCTCTTCCAGATTGCCGAAACGCTGCATGGGGGTGTGGGAGAGGATGGAAGCTTTTCGCCCCGGCTCATGGATAATGGCCTTATTCAGCGGAGTCTCAAAGACTCCGGGCGCGAGCGCATTGACCGTAATATTGTAGATGGTCCATTCCGCGCCGAGCGCCCGCGTGAGCGCGGCGACCGCTCCCTTGCTTGCGCAATAGGGAGCGGCCTCATGCAGGCTCAGGAAAGAGCCAATGGAGCCGATATTGATGATCCGGCCATAGCGCTGTTCCTTCATCACGCGGCCCACCATCTGGCAGGTGAGCCACGTCCCTTTCAGGTTGACGTCCAGAATGCGATTCCACGTCTCATCATCGAGCTCCAGCGAAGGCATCCGTTTGGTGGTGCCGGCGGAGTTCACCAGGATGTCGATGCGCCCCATCTCTTGAAGCATGCGGTCAACCACTCGCTGGATATCCTCGCGCCGCGTCACGTCTGCCGTCGCTTCAAGCGTCTTGCGCCCCAGCGAGCGAATCTCTTCAGCCGTCCTCGCGACCTCGTCCGAGCGCCGGCTGACGGGAACCACGTCGGCGCCGGCTTCAGCAAGACCGTGAGCGATGGACCGGCCAAGCCCGCTGGTGCCTCCAAAAACCAGCGCGCGCTTGCCGGTTAAATCAAATCCTTTATAAGCCACTTCGGAATCACCTCCGGAAAAAATCAAGCCTGCATCGTAGCATCCGGCAAAAATCGAAAGCAAGCGTCGATTGAGAAAGCTGCATTTCAGGGCAACGGATGCGATAATACAAAGTGCGTAGCTGAATTCATGCATTCAGCAGGCTGAAAGCGTCCAGAACAAGATTCATTCATCATTGGATGGCCAACACGCCCTCTCAAACCGATCGCTTCTCAGGTGCCAACCCTGAGCCGCCGCCGCGAGGCTGGCAGGAACATCTCTCCGCCGGCAAACGCGCCTACGAGGAGGCCCGTTTCCGCGAGGCCGAGCGAGAATACAAGGCTGCGCTTCAGGTCGCGGAAGCTTTCGGCCCGAAAGATCCCCGCTTTGCGAGCACGCTCAACGACCTTGCGGAAGTGTACCGCGCAGACGGCCGTTATAACAAAGCCGAGCCGCTCTTTTTGCAGGCTCTCGCACTGCGCGAAGAAACGCACGGCCCCGAGAGCATTCAGGCGGCGCATACGTTGAATAACCTGGCTGCGCTCTACGCCGCGCAGGGAAGATTTGCCGAAGCTGAAAAGAATTATCAGCGCGCCATACAGATTCAAGAGAACGTCCTCGGTTCAGAAGATTATTCTCTGGGCGCAAGCCTTAACAATTTGGCCTTGCTCTACAAGCAGCAGAATAATTTCGCCGCGGCTCTTCCGCTCTTTCAGCGCGCGCTTGACATCTGGTTGAAATCACTGGGAGCGGAGCACCCCTATGTGGCAACCATCCTGAACAATCTGGGCGCCGTCTGCCATGCCCAGGGGGAATTCAAAAAGGCTGAATCCCTTTTCAAACAGGGGCTGACCATCAAAGAGAAAGCCTTAGGCCCTCAGCATCCCGAGGTTGCGACCATGCTCAGCAATCTTGCGGAACTTTACTGCGATCAGCAGCGCTACGCGGAGGCGAGACCGCTCTTTGAGCGAATGCTGGCCATCGATGAAGCAAGCTGGGGACCGGAGCACCCGGAGATTGCAACCGACCTGAATCAATTGGCTCGTGTGTGCGAGACGCAAGGCGATTATGCGCGAGCTGAGGAATGCTACCAGCGGGCTCTTCAAATCCGAGAAAAGGCCTTCGGACCCGATCACGCTCAAGTCAAAAAAATCCAGGATAAGCTGGCCGCGCTTTATCGTCTTCAGAGCCGGAGCGCGGCAGCGAGCCACCTCCCGCCTGAACCTGCTGCGAGCGTTCAGGAGATTATTCAGGAGCCGCAAGAACCTGAGCCTGAAGTTGCGCCAGCGCCAGAAGAGATTGCTCCTCTGAAAGAGGCCGCAAGCATCGAGCATTTGCCGGAGCGGGTGGAGTCGTCAGACATTGCGGCAGAAAGCCCGAGGTTGGAAATCGCAGAGATTCCTCTGGAGCCAGCGCCTCAGGCGGTGGATGAAGAAAAGCGCTCGTGGGAGGCTTCGGAACCCGCTGCCATTCCAGGAGCTCCGCAGAAGGCAGAGGAGGCTCAAGCCGAACCTCACGTCGAACCGCGCCCCGTCGCGGGGGAGGGTGTGAAGATAGGAGTCCGCTCGCCTGCGCGCTCCGAGGCTGCGAAAAGCGCGCGGCGCATTATCCTGATTCCTGCTTTTCAACCTGACCTGCGACGCCCAACCGCCGCTCAGAATCTTGCGGAACTTGCGGAGCGATATGCTGAGGAGGGAAGGCTTGCCGAAGCGGAGAAGCTCTATGAAGGATCTCTGGCGATTGAAAAATCCATGTCTTCGCAGGAGGCCAGCACAGGAGCGACGCTCAACAATCTCGGCTGCGTTCGCAAAGCGGAAGGCCAGGCGGAGGATGCCGCTCGATTATTTCAGGAATCGCTGGCCATTTGGCTGAAGACTTTCGGGCCTCGTCATGTATTGGTTGCAGCGGCTCTCAATAACCTTGCCAGTTTATGTCTCGAGCGGCAAAGCTACCCGGAGGCGGAGGCGCTTTACAAGCAATCCTTGCGAATCAGTGAGAATGCCCCGCAGTCGGATTCATCGCAGCGTGCCATCATCCTTGGCAATCTGATTGAATTGTATAGCTCCCAGGGGCGGCATCGTGAAGCTGCCGCTCTGATGGAAAAGCTTCAGCGTCGCTGAGAGGGAGGCCGGCGGCGAAGGGTTATCCAGGACTCGCTGCGCCAGGAACGTCGGCAGGGAGAGACTGTATCCCTTTGCAAAACTCCAGTCGTCATCATCCGCAACGGGCCGCAGACGACAAACACCCCTCGTCGGCGCCGTGATTCCCTGAATTCATAGTCCAACCGGCTCTTACATGCCTTCCAAACGACATCTGCTGCGCAGCTCGATGGTCGTGGGGTCTTTTGCCTTTCTGGGCAGCCTCACGGGCATTCTGGTTGAGATCGCAATTGCCGCCCACCTGGGTCTTTCACGCAACTCGGATATCTTCTATATCGCCTATACGGTTCCTTACATCATCACCAATCTGATTTCAGCCACCGGCCAGTTTTCGCTGGTTCCTTTCTTCTCTTCTCTCGAAACAGATTCGATCGCGCACGACCTCTGGCAGGGTTTAAGCTACGCGCTGAATCTCGTGGCGTTGGGGTTGATCATCCTTGCAGTGTCGGGAGCTCTCCTTGCGCCCTGGGTGATTCGCGGCATCGCGCCGGGCTTCACCGCAAGCCAATCCCAAATGTCCGCGCAGCTTGCCCGCTGGTTGTTTTTCATTATTGTTCCGGCGGGCGTGGCGGAAGTCTTCCGTTCCTTTCTTTTCAGCCAGCATCGCTTTGCGCTGGGATCAGCAGCAGGATTCTTTCGCAACGTTTCGGTGATTGCCTTCATTGTTTTCGGATTTCATCGCTATGGCGACTACAGCATCGTGATGGGTTATTTTGCAGGATATCTGGCCCAGGTCTCGATTCTGGGCGGGCAGGTATTCTGGTCATTTCCGGTTCGCTATCGGTGGATGCTGCGCGGCCTCGGCAAAGCTTCCCGCCGACTGCACGGCGCTGGCGCCTCGCAGATCGCCTCCGCCATGGGCTGGCAAGCGGTGGTGTTGGTGGAAAGGATCATCGCTTCCTTTCTGCCTCCCGGCACAATTACCGCCTTGAATTACGGCTTCAAGATCATGACAACGATTGCCGAACTCGTGGCGGGCAGCATTGGCACCAGCTCCTTGCCCTCGCTCTCGCGCGCTTTTGCGCGGAAGGCCGAAGCGGCGGAACGCAAGACCTTTCGGGATGCTATTGAAATCACCCTGGTGCTGCTCTCTCCTATCGCCGTTTGCTGCCTGGTATTGCCTCATCCCATCATGCAACTGGTGTTTCAGCGAGGAAATTTCTCTGCCGCCGCGACAGGCCGCATGGCTTTCATCTTCTTCTGCTACAGCCTCAGCCTGCTTCCTTTTTCGGGCCTCCGCCTTCTGAACTTCTACCTGTTTGCGCGACACGAAATGAAAGTGTTTCTGGGCCTCTCGGCCTTGTACACGGGCGCTGTGGCAGGGCTCGATCTTCTTTACGTCGTGGTTTTGCATTGGGGAGCGAAAGGCATCCCCCTGGCTCTGCTGACCTGCCTGGGCATCATCGGCCTTGCGGTGTATTCCAAAAACTTGGCGGGCATCCGACGATTCTTCAACCGTGAATTGGGAGTCCTGGCAGGCAAAGACCTGATTGCTTCTCTGCTGGCCGCCATCGTAATCTGGCGGCTCAGCCTGTGGATTCACGCTCCGCAAAGCAGCGGGGGATTGCTGTTGTTCCTCTGCGTCGTGTGTGGAATCGGTTGCGTCGCTTTTCTGGCGATGATGATCGCCTGGAGGGCCATTTCAACCTCGCAAATCCTGAAGATTCTGGAGCGGCCTGCCCATGGATAACGCAGGCAGAGAAAGGACGGACAGTGGCTTCTGGGACGAATGGTGGCAAAGATATCCTCTTCCGCCCTCCATCGATCCCACTCGTCGAGGTCTGAAGAATTACCCTTTCAGGAAATTTCACGAGTACTTCCTGCGGATTTTCCACGGCCATGAGACGAAAGGGAAGAAGCTGATTGAAATCGGCTGCGCTCAGTCGGCCTTTCTGCCGTATTTTGCAAAGCACTTTGGATTCGAAGTCTCAGGGCTTAATCGCTCTGAACTGGGCTGCGCGAGATCGCGCGCCATCCTGGAGCGGATGCGGGACTGATGGTGGAAGAGTGTGAATACTTCCTACCTATCAGCCTGGAGGTGCTGAATGTGGAAAGCTGGCCCAAGCGCTGGCCTTACTGGGTTACGGTGCGGACGCACGGGGTCATCTCAAGAATCGTCTGGTTGGTGGATGAGCGTGTCATCAGATTCAAGCCAAACCGATGGACATCTCCTTATGTGAACTGCGTTGCCCGAAAACCATGCCGTTGATGATTGGAGCACAGCATTCGGCTGCGAAAATGGAATCCGAGCGCAAAAGGGTTCTGTTCCTCCTGCCGTCGCTGGCAGGCGGCGGCGCGGAGCGGGCCGTGGTCATGCTTCTGCGCCACATGAATCGCGCTCGCTTCGATCCTCATCTGGCTTTGGCGGAGGCCACAGGTCCCTATCTCTCGGAGTTACCCAAGGATCTTGCTGTCCACGACCTCAAGACGCGTCGTGTACGCTACAGTGGCCCGGGGTTTCTTCGGCTGATCTGGAAGCTGCGCCCTCACGTTGTGGTTTCGAGCCTCCCCGAGCTTAATATGGCCACGGTTCTTGGCAAGGCTTTCATGCCGCGCGGCACACGGCTGCTGCTTGTTGAACAGATTGCTGTTGGCGCGCATCTTGCCGATAGCCGCAAACATCCGGGAATCTGGCGATGGCTTTACCGTCATCTCTACACGAGGGCGGATAAAGTCATCTGTGTGGCGGATTATGTGCTCGCGGACATGGAAGAGCGCTGCGGAATACCGCGACAGAAACTGTTGCGCATCTATAATCCGGTGGACGTCGAGCGGGTGAGACGATTGGCTGAAAAACCGTGTCCTGCCTGTTCAGATTCACATCCCCATTTTGTCGCCGTGGGACGATTGGTTGCGCAAAAGGGAATCGATATCCTTCTGCGGGCCATGGTGGAGGTGCGCGCGAGGATTCCCGCCGCAGAGTTGACACTGGTGGGGGAAGGGCCGTTGAAATCTGAGCTTGAGAAGCAGGCGCAGCAGTTGGGGCTCGGTCAAGCGGCGCATTTTGCGGGGTTCCAGTCGAATCCCTATCCTTACATCAAGCGCGCGGATGTGTTTGCGCTTTCCTCGCGCTATGAAGGTCTGCCGCTGGCGCTGCTCGAAGCGCTGGCTGTGGGCACGCCTGTTGTCGCTACCGATTGTCCGGGCGGGATCAGGGAAGTGCTTGCTGATTGTTCGATGGGTTGGCTGGTTCCACCGCTTGACGCGGCGCGGCTTGCGGAGGCCATGATTTCCGCCTGGCATTCCAATTGGAAAGCTCGCGCGCAACCCGAGGAGGTGGAAAAGGTTCTGGAGCGATTTCGGGTTGAGCGGATCGTCCGCGAATATGAAAGCGTGATTTCAAGCGCTTGTAGCACGATGCAATCGACTGACCAAGTTGATGGCCTGTCACTCAGGGCGCGGTGAAGGATCTCTCCCTTCTTCCTCGCAACCCCCCAAAAACGCGGACGGCAAATTCGGCGGCCCGCCCTACCGGCGCCGAAGGAGGAAAAAGCGTCTCAAATGTCTCGTCTGTCTCCCTCCGTACCATCCGCTCTGCTATGCTGAAACCGCGATGATACGCAGGTGTCGCGCTACGGCTCGGAGGCCCCGGAGCGAGCAAAAACGAACCAACGATGTCGTTGAAAACAAGGGAGTTGCAAAGATAACATGCGAGTCCCGATTTGGATTCAAGGCCATGGGCGAGGGCGCGCGCAGCCGGGGGGTAATCCGCCTTCCAACCGGGGAGGCGAATAATGCATTGGGGGGAAGAGGCTTCGCGGGGAATGAACGTGTGGATGATTTTCGAGAGAGCCGAAGGCGATGAAGAATTCTGCATTTGCTTGAATTCTCAGGTCTTCGGATCGCGGGCCAAAGTATCGGCCTGGTTTCAAGGCAGAATGACAAACAAGCGTCATGAAACACGAAGGGTCAACGCATGTTGAGCTGGCTTGAGTCCCGCCAGGTGGAGGGCGACTTTTGGGAGCGCTGGATGCGCGAGGTGCAAAGGCATGAGTTTGAAAGCGTCATCCGGTTCATACCTCTCGGCCGCTCTGCGCGAGTGCTTGAGCTTGGGTGCGGTGAAGGATTTCAACTTGGCCTGTTGCGGAAGCGGTTTGACTATGTCTTTGCCATCGATCCTGAACGACGCCCGGATGAAGCGCGAGGTTTTGTTGCTTCAACGGCAGAGACCCTGCCCTTTCCGAGCAACTTCTTTGATTTTGTCTACTCGCGTTGCGTCCTGGAGCATGTGTTCTCACGCTCGCAGGTGGTGGAAGAAGCTGCGCGCGTTCTTCGTCCGGGCGGATACATGGCCCATATCGTGCCGGCGCAGTTCTGGAAGGCCACCAGCGTATTGCTGAATCCGTTCGCTTATCCTTTGCACGCTTTGGGGAAATGGAGCAGCCTGCGAAGGCTCGCACGGGAGACCAGCGCAGCTCACGGAGATAAGCAGGGACGAGCGGGAAACGGGGAGAAAAACTCGCCTCAGGCCGGGCGGCCTCAATTCTCCAGAGTGCTCCAGCGATGGCTCCTGCCGGAGGTTCACGGAACTTATCCCTCGCACGGCGCCGAATATCGCGCTTATCGTCGCAAGCATTGGGCAGGAATTTTTGATCATCCGGCTTTGACGCCGATCGCTCAAGTGCCGCTGCTCTCGTATGGCGCTTTCGGCCTTTTGCGATTCCGCGGACTCGGCTGGCGCGAGCGGCTGGGGCGGTGCGGGCTTGCTGGCTCGCAGGCGTTTGTTTTAAGAAAGAACGATTCCGAATTCCCATGACTTCCTACCGCGTGCTGGTCGTCACCAATCTCTGGCCCTACCCTGCCGACCCCGGCTACGGAAGTTTCGTCAAGGCGCAGATGGAATCACTCCGCCCGCTGGGCGTGGATTATGACCTTCTGTTCATCAACGGCCGGGAATCCCGCTGGAGTTACCTGCGCGGCATATGGGATTTACGCCGACGGCTGCGCGAGAAACAGTATGACCTGATCCATGCTCATTTCGGGCTTTCCGGCTGGGTGGCGCGCTTGCAGCTTCAAGCGCCGGTGGTGGTTTCCTTCATGGGCGATGACGTGCTGGGGCGATTCAAGCGCAGCGGCCGCATCTCACTTTATGGGCGATTGCTCCAGGCGTCCAGCTTCATCCTGGCGCGGCTTGTGACGTCGGTAATCGTCAAAAGCGATGAAATGAAACGCGCGCTTCGGCTGCCCGCAGCGCTCGTGATTCCAAACGGAGTGGATCTTGATCTATTCCGCCCCATGGAAACATCCGCCGCCCGATGCATGCTGGGCCTGGATGAAAAGAAAAAGTACGTCCTGTTCCCGTATAATCCACAGGAAGAAAGAAAGCGATTTGACCTGATCGAGTCGGCAGTAAGCCTGGCGCGCAAGGAGGCGCCGGAACTGGAAATCCTTCACGCGCGCGGAGTGCCGCGGGAGCGGATGCCGCTTTACATGAATGCAGCCGACATGCTGGTGCTGGCCTCGCTGGCAGAGGGCTCTCCCAATGCTGTTAAAGAAGCGATGGCGGTCAATCTTCCGGTAATTACGGTGGATGTGGGCGATGCCGTCCGGTTGATCGGACCAACGGAGGGCTGCTATCTTGTGCCGCGCGAGGCCCGAGCAATCGCTGAAAAAATCGTCATGGTCTGCCGGAGCGGCCAGCGCACTCGCGGGCGAGAATGGATCGAACAACTCTCGATGGAGCGCACTGCCAAGCGGGTGGTCATGGTTTACGCGGAGGTCGCCCGAAGAAAATAGCGGAGATTGATTATCGCGCTGATACGAGCTGTAGCGGCGCTGTCCCTTCACTTCGTTTAGGGCAGGCTTTCAGCGTCGAAAACGCCGGTAAGGACACCGGCGCTCCAGGGAATGCCGTCATGTTAATTTGTACTTCTCAATAATATGCCTTCACCTGCGTTTGAGATCAGCCCGGAGAATCTGAAGTCCTACCTGGTGAGCCGAGGGCTCATCAGGCCGAAAGACGAGCTGCTCGTGCGCGAACTCGGCGGGGGTGTTTCAAATATTGTCTTGCTCGCCGAGGGATCAGGGCCGAACAAATCCAATCATCGCTGGGTCGTGAAGCAGTCGCTCGATAAGCTTCGGGTGGAAGATGACTGGCGGTCCGAGCGTGAACGTATTTATCGCGAGGCCGAGGCTATTCAATCCTTGCGGGATGTTCTGGGACGCCGGTCTCTGCCACAAATCATCGATACTGACCGGCGGAACTACGCTTATGTCATGACCGCCGCGCCCCAAGGCTCCAAAGTGTGGAAAGAGTCACTTCTGGCGGGACAAGTGGATCTTGAGATTGGGCGCAAGGCCGGAGAATTGTTGGCCATGCTCATGAGCGCAGCTCATAACCATCCGAACCTGCGAGAACAATTCAAGGATCGAACCGTGTTTGATGAACTGCGGATCGATCCCTACTATCGCACCACGGCGGCGCGACACCCGGAATTGAAGGCTGCTTACGAACAACTCATCGCAGATTCCTGGGGCATTCGCACGGCGCTTGTCCACGGCGACTATAGCCCGAAAAACATGCTCGTCAAAGATGGGAATATTTTCCTGATCGACTTTGAAGTGGTGCACTGGGGTGATCCGGCGTTTGATTCAGGTTTCCTGCTGAATCATCTGTTCTTAAAAGCGCTCCACCAGCCCGGGTTTGCGGAACTTTACTTTCAAACTGCGCGGAGATTCTGGCAAGCGTTAATGGCGGGCATCGAAAGCCATCGGCGCCCCGATCTGGAAAAAATGACCTTGCGGCATCTCGGCGGGCTCATGCTCGCTCGCATTGACGGCAAATCCCCGGTGGAATATATCCGCGATGAGGAAACCAAAGAACGCGCGAGGCGGTTGGCTCGCAACATTCTTCTGGACCCGCCTGAATCTCTGGATGAAGCGATAAGCCTGGCCGTAAGCAAGATTCAAACCTCCGGCGTTTTCTGACCGGTAAGGATAATCATGCCCCGTTCTGTAATCGGACGCTTTCTGACGACTTTCTTTCTACCGCTTCTGGCCTTACAGACTCTTGATGCTCGGAGTCTACGATGGGCCTCGTGGTCGGGCGCGCTGAGCGATGCCGGAGGCAAGCCTCTCTCCGGTGCTGTGATCGAATTGCGCGCAGCATCAAGCCGCCTGCATTTTAGGACGACAACCAATCGGCAAGGCGTCTTCTCTTTTTCTGACCTTCCAAGCGGCCGATACAGCGTCTCCGTGCATTCAGGCGATGTCGGGGTGACCGGCCGAGGCTTCATCAGCTTAAAAGCGGGAGAAAAGCTCAAGGCAAATCTTGAGATTTCAGGAGTTAGGCAATTGATGGTCCGGTTCGTTTCGCCCATCACGGGGCCGTCAGACGCAAACGGCGCTCCGCAAACGGGCGACGTTGCAACAGGAGGGGAGAATCTCACGGGCAGGCAAGTCTCAAAACTTCCCTTAAACGGTCGCGACTTTGGGCAGTTGCTGCTGCTTGCAGCAGGCACTATGACGGATGCCAACGGCGCGGCCAATTTTACCCAGCAGTACGCCGTGAACGGACAGCGGGGCGTCACGGCGGTTTTCGCCATGGATGGAATTGATATCACCGATCCGGAACTTGGAGGCGCAACTTTCGATAACTTTAATGTGGACGCCATTCAGGAGATCAAATCAAGTTCCGCAGTGATGCCGGCAGAAATTGGCGAGGGCGCCGCATCGTACACCAACGTGATCACGAAATCCGGAACCTCTGCAGTGCACGGTGATGTTTTCGAGTTTCTCCGCAATTCCAGCCTGGATGCCCGTAATTTCTTTGACCGTCGCAGTTCCGTTAATCCAGGCCGGCTGCCACATTTTGAACGTAATGAGTTTGGCTTTACGAATGGCGGGCCGGTGACGCTGCCCGGCGTTTACAACGGCCACGGGCGAACTTACTATTTTGGTGAATATCAGGGTTTCCGGCAAATTCTGGGCACCACCCAGGTGCTTTCCGTTCCCACCCTGTCCGAGCGTATGGGCTTGGACACGACCGCCTTTCCGGGAGACACTTTGATTGTTCCTGTCAGCCCCTCAGTCGCTCCGGTGCTTGCGCATTATCCTTTGCCTAACGATCCTGAAGGCCCTTACGGCGCGCGAACGTTCGCCACGTCTGCCGCAGTCACAACCAATAGCGACCAGTTCTCTTTGCGAGTGGACCACAACGTCTCTGATAAAGCCCATCTCTTTGCGCGCTTCACGTTCGATAACATCACCGGCCCCACCACCAATCCCAGCCAGCTTGCCATTGACCCGAGCTTTGCCATTCGCTTCTTCGATCACGAACGCAACGTAGGCCTGAAATATACCCGGACGATTTCCCCAAACCTCATTTCCGAATCCACCCTGGGATTCATTCGCGCCACGCCGGTTTTCCCCTCTATCAATACGACGCAGCCTGCTCTGCTTTTTGGCGACGGACTGTACGAGCCGTTTAATTCGGCGGGAGGGACAGAAACGGGGTCATACGGCAATCTCTTCCAGTTCAGGGAGAGCGTGAGTTACCTTCATGGGAAACACGCGTTCAAGATGGGCGTTGAGACTCGCTTCAATCGGGATACCACCATCTTTGGAACCACTCCCAATGGCCAATATACGTTCGGCGGAGGGACGGCTTATTCGCCCGTGGAAATCCGCTCGGCAAGCGGCCAGCACGATATTCATGTTGGCGATCCTTTGCCAGATTCGCTCACCGGTCTCCTCACCGCAACGCCTTATAGTTACACCGCCTCAATCGCCTATCCGCTCTTTCCGCAGGGAAGCCACATTGGCGAAAGCGCGGTTCATCGCGACGCTTATAACTTCTATTTTGAAGATGCATGGAAATTGGCTGATGATCTCACCTTGAATTATGGGCTGCGGTATGAGGTGGACACGCCGATTCGTGAGCGACATCATCTCACTTCAGGTCCCGTTTTTCTGGGGCCGAATGGAAAACCGGCGCCCGCGTGGGAGGAAGGTGTGGAAGAGGAAGCCGTGTTCTATCCTCAACCGCCTTACCGCTATTCAACCGACTGGGGAGGCTGGGCGCCCCGCATCAACCTCGACTGGCGCGCCACGAAGCAGACGGTCTTCCACGCGGGCGGAGCGATCACCACCCTCCTGACCAATCTTTATCAGGACAATTTCCTCACCGGAGGCTTTCCGATGGTGATCAGTCCTTACATTACAACAACGCCGGGCCTCCCGATCCCGTTTGTCAACGGGCCGCTTCCCATCCATTTGCCGGGCCTTTACACGGCGCAGGGGGCGCCGCTTTTCGCCTCTTCACACCCGATGACTGTGCCGCCGAATACGGTGATGGATGTCCAGAGATTTGAAGAGGACGTGGCTGCCCAGGCGCCCGGCAGCGGCATTCATCCGGTCACGCTCTTCGGGATATCTCGGAATTTTCAGAATGGCTATATCACCACCTACACCGCCGGCCTCGAACATCATTTTGGCGATGTGACGTTCAACGCGGATTACGTCGCGACGATGGGGATTAAGTTGGCGAGCGTTATGTTTCCCAACAGTTATCCGGGCGCTGCGCCTGCTTTTGCCCCTTTCACGCGCTTCAACGCGGTAGGTCAGGCGGCGGGCGGATTCGGTCCTGAATATTTGATGTCCAATCGCTCTCATTCCACCTATCATTCCTTGCAGGCTTCCGCGACCAAAACCTCCGCGCGCTGGGGCCTGGGTTTTCAATTGAGTTACACCTACAGCAAGTCGCTGGATGACACGAGCGCGGTCCTGGCCGGGTTCAATTCCGCTTCTTCGGGAACGATCCTTCAGTCCTTCCCGCAGAATCCGTGGAATCCCGGAGCCGACAAAGGCCCTTCCACCTTCGATTTGACGCACGTCCTGAGTTTCAGCATTATCGAGAATCTGAGTCTTGACCGCGTTGGGTTTCTGCGGCGGAACATGGGACAGAAGCTGACTTCCGGATGGGAGCTGCTGAACATTTCGACGCTCACCAGCGGCCCTCCTTTCTCCGTCTTTTCAGGCATTCAGCAGACAGGAGCGGGCGCGGCGGGCGCTGACCGTCCGGATCAGGTTGCGAAGCCCACGCTTTCCACGAGCCGCCCGGTGCGAGAGGACTATTTCGGGTCAGGCTCATTTAATTCCACGTTTTTCAGCATTCCGTTGAACGTCCCTGACGGCACCGGGCCGAATCAGGGCCGCTTTGGAACGCTTGGGCGCAACACGTTTCGCGGTCCAGGTTTCGCGGATTATGACTTCGCGCTCATCAAAGATACGGCTCTTGGCCACCGCAGCGGCGGCGAGGCGGTCACGCTGGAATTTCGCTCGGAGTTCTTCAACGTCTTCAACCGGGTCAATTTCGCTTTGCCGGCCAATATCGTTCGCGGCTCTGGTTTCGGTTTTATCAACCATACGGCGGGTCCATCGCGCCAGCTTCAGTTTTCCCTGAAACTGATCTACTGATCCAAACGTCCCAAGCGGAGGAACTTGAATGATGTTTATCTATCGAGGCAGCGAGATTCTTGGAAGCGGGGGGGCGCTATCTGTGCGGCTGGCCGGTGCGTTGTTGCTGGCAGCCTCAACCCAGGTTTTGGGGAACCCTGCGGCGAAAGGAAAATATCTGGTCTTTATCGGCACCTACACTCAGCAGAAGAGCAGGGGTATTTACGCCTATCGTTTCGATGAAGCGACGGGCAAGGCGACGCCGCTTGGATTGGCAGCGGAAAGCGACAACCCGTCTTTCCTCGCCGTCGATCCGAGCGAGCGATTCCTTTACGCCGTCAATGAGACGGATAACTACGAAGGCCGCAAGACCGGGGCGGTCAGCGCTTTTGCAATCGACCGCCAGAGCGGCAAGCTTACTTTCCTGAACCAGGTTCCCTCACGGGGCACAGCGCCCTGCTACGTCTCCCTCGACCACACAGGGAAGTATGTTCTGGTGGCGAATTATGGCAGCGGCAGCGTGGCTGTCTTCCCCGTCTTTGCCGATGGACGCCTCGGCAAAGCATCCGCCTTTGATCAGCACACCGGCCACAGCGTGAACCCGAAGCGGCAGGAAGGGCCTCACGCCCACTCCATCAACGTCTCGCCTGATAATCGTTTCGTTCTTTCGGCTGACTTAGGGCTTGATGAATTACTAATGTATCGCTTTGATTCGGCTAACGGGTCGCTCCAGGCAAACGATCCGCCCTTCGCCAGAGTGGCGCCGGGCGCAGGGCCGCGCCATTTTACGTTCAGTCCGAATGGCAAATTTGTCTATGTGATCAGCGAGATGGGATCCACCATTACAGCCTTCGCTTATGATGCGAGTCGCGGCGTCCTGCATGAATTCCAGGCCATTTCAACCCTTCCCAGGAATTATCACGGCGAAAGCACCGGCGCTGAGATTGAGGCGCATCCATCCGGCAAATTTCTCTATGCCTCCAATCGCGGCGATGACAGCGTCGCCGTGTTCAGCGTGAATGCCCGCAGCGGAAAACTGACGCCCATCGAATATGTCTCAACCCGTGGAAAAACGCCGCGCAACTTTGCGATCGATCCGACCGGCTCATACCTGTTTGCTGCTAATCAGGATTCTGACACCGTCGTCCTCTTCCGAATCGATCAGGAAACAGGCCGTCTCACCCCAACGGGCCACACGCTCAAAATCTCTTCTCCGGTTTGCGTGGTCTTCGTGACGGCGGAATAATCCCCTCACCTGCCGCTTCGCGCCACCCTCTCCCCGCTTGCGGGGAGAGGGATGGGGATGAACGGGGTTGTCCGCAAGGGGGGTGCGCATACGTCACTGTAATTGCGAATGGCGGTATTTGGAAAAGGCTTGTCATGGTGGATGCGCGAAGGGAGGACCCGGTCATCGAAATGGAGCGCCAAATCCTGAGCGCGCTGTGCCGGGCGGAGCATGGCGAGCCACTGCGACGTCTCGCCCGGGAATCGCTCAGGCTCTATCGCTGGCGGGAGCCTGTCCATGAGGCGATTTTTGAAGTCCTGATGGCGCTCCCCGCCGCCAGCCCCGAGATCATCCGCGAGCAACTCCCCACGCGAATTACGCGCCGCGGGTTTCCCGACGTTCCCTGGGAGCAATTGTTTCAATGCCCTGCGATCCCAATGAGCGAAGCTGAAGAACTGGTGCGACAGTTGCTTCAAAGCCAGTCATCTCGATGAAGCCTGATCTGCGTCTGAGCGTGATGAGTTCGCTTCCTTCCAGATATCGCCGAGAGGCGGAGCGTCTCCAAACTTCGGATCGCTGATGCCCATCGCTTTCAGGATTGTAGGCCCGACCGAGATCATGCGGATGCGATGCAGGTCAACGCCCCGCTTGATGTCAGATCCCCAGGCGATGAACGATGCGGCTAATCCCTCGCGGAAGGGCAGATAACCATGTGTGCCGCCGGTCTGTAGTTGATCGGTGACCAGCGGACCTCGGCCTGCGCGGTCGAACATCGCCCCATCAGGCGCATCCAGGGCAATTCGCGCGCCAGGATCGGCGCCCAGATTTTTCAGGGCGTCTGGCCCAAGCGCCGCCCAAACCAGGTTGCGATCGAAGAGCGGCTTGAGCGCCCGGTCAATGCGCGAGCGCAGGCGTTCGCCTCGCGGCCAGTAAATGAAGAACGATCCGCCGTTCGACACCGTGGTGATTCGGCCGCCGGTAATATTCCCTTGTCTGTCTGCCATCAGCAGGCCCGCTTTAACCAGCAGCGTGTTGGGATGGATGATGCGGCGGATGGGCAGGAATCCGTGGTCTGAGACGATGAAAACGTCGGTATCAGCCTCCAATCCAGCATCCTGAACCGCCTTCAGAATCTTCCCGATGTGCCCGTCAACTTGTGAAAGAACGGCCGCTGCCTCCGAACTTCCCGGCCCCGCGTGATGCTCAGCTTCATCGAGATCCGCCAGATGCACCAGCATGAAGTCAGGCTTGTGTTTTTCAAGCACGTAGACGGCAAGGCGCGTCCGAAGCGAGTCCTCGCTCAGTCGGCCCTGAGGAGGTCCCAGAGATTTCAGAACCTCCAGGGCAAACGTCGGCTTCATAAATGTCGCCACATAAAGCGGATCCGGTTTGGGGCTTGCAGCCGGCCTCCAGATTTCAGGCACATCCCAGTCAATGTCGGCGCCCGTTGTAACAGGCCAGGTGATGGAAGCCGTGGTGAGACCGTGATTCCGCGCTTCATCCCAGAGCGTGACGCATTTAATCGACTTGGCAAACCAGAACCAGTCATAGGGATTCTTGCCCGCAATCCGCGAAGATAGGTTGGTGTAAATGCCGTGCTGGGCGGGGAGGCATCCGGTCACAATCGTGGTATGAGAGGGATAGGTGAGGGTCGGATAAACTCCCTCTACCGCCTCGGCAAAGCTCCCCTCCTTTTTGAGCCTGAGCAGGTTTGGAATTTGAGCGCTCGGAGGAGGATTCATGTAAAAGCTGGCCCGCATGCCATCCACTGAAATCACCAGAACGTGACGATGACGGGCAGGCGCTGACAGGGCCGGATGACCGCCTGCCACGAATCCAACCGCCAGCAACAACGCGCAGATTATGGTTTGCGCGCGCGAGGCTGCCAGGAGCTTCAACAACGGCTGTGATTTTCCACGAAGTTTCATCATGATTTCTGCGATTCCCTTACAATGAGCTTTGTGATCCGGCTTGATCCAACGCTTGCCAACAAGAAGGCGGAACCCTACGCTTCCCGGTCTGCGCGCGCGGCGACAGCGGTGGAATTGCTGACGGTTTACGCGTGCATTCTCCTCTACATCTGGCGCTGGCAGCGTGACGTGCCGCTGCTGTGGATTCCACTGCTCGCGTTCGTCGTGTTGACGCACGTCCTCCATCATGACACATTACGGGAACTGGGCCTCGCTCTTCATGAGCTTCGCGGCAGCGCGGGAATCATTCTTCCGCTGGCTGCGGCGATTTACGGCCCTATCGTGATTTACGCGCTGGCGCGGCATCGCCTCGCATTACTGTGGCCAGGCCTGTTCGCTCTGCAGCGCTTTTTCGGATACGTCCTTTGGTGTTGCTTCCAGCAATACCTTGCTCAGTCCTATTTCCACCGCCGTCTGATGCAGGTGGTGAAGGGCCGGCATTTAAGATCGATACTGGTTGGAATCATGTTCGGCGGGGCGCATCTTCCGAATTCGATCCTGGTGGTCGCAACGCTGGTGGGAGGCGTGATTCTGGCGGAGGTCTTTGCCCGGCACCCGAACATCTGGCCGCTGGCGCTGGCTCAAGCTGTGGGTGGTTTCCTGCTGGCGGCATTAGTGCCTGCGCCCCTCATCCACAATATGCGGGTGGGTCCCGGCTACTATACCTATCATCTCAATTAGCCGCGCCCGGGTTGCACAGTGCCGCCTGTGGCGTAGCCTGATCTCATGGTGGTGTTGAACGACCGGCTGAAGCGAGTGACCGACCGGGGTGTTCAGGGCGCTCCGAATCTGGTGATTGAGGCGCTTTCTAAGGCTGTCGAGCGGCGCGATCGCGGCGAGAAGTTGAAGTTGTATGCCAAATACGACGTGTGCGAATATTGGCTTGTCGATCCTGAAGCGGAGACTATCGAAGTTTACTCCCCTTCTGAGAGCCTCCAGCCTCGCGGGCATCTCGGGCCGCAGGACGCGCTGAAGTCCGCATTGCTCGCAGGTTTCTCTGTGCCGCTCCGAAAGGTCTTTCACTTCGAGAGATAGCGCGCATTCGCGCTCTTTACTATAGAAAAAGCAAAAGCCGTTTGCGGCCTGTTGCAAGTTCGACAGTGGAGAAGGCAAGCGGCGAAAAACAGGCTATACCCTCACGCCGCTTGCCAGCCGGATGGCTTCATCCATAGAGGGCAGGATAGGCTTTTTGAAATAGCCCGGAATCTGCGCGCCGCAATATTCACACCGGCCTTCTTCATTGATGCGAACGTCGCTTACCTTGTGCCACCAGCGTTTCACGAGGATGCGCTTGCAACCCGGGCAGATGGTATTTCCGCCGTCTGAGTAGATGTTGCCTTCGTAGACAAACTTCAATCCCATCTCCAGGGCTACTGCGCGAGCGCGGTGCAGCGTCTCAGGCGGGGTGTTCGGTTTGTCGCGGAGCTTGAAATCCGGATGGAAGGCGGTGAAGTGCAGGGGCACGTCATCGCCCAGATTTTCAAGAATCCAGCCGCAGAGTTCCTTGGTCTCCTCCACGGCGTCGTTGAGCGTGGGGATCATCAGGTTGGTGATTTCAAACCACACGTTTGTTTCATGTCGCAGGGTTTTGAGCGTATCGAGCACCGGCTGCAAGTGCGTGAGCGTAATTTTGGAATAGAACTTTTCGGTGAACGCCTTCAGGTCCACGTTCGCCGCGTCGATGTGCTCATAGACTTCAAAAAGGGCCTCGCGCGTGATGTAGCCGTTCGTCACCATCACCGTCTTCAGCCCCACCTGGTGCGCCACTTTCGAAATGTCAATCACATACTCTCCCCAGATCGTCGGCTCGTTGTAGGTGAAGGCCAGGGAAGGGCAGCGATATTCAATGGCCGCAAGCACGACCTCTGCCGGATCGAGGTGAACGGAGTGCGTCTGGTCGGCTTTGGATTTTGAAATGTCCCAGTTCTGGCAGAAGAAGCAGCCCATGTTGCAGCCGGCTGTGCCCATTGAGAAGATGCGGGTTCCGGGCATGAAGTGATTCAGAGGCTTTTTTTCGATGGGATCGATCTGAATGGCCGCAGGTTGCGCGTAGCCCAGGTTATAGAGCCTCCCGCCGATATTCTTGCGAATAAAGCAGAAGCCCGTCAGCCCCTCGCCAATGTGGCAATGGCGAGGGCAGAGATAACAATGAAGCCTGCCGTCAGGAAGCGTTTCCCACCAGCGCGCTTCATGAAGTTCATTCAGAGTGTCAGGAGCGACTGCGACACCCATAAGACCACCCTTTAACTTCATTTTCCGCTTGATGGAACCCGCTTGTCAATTCGACCTCTGAGTGTTTGCCGTCTCGATTGGTCCAGAGATGGGTTCACTTTTGCGGGAATAACGGGCATGGATGATTTTCGAGGCTGCGATTGGCGTCAGAATGACAGGAAAACGGGCTCAGCATGAGATTTACGCCCTGACATAGGTCGCGCATTTCAGTCGGGCCACGCTAGCCGCTGCTTTGCGCAGACACCCTGAGCGCCGGAGCGTGCGGTGATATCGTTGCGCCCGCAAGCGCCTGAATGAGCCGCTCGCAATCCGTTTCCGAGAGTCCGGCGTTGAAGGAGATTCGCAGCCTGGCCGTGCCGGGCGCGACTGTGGGAGGGCGAATGGCGCGGATCGCGAAGCCCGCGCGCCGAAGGGCTTCCGCCGCACGCAGGGCGGAGTCATTGCTTCCCAGCATCACAGGAATAATCTGCGAATTGGAGCGGCCCGTATCGAAACCCAATTCCTTCAGACGCGCACGCAGCGCATCCGCCAGAGAGAACAGGCGCGCGCGCCGGTCGTCCGCCTGCCGAGCAAGCCTCAACGCAGCGCGAATTTGATGAGCCATATAAGGCGGCGGCGAGGTTGAAAAGATAAAGGTGCGGGCGCGGTTCACCAGAAACCGCTTCAAAATATCCGAGCCGGCGACGAATGCGCCCGCGCTGGCCAGCGCCTTGCCGCAGGTGTGAACCGAAGCGAGAACGGCCTCGCGCACTCCGGCTTCCGCAACCAGGCCGCGGCCCTGGGGGCCCAGGACGCCCGTTGCATGCGCCTCATCCACAATCAGCGCCGCGCCGTATTTCTCAGCGAGCGCGGCAATTTCGGCAAGCGACGCGCGGTCGCCTTCCATACTGAAGAGACTCTCCACTACGATAAATTTTTCGCAATGCTCCCGACGGGAGTCCGCAAGGCGGTCTTCGAGGAAGTTCAAGTCGAGGTGAGGAAAGACCACTTTGCGAGCGCGCGAAAGGCGAATGCCGTCGATCAGGCTGGCATGATTGGCGCTGTCGGAGAAGACCAGGTCCTCAGGCCGCAGGAGGGCGCTCAGCAAGCCCAGGTTCGCCGCATACCCGGAGCTGAAAAAAAGAGCCCCGCGCGCGCCCACGAATGCGGCAAACTCTTCTTCCAGCGATTCCCAAGCAGGGTCGTTCCCTGAAAGCAGGCGCGAGCCGGTGGAGGCCAGGGCGGCTCCGCCTTGGAGTGCTTCGACAACAGCCGCTTTCAGGCGCGGATCGCGCGAGAGCGCCAGATAATCGTTGGAACAGAGATTGACGCCCTCTGCGTGATCGAGAGAGCGCAATTGGGATTGTGATTCGAGCTGTTCGAGGTCTGCGGCAAGCCGCGCGAGGGCGCTCCGGGTCGCGGACTCAGACACGGCTCATGGCCCTCAAACCAAGATCGCGGAACAGAAGTTCATCCTCATCCCGGCCGGGGTTCGGAGTGGTCAGGAGCTTTTCGCCAAAAAATATGGAATTGGCTCCGGCCATGAAACAGAGCGCCGCCGATTCGCGGCTCAACGAGCGACGGCCCGCGCTCAGGCGGACCCTGGAGGCGGGCATCAGGATGCGCGCTGCAGCGATAGTTCGCGCAAGCGTCAGGGGATCGGTAGGTTCAGCCTCGCCGAGCGGCGTGCCTTCCACGCGCACCAGCGAATTGATGGGAACGCTTTCCGGATGCGGATTCATGGAGGCAAGCTGATGCAACAGGCCCACGCGGTCTTCATCCGACTCCCCCATGCCGATGATGCCTCCGCAGCAGACGGAAATGCCCGCCCGCCGCACATATTCGAGCGTCCGCAGGCGATCCTCGTAACGGCGGGTGGTGATGATGGCGCCGTAATATTCGGGGGAAGTGTCGAGGTTGTGGTTGTAGGCCGTCAGGCCGGCTTCAGCTAGACGCCGAGCCTGATGCTCATTGAGCATTCCCAGCGTGCAACAGACTTCCATGCCCAACGAGGCCACGTCGCGCACCATCGCCAGAACGTTTTCAAAGTCTCTGCCATCCCGCACTTCCCGCCACGCCGCTCCCATGCAGAAGCGTGTGGCGCCCTCACTACGCGCCTTTTCCGCCGCGCGCCGCACCTCTTCCACGGACATCAGCGCGCCCGGCCTCACTTCAGTATGGTAGTGCGCGCTTTGCGGGCAATAAGCGCAGTCCTCCGGGCAGCCGCCCGTCTTGATGGAAAGCAGGCGGCACAATTGCACTTCGCCCGGCCGGTGAAACTGCCGGTGGATCTGTTGAGCCTGAAAAAGCAGCTCAAGAAGCGGCTGGTGATAAATGGCGCGGATTTCCTCGCGCTTCCAGTCGTGGCGCAACGCCTGGGGTTGAAGTTCAGCGGCTGAAGTGCGTGTCAAAAAAATTGCTCCTGAAATAGTTGGTGATGATGCGCGGCTCATGTAACCCGGCAGGCCGTTTGAAAAACGTTCACAAACCGCGTCATTCTCGAACCTTCCTCGTCACCCTCGCGCAAGCGGGAGTCTCGAGCTTTGGATTCCCGCTTGCGCGGGAATGACCGGTATGGATGATTTTCCTGCCTACGAGTCGTTGCTGGCTTCCAGTTCGCGGGCGAACAGATTATATCCGGGATTGGGCGGGAACATTTCCGCAAGCAACACCATTCGCTTCCTTAACTGGACGACGGGCAAGTGCTCCGGTCCGGTGCGGATCTGAACGTCATGCCACAAGCCGTGCATATACTCCGCCATCGTGCTCACCATGGAGACATCCCGATAATGCTCGAAAATCCCGGCCTTTTGACTGGAAGGACCGCGGGATTCAAGATAGGCTTCTTTGGCGGAAAGCGCATCCTTATCGATTTCGCCGCGCACTTCCTGTTGAAGCTCTTCTTTCAGGAGCCGGGCGTAGCGTTCCAATTCCGCCGCGGTTAAATTCGAATGAACCAATTGCGCGATGCTGGCCAGCAACTCAAAACCGGTGTCGTGAGCGTCGAGTTCGCGGCAGGATAAAATCAGATGAGTCCGGTCGTCGGATTCCACCCACACCGCCGAATGCGTTTCCCCGGCGGGCTTCGAAAAGCAAACGGCATCTCCCGACTCGAAGCAACCAATATAGGGCGCCACCCACACGCGCAACTTCCTAATGCGTTTTGCCATCGAAGAAGGCACAGCATGGACAGGCTCGCGCACCATCGTCCTCTCTTCCGCCGGAGTCAGCAGCACGGCTGAGTGCAACTCCCAGTCGTTCGGAAGGTGGGAGATCAGTTTTGTCTCCTCCCGGACGTAATCGTGCACCGAGATGGTTTCACGCGCAGGCGTTTGTGTAATATCCATGGAGAGATTGCTGAGCCGCTTTCGAGAGACCGCCCTCTTGGATGTCGTCAACCATTATTCTGGAGGATTCCCCCTTCGATGTCCAGCACCGCATCTTAGCCCTCTTGAATGGCTTTCGGCAAATGGAGAGCAAGGGTTGAATCGATCTGCAGTAGGGATTACAAATTATCGTGGTTTCTGTAGCGCCGGAGTTCCTTCACCCCGCTCAGGGCAGGCTTTCACCGGCGGTTTTCGGCGCGGAATCGGCGCCGCTACAGCTCGTGTTGGCGCTATCGCACTATGGATATGGGTTCCCTCTTAGGGAGGCGACAGTTCCAGCCGGTCCATCCTTGTGCGGCGAGGGTGAATCATCCTCCGCTGAGACATGGCCGAAAAGGTGATCTCCATGAACGCGCCGAACGCTGATATTTACCAGTTGATTGGGACCCGGATCGCCGGCAGGAAGAGTGATGTTCAAATAGTTGCTGCTGATCGCCCTGCGCCCTTCGGAGTGCGCTTCGTCTAACGTCACGGCGGAAAGGACGCGCCCAACCTGGGCGGTCAGAAACTCCCGCCGCTTGCGGGCCGCGACGGCGTGGAGTTCGGCTCCGCGTTCATGCGCGATGCGACCGTTCACCTGATCCTGCCGCATCGCAGCGGGCGTCGAGGGCCGGGCGGAGTAAGGGAAGACATGCAGGTAAGTGAAAGGGAGCGAGGCAATAAAGCGGGCGCTCACGGCATGGTCGCGATCCGTTTCCCCCGGAAAGCCCGCCATCACGTCCGCGCCGATGCCACAGTTGGGCATCATTTCACGAATAGCCAGGATGCGCTCGGCATACTGAGCGGCCCAGTAGCGCCGGTTCATCTGGCGCAGGATGCGGTCGCAACCGCTTTGCAGGGGCACGTGAAAGTGGTCCGCCATGCGGCGCTCGCGAGCGACAAATGCGATCAGCTCCCGGCTCACGTCCATGGGTTCAATTGAGCTGATGCGCAGCCGCGGGATGCGCGTTTCGTCTAGAATCTTCTCCAGCAGGTTCAGAAACGTGATGCGGCGGTCAAGATCGCGTCCGTAGCCGCCCAGATTGATGCCCGAAATCACGACTTCCTGATATCCAGCTTTTTCGAGAGCGCGAATATGGCTGACGGCTTGCTCTGGAGGCAGGCTGCGGCTGTGTCCCCTCACCGTGGGAATAATGCAGAAAGAACAGCGAGCGTTGCAGCCATCCTGCACTTTGAGCGTCGGGCGTGTGCGGTCGTCTGGAAAAGCCGGAATGAAATGAAATTGGGGCGCAATCTCGCCGACGCGCACTTCAGGTAAGCGAGAAGCTTCAACACGATCGGCTCCGCAACGCTCCCCAACTGCCCCGGGAAAATCGCCGCTAGGGGATTCCGCCGCGGGAGAAGCTTCGAGAATTTCCGCCAGGTGATCCTGAAGCAGGTCAATAACCTGGTGCTTGTGCGAATTTCCCACTACCCATGCCACACCCTCGAGAGCGGCAATTTCCTGCGGCGCGCGTTGCGCATAGCAGCCTGTCACCAGGATTTTGCACCCTGGGTTCAGCCGATGAATGCGGCGGATGGTCTGCCGCACTTCGGCGTCCGCGGCGGCCGTCACCGTGCAAGTATTCAAAATCGCAATATGGCTCGCCTGGGGGTCAGCAGTCTCGACAAAGCCTGCCTGCGTTAGTTGCGTCTTAAGGGCGGCTCCGTCCGCCTGGCTCGCGCGACAACCAAAGTTGAGAAGGTGAAAGGTAGCCATTTGATGGACAGGCTTTATTCTAACCCGACGCGGAAGCGCTTGCCAAAGGCGCGGCATTATGATGCTAATCGCATGACACATAAATACCTGGATCGAACCCGTGGGCGGGACGCCCGCGCCACGGTTGTGGCATGGCCATCCTGGCCATGACCACACATTGCCCAGAAATGTTAGTGGCGCATGATGAA
>CADDZJ010000010.1 GCA_902812415.1 Acidobacteriota bacterium
AATGCGTGGTTATGGCCAGGATGGACATGCCAACATCGTGGCAGGGGTAGGACGTCCGTGGGTTCAGTTCAGCTACTTATGGGACATACGACTTGCCGCACGCGCCCCTGGGGAAAACCGGATTCGGAGATTGGAAACGCAACTTGGCATCATCCTGTGACTTGTGCCATGCTACCATCCCTTGCGATGAGTATGGCGCCTCTTCCGCTCAAAACCCGGCGGCAAGCGCCCCGAGCGCTTCTGCTCGTTATGACTCTGCTTACGCTGTGCGCGTGGCCTCTTTACGCCCAGACCGTCAGCGATACTCAGCCGGAAATGCTTCCGACCGAACCGCACCCGAAAGGTTGGTGGCCCAACGAGGGTTCAGCGCCGCGTGACGCTTACACCGGACCCGCGGCCTGCGCGCCATGCCACCCTACGGAGACCGCCGGCTGGAGAGCTTCAGAAATGGCTCATGCGCTCGCGCCCGCCGCCGAAAGCAGGTTCCTGCGCGCTCATCCCCACATGAGCTTTCAGCGCGGGCCGTACACGTATCGGATCAACGTGGAAGGAAACCAGGCCGTCTACTCCGTGACGGATGGCTCGCGCGCGCTTTCAATTCCATTGCTTTGGGCGTATGGCACGGGCGTGGTGGGCCAGGCATTCGTCTTTCAACAGAACGGAACTTATGATGAGGCGGAAGCCGCCTTTTATCCTGTTCTCGGCAGGCTCGACGTTGTGGCCGGGCTGGAGCGAGCCGCGCCTCAAACCCTCGAGCAGGCTTTCGGCCTTCCCCTCATTCCAATCGCCGCCAAGCAATGCATCGCCTGCCACACGACGGCGGCGGTGGTGGATGGCAAGCTTCAGGTTCGTTCCATGGTTCAGGGCGTCACGTGTGAGGCTTGCCATGGGCCGGGAGCGCGCCACGTGGCGGAGATGAAAAAGCTTGCCGGGTCCGCCCAATCTGGCGAAACCTTCATTTTCAATCCCGCCAGGCTTGATCCTGACGATTTGGAGAACTTTTGCGGCGTCTGTCATCGAACATCCCAGCGCGTCATCCAGGAAGGTTTGCACGGACTTGACACGGTGCACTACGAGCCTTACCGGCTGGAAATGAGTCAATGTTGGATCATGTCGCAGCGCATCACGTGCATCACGTGCCATAATCCCCACGAGCCTCTGCAACGCAACCCCGCGGCTTACGATGCGGCCTGCCTCTCATGCCATTCCGGGCAGGCGAAGCAAACCGCCGCAGCATCTGCCAGCAAAACGTGCCCGGTGGCAACCCGGAATTGCGTGACCTGCCACATGCCGAAATGCCGCCTGCCGCTTGCGCCTTTTACCATGTCTGACCACTTCATTCGGATTGTGTCGCCCACGGACGCCTGCGCGAAGTCATCGGAGGGTGGATGATGGCAAGGCGTGAACCGAACGTGCCGCAGATGAATTCGAGACTTCTATTGAGGATTACCAATTATAGTGACAAGGCGGACTGGACTGTAGCGGCGCTGTCCTCAGCGCCGAAAAACGCCGGTCAGGACACCGGCGCTACAGAAAATGCTGTCACGATAATTTGTAAACCTCAGTAAGTGGACACAGCGCCTTGAGAGAGGAAGCCTCGCGGCAAGCGCTTAGCATTGAGCTCATTTATCCGGGTTCAACAAAATGGAATTCGGGGGCCTGAAATGGAGTTCCGACTGAAGCTTTGGCGCAACCCGGCTCAGATAGAAATCAAAAAACTTTTGCGGGTCTGTATGGAGCGCGACGACGGCATTGGGCTTCTCTCCGCTTTCGACGCGCGTATAGCCTTTCGGATCGATGCGGATGGCGAGGGGCCGAGTCTCGCACAAATTCGGCCGGAGGAGCAACGCAACGGCCATGGGATCGAAAAGAATCGGCGTCGGGTGGCCCCACAATCGATAAAGCGCCGCGAGGCTTTGACCCAGGGGAGCGCCTGCGTCGAAGATTCGCTGGCGATTTCGAGCGCTCAATTGCAGCATGGCCGTGACATCGAGCGGGGCCATCAAAATCGGAATGCCGGAGGCGAAAACCACGCGGGCGGCTGGAACGTCCATCACGATGTTATATTCCGGGTCGGGAGTCGCGTGATCGTCGTAGCCGCGCGCAATCGAACCGCCCATCATCACGATGCGCTTGATCTTACGCGCCGCCGACGGGTCTTTCTGAAGCAGCATGCCAATATTGGTGAGCGGGCCGATGGCTACGAGCGTGATCTTTCCCGGGTATTGGCTGAATTGGGCGTCCAGAAAATCGACGGCGTTGTCGCGCAGCAATTGCGGGCTTGAGAAACCCTCAGCCCAGCGCGTCTGTTCAATGGGCAGCGGTTTGCCCGGCTTTCCGGCAGCGACAGGAATCCGTCGCTTGCCCGCTTCTGACAGCATTTTGGCTGCGAGCCGCGCGCGGGCCGCCGTATCGCCGCTTACCGTCGTGACGCCCAGCAGCCGCAACTCGGGACTGCGCAGGATCAAGGCCAGAGCGAACGCGTCGTCAATATCCGTTCCGATGTCGGTGTCAAGCAAAATGGGAATCTGAGCGGCGCCGTGCGGTGCGCGCTGCGCGACGAGGCGAAGGCTTGATAACGCGACGACGCAACAGGTTACCAAGGCTGCAAGGAAATAACCATGATGGCGAATGCATTGGCTTGAAAAGAACACGATCGATTTTTTGGACATGGATATCTTCTTTACCTCTCAAGTGGATGGCTTAACACCCCTCACCCGGCTCGCTTCGCTCGCTGCCTTCGGGAGAGGGCGAGGAGCGCACATTTTGCGGCTCCCTCTCCCTTGCGAGGAGAGGGGCTGGAGGTGAGGAAAATTGTTAATCATCACGTTGATCAGCATGGCGAAACATTATCATAATCGTTTGCCGCAGGTTCTGGCTCGGTCATCTGCGAAATTTCAGAGAAAAATATGATTGACAACCTTCCCAGGGTCCATATATTCTTTGACTTTGATCATGCGCAGCGCACTGGCACATTCACACTACCGCCATTTTAACTTTGGGGTATTGTGCCGGTGGACGGCTGAGTAGCAGAATCCAAAGTTTTCAGGAGTTACCACAGCCCGCTGGCACAAAACGTCAGCGGGTTTTTTATTTTCAGCAGGCTGCTGAGGAACACCGCTCTCACTGCGAGGAGACTCGAATGGAACTCAAATTTCAGGACGGACTCATCCCTGCCATCGTTCAAGATGAGCGGAGCGGGAAAGTCCTGATGTTAGGCTATATGAACGATGCCGCGTATCAGAAGACGCTTGACACGGGCTATGTTACATTTTTCAGCCGCAGCCGGCAAAAGCTGTGGACAAAAGGCGAGCAATCCGGACATAAGCTCGTGGTCCGGGCCGTTCTGGTGGATTGCGATCAGGACGCTCTTTTGATCAAGGCCGAACTGAGCGGCGTCGGATGCTGCCATGAAGGCTATGAAACCTGCTTTTATCGCAAGCTCACGCCCCGGGGCGTTGAGATTACCGAGCCTCGGCAGTTTGACCCGGAGGAAGTATACAAGACCAAGGGGTGATCCGCTGGTGAGGACACAGGCGCACTAGAAAGAGACGCGCTTTGCCGGCATAAATCAACAGCACAAGGGAGACTTTTTGAATGAAATTGAAGCTGGGAATTCCAAAAGGAAGCCTGCAGGAGGCCTCAATCCAGCTCTTCAAGCGCGCGGGCTATGACATCATGGTGAATCCGCGCTCCTACTTTCCGCATATCGATGACGAGGAGATTGAGTGCATGCTGATCCGCGCGCAGGAGATGGCGCGGTATGTGGAAGATAAGGTTCTGGACGCAGGATTGACCGGCAAGGACTGGGTTCTCGAAAACGAGGCGAACGTGATGGAGGTGGCTGACCTCGTTTACGCCAAGCAGACGCTGGGCAAGGTGCGCTGGGTGCTTGCCGTGCCGCAGAATTCGACCATTCAAAGCGTCAAAGACCTTCAGGGAAAAGTGGTGGCCACCGAACTGGTGCAGGTCACCAGGCGTTATCTTGAAAAGAACGGCGTCAAAGCCAAGGTGGAATTTTCCTGGGGAGCCACCGAAGTGAAGCCGCCGGTGCTGGCCGACGCCATCGTTGAAGTGACCGAGACCGGCTCTTCGCTGCGGGCGAACGGCCTCCGCATTGTCGAGACGGTTCTTGAATCCAACACCAAGTTCATCGCCAACCACGAGGCGTGGAATGACCCGGTAAAACGCCGCAAGATGGAAACCCTGGTCATGCTTCTGAAGAGCGCGATTGACGCGGCGGGCAAAGTGGGCCTGATGATGAACGTGCGCAAAGAGCACTTGCAGGAAGTTCTTCAGGTGTTGCCTGCTCTCAAAAAGCCCACCATCAGCGAACTGAGCGAGTCGGATTGGGTGGCGGTGAACACGGTGATTGAAGAAAAGACGGTGCGCGAGATCATTCCCCGGCTCAAGGCCGCAAATGCCCAGGGCATCGTGGAATACCCCCTCAACAAAATTGTGATGTGATGATTCCAATTCTCAGAAGCAGCGATCAGAAGGCTCTGGCAAGGCTGTTTGAATCCCGGCGAGCGCAGGAAGCCTCAGCCGAGCGAACCGCTCGGCGCATTCTGGAAGATGTGCGACGGCACGGCGATCGAGCCTTGATTCGCCTGATAAAGAAACTCGACGGCGTGGACTTGCGCCGCGAGGGATTCACAGCGACTCCGGCGGAAATTCAAGACGCTCGCCGAAAAGTGGGAAGAGATTTTGTGGCCGCGGTGCGGCAGGCTTCTCGAAATATCCGCATCGCGGCGCGCCGCCAGTTGCCGCGCAGTTGGATGAATGGGACGAGTGACGGAGTGAAAGTGGGGCAGATCATCCGACCGCTGGAGCGCGTAGCCTGTTACGTGCCCGGCGGGCGTTTTCCCCTGCCCTCAACAGTTTTAATGAGCGTGATTCCGGCGCAGGAAGCCGGCGTGCGGGAAATCATCGTCACCTCCCCAAGGCCCGCTCCGGCGGTGCTTGCAACGGCTGACATCCTGGGCGTCAAAAAAATCTTTCGCCTGGGCGGCGCGCAAGCCGTTGCGGCATTCGCCTACGGCACGGAAAGCGTTCCGCGCGCAGACAAGATTGTCGGCCCCGGGAACCGCTTCGTCGCGGCTGCCAAAAAACTGATTTCCGGCGAGTGTGGCATTGACTTTGTGGCCGGCCCCACCGAACTCGTTATCGTCGGCTCCGAGGGGCAGCCCGGATGGATCGCTGCCGACCTGGTGGCGCAAGCGGAGCACGACCCGGACGCGTCGGCGGTGTTCATCACCTCTTCCCCCAAGCTGGCGCTTAAGGTTCAGAAAGCTGTTCAGGAGATTCTCGCGCGCCTGCGCTCATCGATTGCAGAAACTTCCCTTCTCGGCCAGGGCGCCATTGTGGTGACTCGGAAACTGGAAGAGGCTGTGGAATGGGCCAACCGGCTTGCTCCCGAGCACCTGACGCTGCTGGAGGATGCGGCCGAATTACTGGACCGCGTGCAGTCGGCCGGCGCGATTTTCCTGGGCAGCTACAGCGCGGTTGCGGCGGGCGATTATGCTTCCGGCGGCAACCACATTCTGCCCACCGCGGGAGCGGCCCGTGTGCGGGGCGGCCTGACGGCGGCGGATTTCGTCAAAACGATTTCCGTGCAACGCCTGACGCGCGGCGGTCTGGCCGGCCTGCGAAAATCCATCGTGACGCTGGCCGAGGCGGAGGGCCTGAAGGCCCACGCCTTTTCGGTCCATACGAGGTTTGAGCATGATTCGAGCGCGTAAAGCGGTGGAGCGTCTCCAGAAGTACCATCCTCCGCTCGAGGGCCGCGCAGGTTTACTGCGGCTCGATTTCAATGAAAATACGGTCGGCTGCCCGCCGGCTGTAGTGCGCGCCTTTCGCCGGGCCATCACGCCGGACTGGTGCGCGCGTTATCCGGAGTATGAGGAAGGCAAGGCAATTCTGGCGCGCTACTTCGGCGTCTCGACGGAGGAGATGTTGTTCACCAACGGCGTCGATGACGCCATCAAGCTGATCTGCGACACTTTCGTTGAGCCCGGGGATGTGCTGGCGATTCCCTCCCCCACTTTCCCGATCTATCAGTTCTTTCACGAACTGGCGGGCGGCAAAACGCGGCTGATCCACTACGATGAAAACCTGCGCTTCCCCGTCAAAAAGTTTCTTGCGGCCATCGGCCGACGGGCGCGGTGGGTGGCGCTGGCGAATCCCAATAATCCCACCGGCACGTTGATTCCGAAAAGCGACTTGAAGTTGATTCTGGAATCGCTCCCCAACACCCTGGTGCTGGTGGATGAAGCTTATTACGATTTCTCGGGCCTCACGATCCTCTCCTGGATCAGAAAATATCCCAACCTGATGGTGAGCCGGACGTTTTCCAAGGCTTTCGGTCTGGCCGGTTTGCGCACCGGATTTCTCTTCACCAACACGCGGATTGCGGAAATGATGAAGCGTGCTCATGCCGCCTTTGCCGTCAACGCCGCGGCTCTTGCATGTTCGCTTGAAGCGATTCGCCACGAGGAACACGTGCGGCGGTACGGAAGGATGGTGGTAAGGAACCGTGAGCGCTTCTGCAAAAAGCTCGAATCCATGGGCATTCCTTACGCGCCCACCGCCGCGAATTTCGTGCTCACGCGCGTCGGGCCCCGCGCGCATGAGATTGCCATGCGTCTGCGAAAACAGGGCATTCTGGTGCGCGATTGGAGTTACGATCCGCACCTGAAAGGTTACCTGCGCATGACCATCGGAACGCAATCGCAAATGCGGCGGTTGACCGAAGAGCTGGAGCGCCTGCGACACCTGATGGAGACTCGGGATGGCTCCTCTGCCTGGCGCGATCTGATGACCTATTCTCCGACCGGATGGTTCGCATGAAAGCCCGCATCGCCAACGTGCATCGCAAGACCGCTGAGACTGAAATTCACGCCCGGCTGAACCTGGATGGTCACGGCCAGTACGATGTCTCCACCGGCATTCGTTTTCTCGATCATATGCTCGAACTTTGGACGCGCCACGGCGGGATGGATTTGCGGCTGAAGGCGGTGGGCGATCTGGACGTTGATCAGCATCATACGGTGGAGGACGTTGGACTGGTGTTGGGCGAGGCGTTGCGCCAGGCGCTGGGCGACAAGAAAGGGATCAACCGCGCCGGCTATTTTGTGATGCCGATGGATGAGACGCTGGGCATTGCGGCCATCGATTTGAGCGGGCGGCCTTACCTGGTGATGAACGCGCCCCTTCGCGTTCGTTGCGTGGGAGACCTTCAGGCCGAACTTCTCGAAGACTTCTTTCAGGCGTTCGCATCCAGCGCGCGGGCCAATCTCCACCTGAAGGTTGCTTATGGCCGCTCCAGCCATCACGCGGTCGAGGCTCTGTTTAAAGCCTTTGCGCGGGCGTTGCGTTATGCCTGTTCGCGGGACGCCAGGCTTAAAAAATTGCTCCCCAGCACGAAAGGATTGTTATGATCGCCGTCATCGATTATGGCGCCGGCAATGTTGGATCGGTGCTGAAGGCGGTCCAGCGCCTGGGGTATCCCGCGGAGCGTGTGGATCGCTCTGAGCCGCTGACGCGCGCTCAAAAGGTGATTTTTCCGGGACAGGGCCATTTTGGGTCTATGATCGCGGCTCTCCGCGAGCGCTGCTTTCTCAGCGCGTTGCGCGAAATCCTGCAATCGGGCACGCCATTCCTGGGCATCTGCCTTGGGTTTCAGGCGCTTTATGAAGCTAGTGAGGAAGCGCCGGAAAGTCCGGGACTGGGGATTTTTTCCGGGCGCGTACAGAGGCTTACCGGCATCTTCAAGGTACCGCACGTGGGATGGAGTCAACTTGAGATTGAGCGGCCCACGCGTTTGCTCAGCGGCGTCGCGCCCGGCAGCTTCGTCTATTACTGCCACTCGTATTACTGCCCCGCCACTCATGAAAGCGCAGCCTTTACAGAGTATGGGCAGCGGTTTGCCGCGGCAGCAGAAGCCAGAAATATCTTTGCGGTGCAGTTTCACCCGGAAAAGTCAGGCGACGTGGGATTGAAGATATTCAGGAATTTTCTCGAGTTATGAGGTTTTTGGCTTTGTCCCTCTGTGCGAGATTAAATGAGGGCAAGGTCGGAATAAAAAGCGAGCTATGCTGGCAAAACGCATCATTCCCTGCCTTGATTGCAAAGACGGGCGGGTGGTGAAAGGCGTCCAATTCGTGAGCCTTCGTGACGCGGGCGATCCCTCGGAACTGGCTGAAGTCTACAACCGCGAGGGCGCGGATGAATTGGTGGTGCTGGATATTTCAGCTTCACGCGAAGGCCGCGCCACGCTGATGGATACCGTTCATCGGGTCGCGCGCAAGCTTTTTATTCCGCTCACCGTCGGCGGCGGCGTGCGGACTTTGGAAGACGCTCGGCGGCTGCTCGGCGCCGGGGCGGACAAGGTCGCGGTGAACACCGCCGCGGTCGAAAATCCCGCTTTGGTTGAAGAGCTTGCCGCGCGTTTTGGAAGCCAGGCCATTGTGGCGGCCATTGATGCGCGACGGCATTCGGTTCAGAATCAGGAAGAGCCGGCGCGATGGAACGTCGTCACCTACGGCGGCACTCAGGATACCGGCATCGACGCTTTGAAGTGGGCGCAGCGGGTCGAGAGCCTGGGCGCGGGTGAAATTCTGCTGACCTCCATGGACGCTGACGGCACGAAAAACGGATTCGACTGCGAACTCACGGCCGCCATCTCGCAGTCGGTGCATATTCCCGTGATCGCATCAGGCGGTGCCGGCAAGCCCGAACACTTCGCGGATGTCTTCCTGCGCGGCGCGGCGGACGCGGCGCTTGCCGCATCCGTTTTTCACTTTCAAGAGCATACGATCCGAAGTCTCAAGGAATATCTCCAAAAGCGAGGTGTGCCGGTGCGCCTTATGAATCACGGCGCATAGAAAAACCGATGGGAGTTTGCGATGAAACGAGCGGCGATGATTTTCGCATTGATTTCGGGCTTCTTAAGCGCCTCAATCGTGGCGAGGGCGCAGGCCGCAAATGCCAAGCCCAACCGCCTGCTCACGGCCAAAATTGCATATGTGGCCCCGATGCCTGACAATCTCGATCAATGGCTGATCCAGGACCTGCGCGCCTGGGGACAATATCAGATATCCGGGAATTCTCAGGGCGTGGATCTGGTCATTCGCGCCAAGAAGCCGCAGGAAAAACCTCACTATGTTCTGCGCGGCGGCACGGTAGAGAAAAAGCAGCGCAAAACTCCGCCGGTGCTTTCCATCACTGTCACCGATTGGGTCACGGGCGCAAAGCTCTGGCAGGCGGACGTTCTCGATGCCGGGCCTAAGAAAAACCAAAACCCAGCCCCGGGCCCCGATACGGTAATTTACGCCCGCCACATGACGCCTGACCAGCTTGCCCAGCGTTGCGCCACGCTCCTGCGACGCTATGTGACCGAGTTGGAGCAGACCGGCGGCAAGTGAATATTGACGTTACTTCCTGCGGAGGCTTTTTCATGAGGGTTGCGATCACGGGCGCGGCGGGCCTTTTCGGCTACGCACTGGCGCAGGTTTTCAGAGACGGTCACACCGTTTATCCGCTTACCCGCGCGGACGCGGATATCACGCGGCCAGACGAAGTTGAAGCTATCATGACCAGGATCAGGCCGGAGGTTGTGGTTCACCCCGCAGGGATTCCTGATCTCGATATCTGCGAGGCCGACCCCGCCAGAGCTTACCTGGTCAATGTTCACGGCACGCGCTTTGTGGTCGAGGCGGCGCGGCGGGTTGGCGCTCGCGTGGCTTATATCTCGACCGACGCGGTCTTCGACGGTCTCAAACGAACGCCTTACACCGAGTCGGACACGCCGCGCCCGCCCACAGTCTATGGGCGCACCAAGCTGCGCGCCGAGCGCATTACCTTGAGCGCGCCGGAATCCTGGGTCTTTCGCGTCTCGGTGCTCTTTGGTCCAGGGAAGACCAACTTTATCGAGAAGGGGCTGCGCAGGATCGCGTCGGGTGAAACCTACACGGTGGCTGCGGATCAAGCGGGATCGGCAACCTATACCCTCGACGCAGCCGAAAAGATACGCGAAGTGGTCGAAGCCGGGCGCTATGGACTTTACCATCTCTCAAACTCAGGCCCGTGCAGCCGCCTCGAACTTGCCCAGCGGGCTGCCGAGCTTGCGGGTGTCGATCCTGGGAAGGTCATCGGCAAACCCTCGGACCAGATGGGCCGCCGCGCTCAGCGCCTGAAATATGCAGTGATGGAAATGACCGCCCTTCAGGCAAACGGCTTTCCCCTGCCCCGCCCCTGGCCCGAAGCTTTAAGAGAATATATTGTCAGCCTCTCGGAGGTTAAAACGAAAGCCCCGGCTTCCCGGCCCTGAAAATGTCCTGTAGCGCCGGCATCTTGCCAGCAGATCACTTCTCTTGCATCGCTCTACTCAACAAAAAAGAAGAGCCGCAAGAAAAGTGGTTGTGGTTGACGGCGCGACGGGCCAGCAGGACGCTGGCGCTACAGGACATTTTCAGGGCCGGGAAGCCTATTTATTGCCCGATGTGTTAAGTTGGATCCGAAAGCCTCGCCTGGGAGGAGGCCCTTCCTGAACGGTATAATCGGAAGGCACCTGGAACAGCGAGGCCGGAGGCTCTCCCAGCTTGATGTTCGTCAGTTGATAAGTGATCTCTCCAAACTGCGGATCGTCGCGTTTCGTCAACACATATTCCTGAAGCGCTGGAGAGTACCAGGCCTCAGACGTAATGGTAATGGGTCGCTCGTTGCCGATTTTCCCGGCCGGGATGATCGTGGTGGTTCGCGTGCCGTCAGCCTCAACCCCTGCGATCATCTGCACTCCGAGCGATTCCTGTGTGACCTGCCCGACTTTGGCCATGGCTCGACGTTCCACCCGGCCAGCGCCCCCGGGAGGACTCGTCGTATCGCTTGTGAGATCTCTCTTATAGGCTATCTTTTTGGCGGGATTCAGCACATAGTTAACGTTGGCAACGGGATCGTGGATAAAGATGATCTCCGGCGGCTTGCCGGACGAAGACCAGGGGCCAATCATCGAGAGAGTCCGGTCACGACGCGTGCGTCCGGCGCTGTCCCGGTACACCAGCGCGGTTTCCTTCCGGTCGATGCGGTTGCCGTCGGCCAGAATCCGCACGGTTTCCGTAATCGCCTCGGCCGAGTAGGGCGCCCCCGTCACTGTCCTCGCCTTCCAGACCGGGCCCACCCCCATGTATTGAAAAAAGAACCTATTGGGAGGGGGAGGAGGAGGCGCTTCGGTTGTCTGGGAAAAGCCTTGAAGGCACATTCCCGCCATTGCGAGCGCTGCCGCAATCATCCATACCTTCATCTTCCTCATACTTCCTCCTTCAGAAGCTTTATCTTCCTTCGCATTCCTTCACTGAACAATTTTGATGGCGCGAGCTATTCCGTCCTCGCCCAGCAGAACGTCTGCCGTCACGTAACGCGCCGCCGGCCCGTTGGGGGCTGGCAACCCAATCTCTTCAAGAACGGAATCCGGCAACTTGACTCTGATAACCTGCTCCTCCGCAGGGGCAGGGCTGCCCTCGCCGTAAGGCAAGGGGATAAAACCTTCTTCCAGCCCCACCGCATTTCGCGGGTTCGCACGCGCGGAAGCCACGAGCGAACGATCGGCAGGGGTCGATTCCGTCTCTTTTCCAGCCTTGACAATTGGCCGGGTTATCGAAACTTCCGGCTGGTTCTGCCGCATCCCTTCCGACTTCAGCAACAGAAACACGCTGAGAGCCGCCAGCAGCGCGGCAGCCGCCACAGCGCCCAGCACCAGGCGCTGTCTTCGCCGATGCCATTGGGCAAGATTCCTTTGCTGAGCGAACCGGATGCGAAGGGTCTTTTCCACCTCCGGCGGAGCCTGCAAGACTCCCACCGAGGCGGCAAACTGCCTCAAAGCCAGCGTCAGGCGCTCAGCCTCCGCCAGCCGCCTTGCGCACAAAAGGCAAGCCTCCGCATGATTCGTCGCAGCCTTGCGGATGTCCTCATCCGCAAGGCAACCTCGCGCGATGTCATCTACAAGCGTATTGAAGAGTCTGCAATCCATCGAAATCACCCTCGCCTTCTGACTTCGCGGGCCTCACGAGTTCAGACCCGACGAGACCTGCCGCAGGGTTTTGAGCTTGCTCAGCAACAATCCGCGGGCTCGATGGAGCCGCGAACGAACCGTACCCACGGCGCAGGCAAGAAGCTGAGCAGCCTCACCGTAGCTCATTTCCTGAAGCTCGCAGAGCACAACCACTTCGCGATAGATAGCCGGCAAGCTCATCACAGCGTCCCATACCTGGGTTGCCGCTTCCTCTCGGGTCAGCTCGCTCAACGGGTCAGCGGCAACAGCCTCCAGGTTGTCTGACAAGACGTAGGACCCGTCAAAATCATTTGAATCAAGAGACACGTGGTCACGCTCTCGCTCGAAATAGCGCAGCACGTGATTTCGCCCGATGCCAAACAAAAATGCCTGAAGAGAACCCTTAAGAGGATCAAACTGCTCGTGATGGCGAATGAGCGTCATAAAGACTTCCTGCGTGACCTCTTCGGCGATCTCGGGGCTTCCGGTCATATGGAATGCAAACCGGTAGATTCCGCCCTGATGGCGGCGATAGATCGCGGTGAAGGCTTCCTCATCACCGGCCTGCATGCGGCGCAACAGATCGCCGTCGCTGCACTCTGCCCGCTCTCTCATAGCTTCATTCGAGGATACGTTACGCCTGTCGCTTATAATTCAGAGTCCGCAAGGAGAAAGTTCCAAAATTCGTCCTGGGGGATTATTTGAGATTGGGGCTCGTTGAAAAATAAAATGCCGCAGATCGTCCATACGCCGATCTGCGGCTACGCCTTTCGTCTCGGTAAAGTTTAAGAACCGGACTGTTTCAGATCTTCCTTGGCCTGTTTTTTGGCCAGTTTCACTTCTTTTTTGGCATTCACTTCCGGCTTGAGTTCATGGATCGCCTTGCCAAGGCTCATGCCTGAACCGACCATATCAGCCTTGAGTTGGCTGAAAGGAATGCCGAGATTATGAGAAACGTGAACCGCTGCCACGAATTGGCCCAAATTTTTGAAACCGCTGGCGGCAGCCTGCGCGCTTGTGCCCGCAGGCAGAAGCGATTGTAACCGGGAAGAAAGCCGGGTGTTCTGGCTCAGCAACTGATCAGGTGTCTTGCTTTGACCCATGGTTGGGAAGGTCCCCCGTCCGCTATTCGCATGGCCCGGCTCCGCAGGAGCGCCCATGCCGCCGCCCGGTGGTTCCATGCCTCGTCCGCCGCCCATGCCACCCGCATGGCCGCGCTGCGCAAACGCTGGCAACACGCCGAGAGAAAACGCAACTGCGAACGCGACCAGCAAAATTTCTGCGCGTTTCATGGCTGAATTCCTCCTTGAATCTTTAGCTGTTCGATGCCTCTGTTTATGTGCCGGTTGCTTTCTAAGATAGGTATCATCGTATGAATTAATTATAGAAATATTTAAGCGGGTCGGGCCTGATTTTGAGGTCTTCGGCTGACGCTATGGCTCAAACTTCAGGAAGGTATTTGCCAGACTGGATTATGCGGGTTTCAACGCGCCGCGGAAGGAGATTCCGTGCGCCCAAAGACCAGGTGGAGGCGGTCCCAAAGGTCATGCATCAACCGGCCTCGTCGCAGGCAAGGCGCGCAACTGCGCTCAATAGATTTCAGAATTTCTGGATCGGAGAGTTCGCCGGTGATAAAGAGGATGCGACCTACGAGGTTGGGCCGAATTTCGCAAATCCTGGAGACGACCTGATCGGGCGGAAGCTCCGAAGTGCGCAGGTCGAGCAGAATCGCATCAAAACTCTCGCGACCGATCATTGCCAAGGCCTGCTGCCCGCTATAGGCAACTTCGCCCTCACACTTCAGCGCATCCAGGAGCACATAAATGACGTTGCGGATAGAGGACTCGTTTTCAATTACCAAGACCTTACGGCCCATGAAACCCCTTCCACCCTCAAGACTACACTACCAACTCGCGAAAAACTACCAACTTGGTAAATTGTAGGAGAGATTACTCTTTGCACGCATTGAAGTCAAGCGATTTTTACTTGAATTAACCTCTTAACTTTCATGGGCTTGGCGGTCGACAGAAGATCGCCCACACTCCACCGGCCGGGAGGCCATCGCTCCTTGTGCCTGAATCACGCCCTGGCATCCTATTTCGTTGTTCCGTGATTCAAAAAGGCTTGATCGTGGCCGGGAATAATCCTGCCAGGTATGGAAAGAATTTTCTGCCGGTCCTGCTGGTACTGCGCCCGGCAATAGGGGATCATGGTGAGCACCTGGTCGTCGTGAGCGCGCGTCAGGAGCGCGTCACCCGCCACCACAATGGGTTCGGCATCCCTGCGGACGATCAGGGAGGCATGGCCCGGAACATGCCCCGAAGTGAAAAGAGCCTCAATGCCGTCAGGCAAGGGATGTGTTTCGATCCAGCGGAATTGGGAAGGAGACCCGATGTGGCGCGCGTTCCACCAACGCAGGGCTATTTTGCGAAGCTTGTCCATCAGGTCTTCGGATCGCTCGTACTCGTAAGTTTCCGGATAGTACTTTAACGCCCGCGCCTTCCAGCCTACGGGATCGACAAGATCCGCATAGAGCGCGCGGCACCAATCGTGCGACTGCTGCGTAGCGTAAATGACGCTTTGGGGAAACAGGTGGTTATTTGAAACGTGATCGAGGTGAAAATGGGTGTTGATGATGCAGGGGATGTCGGCCGGTTTTAACCCTCGTTCAGCCAGGGCGCTCAACAACTGGTGGCCGTCATGAGGCATGCCGGTATCCACCAGCACAGGATGGCGACCATTCGTGAGAAGGACTGAAGAAGCCCCGCGCCAGTTCCCCTCCAGAAGCACATCCACTTTCCATTGAAAACCCAACATAGCCGCCGATGCACTTCCCCGGGGAGTTCCAGATGCCGGACTTAAAGACGGTTTGCTTCAATGCGGATGCAGCCCGCAATCTGGCGAGTCCGAGTGAAAAACTCCGCTGTAGCGGCGCTCGGGACTGCCCTGACGTTAGGAGGGAGCGCCGGAATTACCCCAAAATCGGGAGGGGCTTTTCATCTCTGATCCACGGAAACGTATTTCAAATTGGCTGCCCCCGTATACTCGGCCAGCGGGCGGATCAGCTTGTTGTTCGCGTACTGTTCCAGAACGTGCGCCGTCCAGCCGGAAATGCGGCTCACCGCAAAAACCGGCGTATAGAGTTCCACCGGAATTCCCAGCACGTAATAAGCCGAAGCGGAGTAGAAATCCACGTTGGCGTTAATCTTCTTCTCGCGGATCATAAACTCTTCGACTCGGCGCGAAATTTCAAACCACTTCGGCTCCCCGGTCCGCCGCCCCAGCTCTTCGGACATCTTGCGCAACACGGTCGCGCGCGGGTCTTCGGTATGATACACGCGATGACCGAAGCCCATCACTTTTTGCTTGCGAGCCAGCAAGTCATGAACGTAAGGCTCTGCGCGCTCCACGGACCCGATTTCCAGAAGCATTCTCATGACGCGCTCGTTGGCTCCTCCGTGGAGCGGCCCTTTCAGTGTGCCAATCGCCGAGGTGATGGCTGAATGCAGGTCGGAGAGCGTTGAGGCGGTAACCCGGGCGGCGAATGTGGAGGCGTTGAAACTGTGGTCTGCGTGCAGAATGAGGGCGACGTCAAAACAGCGTGCTTCTTCCGCATTGGGAACTTGGCCCTTGAGCATGTAAAGAAAGTTTGCCGCGTGATTAAGTTGGGGATCGGGGGCAACCGGAGCCTGGCCGTTTCTGACCCTGCCGAATGCTGCTACCAGCGTGCCGATCTGCGCCGTCAATCGCATGGCCTTCCGCCGGTTGGCCTCTTCCGACATATCTTCGGCTTCCGGATCATAAAGCGACAACGCCGAAACCAGCGTTCGCAGGGTTTCCATGGGATGCTGCGGCGGGGGAAGTTTCTTCAAGATCTCGAGAATCTCGGGAGCCACAAGGCGATTCTCAGCGAGATCTTTCTGTAACTCCTCCAATTCCCCGCGAGTCGGCAGCCGCCCGTGCCATAGCAGGTAGACCACCTCTTCAAATGTGGAATGGGCCGCGAGGTCATGAATGTCGTATCCCCGATACATCAGCTTCCCGCGCTCGCCATCAATCGAGCAGATCGACGACTGAGCAATCACGACGCCTTGAAGCCCCACCTTAACTTCGGCCATGAAAATCTCTCCTCAGAATATTCTGATCCTTATCTCGAAGCTCCATGATACATGATGCTTTGCGGGCAAAACAAGAATTGAGATCACGCATTTTCCCTCTTTTTATGCAGCAAAATTTGCCTTCTGCTCCGGCCTCCAGTTATCCTGAATTTTGGAACTGCAATTTCTCACAAGCTCAACACATCCCGCGCTGGGCATACTCATCCTGGCGGCGGTGATTGTCTTTTTCACGCGCCGCTACTTCCGGTCGGCGCGGCGCCGGCCTTTTCCCGCCCTCGGATGGTCAGGGCTTGCCATTATTCTTGTCTCAGAAACATTGCTCGCCCTGCGAGTTTATTGGGCGACAATTTACTTCACGCCCCTGGCGTGGACTGGCTATCTACTCCTGGTCGATTCGCTGGTGGCGAGCCTTCAGGGAACGTCGCTTCTTCGTTGCTCTCCGCGCCAATTTCTGGCGCTTGCGGCATGGTCCGCACCGCTTTGGCTTATTTTTGAAGCCTATAACCTGCGCCTGCGAAACTGGACCTACGTCGGCCTTCCGACAAACCCCATCCTGCAGGATCTTGGTTACGTCTGGTCGTTTGCCACCATCTGGCCAGCGATCTTTGAGACTGCGGACTTTATCCGCGCGCTTGGCCTTTTCCGCGATTCAAGCGATGCGCCTCGTCAGGAAGTCAGCCGCCGCACTCAATGGATTCTGGCCCTTTGCGGATTACTTTGTGTTTCAATGCCGGTGTTGCTTCCACCGCGTCTTGGCAGTTATTTGTTTGGCCCTGTATGGGCTGGCTTCGCGCTGCTGCTCGATCCGATTAACTATCACGGGAAAGGAGCCTCGCTTCTCCGAGAATGGGAGGAAGGACGGACGGGCGTTCTATCGAGTTTTCTCCTGGCCGGGCTTGTTTGCGGATTCTTTTGGGAGTTCTGGAATTACTGGGCGAGCGCGCGTTGGATTTACACTTTTCCCATTCTACAGCAGTGGAAAATCTTTGAAATGCCTGCGCCGGGCTTCCTGGGTTTTCCACCCTTTGCGGTGGAATGCTTTGTGATGTATGAATTTCTGCGGACTCTCAAGGCGCTCTTCAGCAGAGACGCTTCCGGCCGGGAACTTGTGGCCGCCTCACGCGAGGAGGCATAGTTGATGCGAAGAAACCTCGCTCGAAATCCCCTCTGCCTGGGGAACATATTTTTGATAATCGTGGCGTTCGGGCTGACTATGCCGGCTTCATGGGCAAGGGCTCAGTCTGACCATGGGGACGAGCCCATGAAAAACCTAGCCTTGGAAGGGATCGACCAGATGATGAACGGCGATCTGGAATCCGCGATTGCCACGTTTCAGAGAGTCCAAAAGGAAGACCCCTCGTCGCCTCTTGGTTATCTCTTGGAAGCGGACGCCACGTGGTGGAAAATCTACTACACCACCGCTAACCTGATTGACCCGGATGTGTTTGACGTGGTCTACGCCGACTCCACGCCTGAAGATTCGCGCTTTGAAAGTCTTCTTTCGACCACTATTGATAAGGCCAAGGCCCGCATCCGCGAGCAGCAGGACGTTGCGCGGAGCTACCTTTATGAGGGAATGGCCTACGCTTTAGAGGCTCGACTGGACGGTTTGCGAGCCAAAGATTTGCCGACCGCCCGCGCCGGTAAAAAGATGCGCGCGTTGCTTCTGATGGCTCTCGAGCACGACCCCCATCTTACGGATGCTTACGCCGGCATCGGTCTTTATAATTATTTCGTCGATACACTCCCGACCATCGTCAAAATGCTCCGCTTTCTGATCGGCCTTCCTGGTGGCAGTCGCGAGGAGGGCCTTCAGCAACTCCAGAGAGCCGCACAGCACGGCGAATATACCCGCGCCGAAGCCCAGTTTTACCTTGCCAAAGACTTTACGCGTCGCAATGAGATGCAGTTCGAAAAATCCCTGCAACTCTTTCAGGAACTCGCCCGCGAATTTCCTGAGAATCCCTTCTGGAAACTGATGGTCGGTAGCGTCGAGATGCGCCTTGGCCAAAGGCAAAAGGGCGAACAGATGTATCGGCAGGTTTTAGCAGAGACAGCTCACAGCAAACTGATTGCGGGCCAAGCTGTGCACAGACAGGTAGCGGAGGCCCTTGAAAAGCTGCATCCGGGAGAAAAATTTGAATAGGGTATTTGCAGTCGTTGGAACTGGTGTTCCCTTGCTGACCATGCTAAAACCACCGATCCTGTCATTCTGCCCTGAAAAATACGCCGATATTTCGGCACGCAACCCAGACCCCCGCCAGCTTCGGCGTAATTTTCATTCTTCGGGGTGTCGTAAAACGACATGGCAGACTGAGCGGAGACGCCCCCACCCTGTCATTCTGAGCGGAGCGCAGCGAAGAATCTTAGTATTTAGCTCAGAACCGTTGTAGCGGCGAACTATGTTCGCCGAAGTTTTTGAAAGCGAAAATCCGGCGATCACAGATCGCCGCTACAGCGGGTTTTTTTCACAACTTCTGACGAGCCCAAGCAATCAGAATCTTCAGCAACTCAGTAAACTTCAGCCGAGCGAGGCTGTCTGCTCGTGGGCATGGTAGGAACTGCGGACCAGGGGGCCGGACTCAACGTGGCGGATTCCAAGCTGTTCCCCTTCTTGTTTGAGCGTGGCAAACTCTGCGGGAGTATAAAAGCGGGCCACAGGCAATTGCTCGCGGGAGGGACGCAGATACTGACCGATCGTCACCATGTCCACCCCCGCCGACCGCAAGTCTTTCAATACTTCACAAATTTCTTCAAATGTTTCTCCTAACCCTACCATGAGGCCTGACTTAGTTGGAATATCAGGCTGCAACTCCCGAGAGTGAGCCAGCAGGCGCAGCGAACGCTCGTAATGCGAGCCGCGACGCGCAGCAGGATAAAGCCGGGGTACAGTCTCGATATTGTGATTGAGCACGTCGGGTCGGGCTTCCAGGACAATCTCGAGCGCCTCATGCGAGCCTCGAAAGTCCGGGATTAAAACCTCAACTTTTACTTGAGATATGGCGCGCCGCAAGGCTTTGATGGTCAGCGCGAAGAGCGTGGAGCCTCCATCCTTTAGGTCATCACGGTCCACGGAGGTTACGACCACATATTTCAGCCCCATCGCCTGGGCGGCCTGGGCCACGCGACCTGGTTCTTCCCAGTCGACTTCCCCATGTGGCAACCCTTTGGGCACTGCGCAAAAACCGCAGCGACGCGTGCATTGGTCCCCGAGGATCATGAACGTTGCCGTGCGATGTCCCCAGCATTCGCCGATGTTCGGGCAGCGCGCACTTTCACACACCGTATGCAGGCCCAACCCGCGCATCAATCCCTTCAACTCATAATAGTTGTCGCCGCTCGGAAGGCGCACCCGCAACCAGTCTGGCCGCGGAAGGCGCGGAATCGAAGGCTGAATTTGAACAAGCTCCAGTCCCATTTTCAATTCATTCTAACCGAGATTCAGCGGGAATCACAATGCGGTGAAGCCGCGACCCGATGTGGCGCGGCCGTCTCGGTCGTGGCAGGGGCGGGACGCCCGTGCCACGCATTGCGAAACCGTCATTCTGAGCGCAAGCGAAGAATCCCTGTATTCGACCCAACATAAACTCCACATCAACTGAACATGATCCTCCTCTGACCAAAGTCATGAGTCATGCCCGCATCGCTTTTATATTCCCTTCTCTGCCATCTCCATGGCTTTCAAGATCGCTCTCGCTTTGTTCATGGATTCCTCATATTCAAGGCTGGGGACGGAATCCGCCACAATACCTGCGCCAGCCTGAAGATAGGCCTTGCTGCCTCGGATCACTCCCGTCCGGATCACAATACAGGCGTTCAGATTCCCGGAAAAATCCAGATAGAGAATCGATCCCCCGTAGAGCCCCCGACGGGTAGGCTCCAGCTCATCGATAATTTCCATGGCCCGCACCTTGGGCGCTCCAGTCAGAGTGCCGGCGGGAAAACAAGCAGCGAGCGCGGCATAGCTATCCGCATCGGGGCGCAAGGTTCCCTGAATTGAAGAGACCAGATGCATCACGTGCGAGTAGCGCTCCACAAACATGATCTCCTGCGGCTTGACCGTGTGGAACTCCGCAACGCGGCCCACGTCGTTGCGGCCCAGATCCACCAGCATGATGTGCTCGGCGCGTTCCTTCTCGTCAGCCTTGAGCTCGTTCTCCAGACGCTGGTCCTCTTCGGCGGTCTTTCCACGCGGACGCGTGCCGGCAATCGGGCGGTATTCCACCAGGCGTCCTGAAACCTTCACCAGCATCTCGGGCGATGAGCCTAACACGATCGTCTCACCGAGCCGGAGGAAATACATGTAGGGCGAAGGGTTCACCACTCGCAAAGCCCGGTAGATATCAAACGGCGGCACTCGCACCGGCGCCGTCAGGCGCTGAGAAAGCACCACCTGAAATACATCTCCGGCGCGGATATATTCTTTGCCACGCTCGACAATCCCTTCATACTGTTGCCGGGTCATGTTGGATTGAAAGCGCAGCGGGCCGCGTGGACGCGGCACGCGGGGCAGAACCAAAGGACGGTGCAAAGCCCTTTCCAGCCGGTCGAGGCGCGCGAGCGCATCGCGGTACTTTTCGCGCAATCCTCCCTTCCCCTGCTCGGTCAGCACGTTGGCGACCAAATAAAGCTTGTGTTGGACATGATCGAAGGCCACGAGATCGGTGAAATAAAGAAACTGAGCGTCCTCGACGTCAACATCCGGCTCCACGCGAGGCGGCAACTTTTCAAGCATGCGCACCACTTCATAAGCCAGATAACCGACAGCGCCCGCTGAAAAAGGCGGCAACCCGGGAATCGGAACCGGATGAAAAGGCTTTCCGGCCTCGCGCAAATAATCAAAGATGCTTCCGGATTCTTCCCTGCGCTCGTTTTCGCGCTGCACGGTGATGCGCCGGCCGCGAGACGAAATTATCTGGAAGGGATCAATGCCAAAGAAAGTGTAACGCCCAACGTGCTCGCCGCCCTCCACGCTTTCCAGCAGAAAGCTCCGGGAACTTTTCTTCGCGCGGCTCCCATGCTGCGGAGCAATTTTCAGGAAGGCCGCGACAGGGCTTAAAAGATCGGCCACAACCGCCCGATAGACGGGCACGACGTTTCCCTGACGGGCCAGGCGCTGGAATTCGGAAAACGATGGAAAGGTGTCGGACATGGGAACAAAGCCAGAAATCAGATTATTGAGAATTACAAATTATAGCGCCAACGCGGACTGTAGCGGCGCTGTCCTCAGCGCCGAAAAACGCCGGTGAGGACACCGGCGCTACAGAAAATGCTGTCACGATAATTTGTAAACCTCAGTAGTTAAAGCGACGCAGGAGCTCTAAGCGATGAGTGACAAGTGGCGAGCAAAAGCAATCCGAGGTTCTGGTTGCATTTGCTCGTCGCTCATCACTCGCCACTTTTCACTTTTTTTCGACTCCCCAGAATGACAAGCCGGACAAGTTTTTCACCAACCTGAGACTGATAACCATTAAAGTAAAGCTTGAATTTTTGTCGCCGCGCCGACAAAAGGAGAATCAGGAGACCAGCCCTTGTCTGGCGCTCTGCAGTCGCCATTCTCCCATCTTTCACCACAGAGGGCACAGAGACCACAGAGCGGCGGAGCCACAACCCATGTGGCACGGCCGTCTCGACCGTGGCACAAGCGGGACGCCCATGCCCACGCAAGCGAAATTTGTGCAAACCGCAAACATTTTGATCATGAGTCGTAGGGAGGACTTTTGGCCGCAACCCAAGCCAAATTTCAAACTCCAGATTTCAGAAAGCGGCATTCAAGAAAGCCAAGGAACAATCCGCATGGCAAAAATCTTTGCGAAATGAGAAAAGTTTCAGGATGGACAGAAAGAGGTATTTTTTTCTCCGTGTTCTCTGTGCCCTCTGTGGTAAATCTTTCTTCCGTGATCTCTCATTCCAACTCCGGGTGATCAAATCCCTGGCGCACTGCCTGCTCCATGAGCGCGCGGGGCGCCGATTCGCCGGTCCAGATCTCGAACTGGCGCGCGCCCTGATCCACCAGCATCTCCAGGCCCGAAATGGTCGTCAATCCCCGGCCCCGCGCTTCCGAGAGCAGGCGAGTCTCCATCGGGTAATAGACCATATCGAACACCACCCGCACCCTCAGCCGCGCCAGGTCTATGGGAACAGCGTCCGTATTAGGCGCCATGCCGATGGGCGTGGCGTTAATCACGGCATCCACATCCAACCCTTCAGCCGCGCCCCAGGGCACAACCTCAGCCGAAACTTCCCTGGCCAGTCGCCGAGCCACCGCGTCCCTGCGAGCTGCGATGAAGACTCCAGCGCCTTCGCCCCGCAAAGCGAAGGCTGCCGAGCGCGCCGCGCCGCCCGCTCCCAGAATCAGAATGCGGCTTCCCGCCAGCCGCAGGCGCTTGGTGAGCACCTCAACCACCGCCGCTGCGTCGGTATTCCAACCCATCCACTTGCCCCGCTGCACGGCCACCGTATTGCACGCGCCAATCTGTTGCGCCAGCGGATCGATCCAGTCAAGTTCGCGAATGATGGCGCGCTTATAAGGCATGGTGACGCTGAAGCCTGCAAACCCCAGCGCCCGCGCAAACTTCAAAAAATCCGACAATCGGCCCGTCTCGCAGGGCAGGTAAACGGCGTTCACTCGCTTGGCATTGAAGGCGGCGTTCTGCATCGAAGGAGAAAGCGAGACAGACGCGCGCGAGCCGACAATGCCATAAAGCTGAGTGCGGTGGTCGAGATGATCCACTCGATAGATGGAACGCATGGCGGAAACCGGCAGTTGCCCCGAGGCGACGGCAGAATGGCTGCCAGGCGAGGCGTAGGTAAAAGCGCCGCCCCACTTTAAACCCAGCACTCGGGAAGGAATCCCAGCCGGCCCCATGCCCAGCATGACGAGCCTGGGATTTCCGGCATGATGAGCTTTCAGGAATTTCTGAATTTTCAGGTTGTCGGCAAGAGTGCGGACTTGCCCGGCGATCTTGGCCACCTGAACCGGCAACCGTTTCATGCGGCGATAAATGTCGCCGACCGGCGGCATCTTGCGATAGTCGTGATACGAAGCGATGGTCTTGACGGATTTAAAGCGCCGGATAAACCCGGGACCCGCCCGATCAATCGATTCCATCTCGAGGTCCACCCAGTGGCAGCCCGCGCGCACAGCAGCTTCCAGCAATTGCGCCTGCTCCTCGATGGAGCCTTTAAAAAGTCCTCCGGCTTCCACGCGGCGGCAGGTGGCGATGCTCTGCGGAGAGCGGAGCCGGAAAAGTATCTGATGAAGCTGAGTCTCAAGCTCCGCAAAGTTCTGGAGATAGTCGAGCCTCCATTCAATTCCCACCTGCGAAGTGCTCACCTTCGCAGCTTGTTCTTCCATGGCGCTGAGCGTAGGCGCCGCGATGGTTACAAAAAGTCGAGGTTGAGCTTGCTTGGCCAAGTTTTGCCCCTATCGAACGCCCGTTTGGTTGTCAGGCTTATCCGAGTCTGTCAATATATGTTCTTTAAAATGAAAAAGGCAAGAATTTTGCTTCGGCTCATCTGCCGCGAATCCCACAGAATCTCCCAGATTAAGTTTCTATCCTCAGAATGAATCAGCGCCTTATTTCGATCAGTCTTCTTATCGCCGCCTTTCCCATTCTGGCGTCTGGAAGTTCGATAGCCTACCGACCCACCCAGCCTCCGATCGATTGGAACCATTATCAGGACGAAGCGGTCAGCCTGCTTCAGGATTATATCCGGATTGACACGGCGAATCCGCCCGGAAACGAGCTGGCCGCTGCCGAATTCTTTCATCGCCTCTTTGACGCCGCTGATATCCCTAACAGGATTTACGTCTTCGCCCCGGGCCGGGCTGACTTTTACGCAGTGCTCAAAGGCGACGGCGCGTTGCGTCCCTTGATCCTGTTGAATCACATGGACGTGGTTAGGGCGGATGGGGGCGGATGGACGGTTCCACCTTTTTCAGGTGAAATCGTGAACGGAAATCTTTACGGACGCGGCGCCGTCGATATGAAAGATGAAGGACTGCTTCAAGCGATGGTGTTGCTCATCGCCGCCCGCCAGCATCTTCACTTCAAGCGCGATCTGGTGTTTCTGGCGACCGCAGACGAAGAGGTGGACGACCAGGGCAGCGCCTGGCTGCTTGCCCACCACCCGGAACTGATTGCGGACGCGGAGTATTTAATCACGGAGGGCGGCTCCAATTTGAAATACGCCGACCATGAGACCATTTACGGCATTGGCGTTGCCGAAAAAGCTCCGCTCTGGATTCGCCTCACGGCGCGCAGCCGCGGCGGACATGGCTCCATTCCCCTCATGGATTCCGCGCCGAATCAACTGATTCGAGCCTTGAATCGAGTCATAAACTGGGAGCCGCCCGTGCGGCTGATTCCGGCGGTGAAAGAATACTTTCGCAACATTGCGCGGCTTGAGCAGGAGCCGCTGGCAAGCGAATTTCGCAGGATTCAAAAGTCCATTCACAATCCTGACTTTGTGGAACAGCTTACGGAAAACGAGCGCTTCAATTACCAGATCCGCGACACGATCTCGCTCACCATGCTGCGCGCTGGCGAACAGGCTAATGTGATTCCCGGCAAGGCTACGGCGCAATTGGACGCCCGCCTTCTGCCCGGCGAAGCGCCTCAGCAATTTATCGATGAACTGCGCAGCGTGATTGGCAACGACCGGATCCGCATTCAATCCGTCAGCCCGTTCCGCATTCCCAACGCCTCGTCCGCTCATACCCGGCTTTACCGGATCATCAAGCAAGTGATTCATCAAAACGATCCGCAGGCGCTGGTGACGCCGGTGCTCAACAGCGGCTATACCGAGAGCCAGATGTATCGGCAGCGCGGAATCATCTGTTATGGTTTCTCGCCTGTGGTTGTGACGCCGGAAGTCGAGGCCACCGAGCACGCTGCCAACGAGCGCGTGCCGGTTGATCAAATCCGCAGTGGCGTCAGGATGATGTTTGAAATTGTTACTCGGGCTGCAAATCAATAGCCGAAGACGCGGAGCCCTACAACTTGTTCGATCAGGCATTGAAGCCCTCATGGTGAAACGGGAATTCCCTAAACAACCTATTCTTTGTGTGGGCGCGGTCGTGATTCTCGGAAATTCAGTTCTTCTCATTCGTCGCGGCAAGCCTCCCCAAAAGGGTGAATGGACCCTTCCCGGCGGGATGGTCGAGCTGGGAGAAAGCCTCCGTGCAGCAGTGCGGCGGGAGGTTCAGGAAGAAACCGGCCTTCGAGTCGAGCCCGCAAGCCTCGCCGCCATCTTCGAGCGCATCATTCGACGGAATGGCAGGGTGCAATATCACTATTTTGTTCTTGATTATGTGTGCCGGCTCAAGGGCGGGAAGCTTCGACCGGCTTCGGACGTCACAGACGCACGGTGGGTCTCACAGGCCGAGTTGGGCCAGTACCGTCTGCGACCCCAAGCCAGGCAAGTGATTCAGAAAGCTTTTGATAACATAAAAACCTGAAGTAATACTTTCATTCTTCAAATCACATGAAAACCTCACGAATCGTATTCCTTATCTTCGTCGGTCTCTGCTCTTTTGTAACCTCGGCAGCTTTTGGACAGTCGATAGCTCCTGCTGGATTTGCTTTTCAAGCAGTTGCTCCCCAAATCATCGAACAACGGTTAAAGAGCGCACCCCTTGATAACGCACAGCGCGCAATGGCCCTTCGAGCGATGTTTGAAGCAGCGGGTTGTGGAAGCGCGAATTTAACAGAGCAATTAGTCCACAAGGGCGAAGCGCCCAACATTATTTGCAGGCTGCCCGGTGAGACTTCGGCATTGATCATCGTGGGGGGACATTTGGATCATGTACGAAGGGGCGATGGAATTGTGGATGATTGGAGCGGCGCTTCCCTGTTGCCAAGCCTCTACCAAAGTCTTCGCCCTCAATCTCGCCGGCACACCTTTCTATTTATCGGTTTCACGGAAGAAGAAAAAGGGCGGCGGGGCTCGAAGTTTTATGTCGAAACACTCTCTTCCAAGGCCCTCCATCACATCCGCGCCATGGTGAATCTGGAATGCTTGGGGATGAATCCGCCGGAAGTCTGGGCCGATCACGCCGCCCCCGCCTTGCTGGCCGATTTGGATCGTGTGGCGAAATCGATGGGCACTTATTTTCCGAGAGTCAATCTCGAGCGCGTGGGGTATGATGATGCCATCTCTTTCCGGCGCCGCAACGCGCCCACGATCACCCTTCATTCTTTGTCGCAGGATACTCTTCGGGTGCTCCATAGCCGGAGGGACAATCTCTCAGCCGAGCGTCTGAATTACTACGACGAAAGTTTCCGATTGATCGCCGCGTACCTGGCCTATCTGGATACGGCTTTACCATGACAAAAGAGAGATTCTGCTTGACATTTGGGAGCAATTCGCGTACAGATTTAAGTTGTCTATACAACCAGCGTCACCCGCTTTCCCACGTCACCGCTCATCGGCAGGGGCATCTCCATGGTTTCCATTTCCGTTAATCGCCGCAGCAGGGTTCCCCTTTACTATCAAATCCAGCAAAGGCTGCTGAAGCAGATCACCGCCGGGAGGCTCAAAACCGGCGATCTGCTGCCTTCAGAGCAGGAGATTTCGGCCCGCCTGGGCATCAGCCGCATGACGGCCCGGCAGGCGCTCAAATCGCTTTGCCATCTGGGGGTCACCTACAGCCGGCGCGGCAAAGGGACTTTCGTTTCCGGCATCAAGCTGGAGAAGAATTTTCGCCAGGTGCAATCGTTTACGGAGGAAATGAAAGCGCGCGGCTTAAAACCCCAGGCGCGAGTGCTCTCGTTCCAAACGATTCCGGCGCGTGGAGAAGTCGCCGAGGCGCTGAAGCTGCCGCTGGGTGAGCCGGTCGTGAGCCTCAGGCGGCTGCGGCTGGCGGATTCATGGCCTATGGGCATTGAGTGCAGCCACCTGCCGGCGCGGATTTGCCCAGGCATCCTGAAAGCTTTCAACCCGCGCGCCTCCCTCTATCAAACGCTCTGGAAACGATACGGAATTCTCATGGCGGTGGCCGAAGAAGTGGTCGAAGTGGGGCGAGTCAGCGCGGAAGAGGCGCGGCTGCTGCGCACGCGCCCTGGCAGTCCCGTGTTTCAATTTACCCGAACCTCGTATTTGCAGGACGGGCGACCCGTGGAGTACGTGAAGTCTATTTATCGCGGCGACCGCTATAAAATCGTCACGCGGCTCACGCGCCTGAATTGCGACTTCGGGACGGTCAGGAGAGCCTGATTTTCTAACAGCGCTGAAAACCGTTCCCGAACTGTGTCATTCCGAACGCAGCGAGGAATCCCGCCTTGAGAGCACCATTCTTATGAGATTCCTCGTCGACGGCGGCACTTCGGAATAACACATGGGTTGAGTTTTTCAGACACCTATGAGGAGGATGGAATGTCGGCTGAACATTATCTCGCCCGGATCGGAGAAATCATCGAGACCATCCGGCAGACGCAAAAAGAAAAGATCGAACGGGCGGGCGAGGTCTTTGCCCGATCTATCCGCGATGGAGGCCGAGTTTACCTGTTCGGGAGCGGTCATTCCGTCATCCCAGTGCTCGATATCTTTCCCCGCTATGGCAGCTTCGTCGGATTTCTTCCCATCTATGATCCCCGCCTGATGTGGTTCAACGTGGTCGGCCCGGGAGGCGCTCGCGAACTGCTCTGGCTGGAGCGCCAGGAAGGTTACGTCAGGAATATTCTATTAAGCTACGGTCTTGAGCCACGAGACTCTATCTTGATTTTTTCCCACGGAGGGCTGAATGCCGCTCCGGTTGAGATGGCGCTGGAGGCCCGGAAGCAGGGCCTGACCGTGGTTTCGGTTTCTTCGCTTCAAAACCATCGCCAGGCCCGCGCTACACATTCAAGCGGCAAAAAGCTCGCAGACGCCTCTGATATTGCCATTGATAATTGCGTGCCGCCTGAGGACGCTTTGGTTGGCATTGAGGGCGTGCCGGAAAAATTTGCCGCTGGCTCGACCGTGGCCGCCGTTTCCATCGCCATGGCGCTAGTGGCAGAAGTAGGCTCGCGGCTGGTGCGAGAAGGTGCGAAGCCCCCAACATTCGTATCACCCAACGTGGGCTTGCCGCCGGATCATAACGAGCAGGTCTTTAGGGCCTACGAGCAATTCGCAACGAACCGCCGGGGATAGCAGGCAAACCTTTGCTTTTCACCACAGAGAACACAGAGGTTTTTCTTCGCGCCCGCTCCTGACTGGCCGTCATTCATGAAGAGCATGAAAGCGCGTTCCTCTGTGTCCTCCGTGCCCTCTGCGGTAAGACGTGTCCTCACCTTTGCATTGAGCGCTGCCAATCGCAGGAGAAGCAAGAAGTTTCGGACATCAGAAGTACAACACCTGAATCAGGAACATCAATACTGAGGATTCCGCCATGAATCACTCTCGGATCTCTTGCCCCGTAGCGTGTTTTCTGCTGAGCGCGACGCTTATCGGTATCGCCAAGCCCGCATTCACCGCAGACCCATCTCTTGACTTCTTCCCTGTTGCTGTCTGGTATAGCGGCGGCAAGGCGCGGGCGCCGATGCTTGAGCCGGTGGATGCGACAAGCGCTGAGCGTTGGGGCAGGGACCTGGACCAGATCAAAGCCCTGGGGTTCAACACCGTCAAGTGTTGGGTGGACTGGGCCACCGCCGAGCCCAAACTGGGCGTCTTCGATTTCAAAAACCTCAACCTTTTGTTGAAGCTTGCCCAGGAGCGCGACCTCCGCGTGATCGTGCAAATCTACACCGATTCGGCCCCGGACTGGGTCGGGTTGCTCTTCCCGGACGCGCAATTTGTGGATCGCAGCGGCGCAGTGATCCGCTCACAGGCTGCGCCCGGATATTGCATGGATGATCCCGCTCTGCGGGCGGAGATCGTGAAGTTCCTTCAGGCGCTCTCGCGCGACGCCAACCAGTTCCCCGCCCTTTACGGTTGGGACGTCTGGAGCGAGCCCCATGTGGTGAACTGGGCCGACCTTTCGTATCTGAAAGATCCCGAGTTCTGCTACTGCCGCTACAGCCAGCAACGGTTTCGCGCCTGGCTTCAAGGCAAATACAAAACGCTTGCCGCTTTGAACGCCGCCTGGTACCGGCGCTTCGCACGCTGGGATCAGGTTGAGCCGCCGCGCTTTTCGACGATCCTCTCCTACACCGATTATCTCGACTGGAGAGCGTTTATTGATGATAAACTTGCCGGTGACTTGAGAACGCGTGTGGAGGCCATCCGCAGCGCCGATCATGCGCATCCGATCACCAGTCACGCCGCTGCGCCCGGCCTCTTTACTTCGCCCACAGATGGCTATGGCGAGCCGGATGACTGGAAAATGTCAGAGGCGGCGGATTTCTTTGGGACTTCGCTTTATCCCAAGCACTCGGAATCCACGCACCCGTGGCCTTATTGGATGCTCGCGGCAGGCTTGGATTTTACCCGCTCGGCGGGCCACAGCTTTGGCAAAGGGTTCTGGATCGGCGAGCTTCAGGCCGGGCAAGGCGTCACCGGCATGCGCATTGCCGCTCCGGTGACGGCGCATGACGAAGAATACTGGATGTGGCAAGTGGTGGCGCACGGCGCGCGCGAGATTGCGATCTACGCCTATTACCCCATGAGTTCCGGCTACGAATCCGGCGGCTACGGCCTCGTTCATCTTGACGGCGCGCTTACGGACCGCGCGCGGGCGGCGGGATCGGTGGCGCAGGCGATTGAGCGGAACGCGCGGGAAATCAACCCGGCTCGCCCTGCGCCGGCGCAGGTGGCGATATTCTACGATCGGCTCTCTTATCTGGTGGGCGGCACTCAGCCTTCGCTTTCAAAGCTCGGCAACGCCGAGCGTGACTCGCTCATGGGTGTCTACCGCGCTTTCTTTGAAGACCAGATTCCGGTAGATTTCGTCAGCCACGTTGACATGGATCGCAGCGGGCTGAGCCGATATAAGATTGTTTTTCTGCCTTTTTCGGTTATGCTCTCAAAAGACGCGGCGGAAGGAATCAAGCGATACGTGGCTGCGGGCGGGATGGCGGTGGCCGAAGCGCGCCTGGCCTGGAATAACGCCCAGGGCGATGCCAGCCCCGTCATTCCGGGCTTTGGATTGGATCAGGTTTTTGGCGCGCGCGAGCTGATGATTCAGCCGGTTGCTGAGCCGCGATTGCAGATGGAATCTTCGCTTCCGGGTTTCGAGGGCGCTGAGCCTGTGGCTGGCGCGGCTTTTGAGGAAGATCTGCAACCGCTCTCAGACGCGCGCGTCCTTGCGCGATTCGCCGATCATCAGCCCGCTATCGTCGAAAATCATTACGGTAAAGGCAAAGCGATTCTGATTGGGTCTTTCCCTGCTCTTGCTTACCAGCGCCAGCACAAGGCATCAACCCGGAAACTCTTCCTGGCCCTGGCTCGCGCCGCCGGGGTGACACCCGAGGTCAGGGTTTCAGGGCTGGGAACTTCAGAGATCGAAGTGCGGCGCCTTGAAAGTAACGAAGCGCAAATTGTTTTCGTCTTTAATCATGCAGATCATCCGGCTGACGCCGCCATTTCTATCCGTTTGCCATGGCCTGTGGAGAGCGCGCGCGACTGGATGGCTGACCGCGCCGCACCTTTTGCAGCAAAAGATGGAGAAGCGATTCTGCACGAGCCTCTCCCAGCAAACGGCTTCCGGGTGGTGGAATTGGCGAGGTAGCATCGGAAGCCAATGTTCCACGTCATGAGGAGTAGTCGAATTGCAGAAGACCGCAAATGATAGTCGGATGTCGCATCAATCCCTGGGCTGAATCCACGGGCGGGACGCCCGTGCCGCGGTTGTGGCATTGTTATCCTGGCCATGACCACCCATTGTCCAGAAATGTTAGTGGCATATGACCGGCAACTGTAGCGGCGCTGTCTCCAGTGCCGAAAAAATCGTCGGGAAGTCGCCAGCGCGACATCGAAGATTAGCGTCAAGGAGGGCGCGATGAAAATTCTAAAAATAGGGGTTGTGGTTTTCTTCTCTGTCGTCTCCGCTCTGGCCAGCCAGAGCGGAAATTATCATCTTCTACGTGAGGTTCCCATCGCGCCCAAAGGCGGCTGGGATTACATCGCTGTGGATCCCTCAGCCCGACGCGTCTATATCTCGCATGGCATGGAAGTGGACGTTGTCGATGCGGATTCTTATTCCCTGGTCGGCAAGATCGCTCCCACCCCCGGAGTTCACGGCATTGCGCTGGCCGAAGACCTGGGGCGCGGATTCATCAGCGATGGCCGGGCTTCCACCATCACGGTTTTTGACCTAAAAACTCTCAAGACCCTCGCCGTGGTTCACTCGACAGGCGAAGACCCGGATGCCATCGTGTACGATCCCGTCACGCAGCGGGTGTTCGCCTTTAACGGGCACAGCGATACGGCGACCGTGCTGGACGCCAAAACCACGAAAGTTCTGGGCACCATCCAACTCGGAGGCGACCCTGAATTTGCGGTAGCGGATGGGAAAGGATTCATCTTCAATAATCTCGAAGATAAAAGTGCTTTGCTGAAGATCAACGCTCGCAGCCTGCAGACGGTCGCCCGCTGGCCGCTTGCGCCGTGCGAAAGTCCTTCCGGCCTTGCCATGGACCTTGAAAACCGGCGCCTCTTTTCCGGCTGCCGAAACCAGGTGATGGTGGTCGTGAACGCCGATACGGGCCACGTCATCACTTCTCTGCCCATCGGCGCCCATGTGGATTCGACAAAGTTCGATCCAGCCACTCACTTGGTTTTTGACTCAAACGGCGACGGCACCTTGACCGTTATTCATGAAGACTCACCCAACCGGTATCACATTGTCCAGACTGTCAAAACCGCTCCGGGAGCGCGAACCAGCGCTGTTGATCCCAAAACCCATCGGGTATTTCTCACCACCGGCATTGATGGAAAATTCACCGTGCTGGTGGTTGGCAGATGACCGCCAAAACCGGATTTGCGCTAGTCGCTGACCTGGGCGGAACGAAGATCGCCGCCGCGCGCGTAAGTTCGAGCGGCGAAATCACTCATTCCCTTCAAGCGCCCACTCCGGCTGAAGGCGGCGAATCCGTTATTCAAGTATTACTTCAAGTTTTGGATGACTTGCCGCGAACGGGCGTCCAGGCCATTGGAGTGGACGTGCCAGGGCTGGCATACCCCCACGGGAAAGTTTGGGCGCCCAACCTTCCGGGTTGGAAAGAAATGCCGCTCGGCGCAAAATTAAAGAAATACTTTAAGCTTCCGGTCCTCGTCGAAAGCGACCGCAACGCCTTTGTGACCGGCGAGGTCTGGAAAGGGGCTGCCAAAGGTTGCCAGGATGTGGTTTATCTGGCGCTCGGCACAGGCATTGGAGCCGGGATCATTTCGGGCGGGCGGTTGCTGCGCGGATATCGTGAACTGGCAGGATGCGCGGGGTGGCTCGCAGTCCAGGATTCATTTCTGCCTGAATATGAAGCGATCGGCTGTCTCGAAGCTCACGCCGCAGGACCGGCCATCGCTCGCCGGGCACGCAAAATCCTCAAGCAATCCATGAATGTATCTGAAGTTGCGCGTGTCGCCCGCGAAGGCAATCTGGAAGCACAAAAAATCCTGCGCGATGCAGGCCATTATCTGGGTCTGGCGCTGGCCAATCTGGTGAGTCTACTGAACCCGGAGATGATCGTCATTGGCGGCGGGGTGGCAGAAGCCGGGGAACTGCTGCTTGCGCCCGCGCGTGAAACCATGAAACGCTGGGCGCAGCCGCTGGCCGCTCGCCAGGTTAAGATTGTCCGCAGCAAGTTGGGCAATCAAGCGCCGTTACTTGGAATGGCGAGGCTGGCCTTTACAAAGTACATAGGCTAGCAGTTCTTCATCGCGGGCAAGATCAGAAAAGAATCCACCACGGAGAGCGCAGAGGACACGGAGAAAAGACCTCTGTGCCCTCTATATCCTCCGTGGCGGGAAGTAATAGAACGCTCACCGACACCGAGGCGGCGTAATCAAGGAATATCCGCCATCCTTTTCCCTATATGCATCGCACCGTTTTGCTCATCACGGTGAACGCCTGCATGTTCGTTTTTGGCGTGGTCTTGCTGTTAATGGGCTCTCTGCTGCCTGTGATGCATGTTAGCCAGCGGCAGGCAGGCGCGCTGGGTTCTTTTCCTCTGGCCGGAATCCTGATCGCCACGCTCGCTATCGGGCCTTTTCTGGACAAGGCTGGTGCGAAGCGCGCTCTAGGCGCAGCGCTCGGTCTAATCACCTTCGCGCTCGCGGTGATGCCATCGCTTGGCAGCTATCGATCCCTAGCGATAACCGCCCTGACGTACGGGCTGGGAGGAGGAGTTCTGAACACTGCAACCAACGCGCTGGTGGCTGAATTGAACGCTTCCGGACGAGCGGCAGCGCTCAATCTGCTCGGCTTTTTCTTCAGCCTGGGCGCCGTCACGGCCCCTCTTCTGATGTCATCCCTCGGCGCGGCGCGCTCACCGGGAATGGTTCTTCGCGTTCTTGCCCTCCTGAGCGGCATCCTTCTGATCCTGGTGCTCGCGCTGAATTTTCCAGCCCCTCAACGGGCCGATGCTCCTCTGGGCAGTTTGCTTCGAGTGTGGCGCGAACCTACGGTCTGGCTATTTGCGGCGTTTCTCTTCTTCGAGTCAGGCAACGAGAATTGCATGTTTGTCTGGACCGGAAAGGTTGCCGCGGATTTTTTGAAGACCACCGCGCAACGCGCTGAACTTGCGCTTCTCGGATTGAGCATCGCCTTAGGCGCAGGACGGCTGCTGGCTCTTTTGTGGCTCAAACTTCTGGGCAGTCGAGTGACGCTCTGGCTTTCCGCTGCCGCAGTGATTATGGGCGCAGTCATCATTTTAGGTCACCCTACCTATGCCGGAATGCTCGGGGGATTTGCGATCATCGGGCTCGGCCTTTCTGCAATTTATCCCACGGCGCTGGGGCTTGCCGGCGACCGCTTTCCAAAAGAGACGGGAACGGTGTTTGGAGCTATCATGACCGTCGGACTGATTGGCGGAATGGCTGGCCCTGCGCTGGGCGGGCTGGCCGCAGGTTCCGGCCCCCTGAAAGTGCTCGCTATTCCTATCGTGGCGGCTGTGGCCGTTGCAGCGCTTACGGCGGCGATCACTCGCGGCCTGGCGCCGGACCGTCCGTAGAAAGTCGGCGCGCCGACAAAAGTTAAAGTTTTACTTGAAAAATTGTTCCAGGCGATTTTTCCGTATTTTGCGGTCGGGGAGACTAAAATGGATCCTCAAAACCGGCGAAGTTTCTTGAAAGACCTCGGATTGGGAACAGCGGCTTTTTCAATAGCTGGCGAGCAGGAGAAATCCATGCCCGGAAGGCCGCCGGTGGGAGACGCAGAAACCGCGGCATCCTCCACTCTGATGGCGATTGCCGCGCATCCGGGCGACGCTTTCTTTGCAATGGGCGCGCCGGTGGCCCATCGAATTCACCACGGGGGTCACGGCGTCTTCGTCAGCCTGTCGCTCGGAGAAAAAGGCTCCGTCACTATTCCGCCTAGTGAATACGGCGCTCTTCAACGCGAGGCGACTGTCCGCGCAGCCCAGATGCTGGGCGCCCAGGCCGAATTCCTCGCTTATCCCGACGGGCAGATCCCCATAAACGATGAAGCCAGCCTCGCCGTCTGCGACATGATTCGGGAATACCAGCCCGCAATTGTCGTGACCCACTGGCGCGGGAGCTGGCACAAAGACCATCGTGCCTGCTTTGAGATTGTGGATGGCGCGATCTTCTACGCCGCGCTCCCTGCCCTTGCTCGCAAGCAGCCAGCCCACAGCGTGAAGAAGCTGTTCTTTGCCGAAAATTGGGAGGATTCAGAAGATTTTCGACCCGACACTTACCTCGACATCAGCGCGGTCTTTGAGCGCTGGACTGAAGCCTGCGCCGTCTTTCCCATGTGGCGCGGAGAGAATGGCTTCCGTTACGATGATTATTACCGCAGCCTCGCGCGAGCCAACGGCTGCTTGAGCAATTTTGAATATGCCGTGGCTTTGATGTCCCCAGCGGAACAGCTTACCCGGCGCGTTCACTCGCTCTGAAAGGTTGCGGAGAACTCGGAGGGCAAATGTCATGAACCTGATCCATCGCTGGATATGCCGCTCAGCCCGCTGGCGGAGAAAGCTTGAAGAGCAGGTGCTGCCCTGGGTTTTAAGCGATGTCGAACTCGGACCGGACGTGCTTGAAGTTGGTCCTGGGCCGGGGTTGACCACCGACCTGCTGCGGCCTCGCGTCGAACGCTTGACCGCGATTGAAATTGACCGGCGGCTGGCCGAATCGCTTGCGGCGCGTTTGCGCGGCAGTCCCATCAAGGTGATTCGCGGCGACGCCACCGCCCTGCCCTTCGGAAGCGCCCGGTTTTCCGGAGCGGTATCGTTCACCATGCTGCATCACGTGCCTTCGCCCGCGCTGCAGGACCAGCTGCTTCGGGAAGTGCGGCGAGTGCTGAAACCTGGCGGAGTCTTTGCCGGCGTCGATAGCCTCCAGCGGCTGAGCATGCGGCTGTTTCACGTCCACGATACGCTCGTTCCCGTTGACCCTCGAACCTTCGGCGCGAGACTCGAAGCCGCAGGGTTCGAGGAGGTTTTGGTGGAAACTAACGCGACGGTTTTCAGATTTCGCGCGCGATGCCCGAAAAACCGTTCCAGTTCCTGATGCCCGATCTTAGCCTTCACTTCATGTATTACTTGAAATGTCGGAGCGCCGACATTGGTACGCTCGATGGAAGTCAGCAACCGTAGGAGCGCGCAAGTCTGTATGAAAAACGCTTTTGTAGCGGCGGTGTCCTCACCGCCGGTTTTTGTTTTCAATTGCTCGGGCGTGCGGGATATTGCCCGTCCGGAGAATCTTCCGGCCTTTCTACAGACTCATCGCCGTGCACCCAACTTCAATTTCGCCTTAACTGCCCGGCGCGTCGCTTCAAGCGTTGCCTGAAGCGACTCCCGTGGCACGCTGGTGACAAACGGCTCGATCAGCCAGCCCAGCCCTGTCGGAATATCGCGGGTGAGCGAGATCGACTCGCACTGCACGTAAACACCGCCATCGCCTTCTTCAAACCTCCAATAGCTGTTGATTCGCCACAAAAATCCGCCGTCGTGCCCCACCGGCAGCAGATGCTCGCCCGGTTCTCCCGCATCACGCACTTCCTGGATCCGTGCTGAATAAGAGCGGCTGAATTCATGGGTCCGATCGAGCCGCTTGTACTCGACATTGTGCTCAGTATCGAGCGTAACGGTGATAATCTTCTTTTCCTGAAATCTCAAGTAAACCTTGAAGTTATCATCCCGTCGGCTCTCAAGCCGCGATCGGATCACTTCCGGACGGTAATAATCCTGATGATGGTTGTAGTCCTGAACAATGCCGAGCACTTTTTGAAGGGTTGCGTCTGGGATGAAGACGATTCCAAGCCAGTGATGGATAAGGCCGCCGGGCGCTTCGATAGGCTGACTCTGAGAGTCAAGCGTGGTGAGTTTCGTGATAAAGATTGTGCCTTGCCTGAGAAAGCCTTTGATCCGGTTGCGGTCCGGCGCGGAGAGCTTGTCAAAATAGAGAAACGCGGCTGGGTCGTTCTCTTCCTTCCCGATGCGCAACTCGGCGGTTTTAACGTAGCGTTCAAAGCCGGCCAGAGTTTTGGGCTTGCGATCAGCCGTAAGAATTCGGATGGCAGGCGCAGCCGCGATCCCCAGCGCAAGAACGAGCAGAATGGATTTCATACAAGAGCGCCCGTTCTCCTCACGTGCGGATGCGAAGCAGGAGATAAGCTCCGCCGATGCCGAACAGGATATCCGGCGACCAGGCGGCGACGGCGGGCGGAAGCTGATTCAGGTTTCCCATGGCCTGGAACAGGCTTGATGCGGACCAGAAGGCAATGGCAATCCCAAGGCTGAGCGCGATTCCCGAGAGCGCTCCTTTCCGGCCCACCGTGAAGGCAAACGGCACGCCAATCAACGTTACAACCAGCGCCACCAGAGGATAGGAGAATTTGCGATAGAACTGCACCGTCAACCGCACCACGTCAAATCCGCTCTGGCGCAGGTCGTCAATATAGCGACGCAACTCCCACACGCTCATCTGCTCGCTGGTTCGCACGCTCCGGGTGAAATAGGAAGGGCCTTCGGTAAGGTCTTTGAACGCCGCAACGGAGAACGGCATATATTTCGTCACGCGGTCGCCTTCCAACTGGCGCATCCAGCCGTCTTCCAGAATCCAGCGCTTCACATGCGGCTCCCAGAAGGCGCGCCGGGCGTAGATGCGGCGTGTCATGTGAAACGAGGAATCAAAGTCGAAGACCGAGAGATCGGCAAAGACATTGTGATCAGAGTCAAAGAAGCGATAGTTGTAGATGCGATTCGATTTTCCGTAGATCCACTGCCAGCCCGGCCGGAAAAATGTCTGGGCCGGCCGCCCCTGAATCTCGTTTCGCAGGGCGTCCTGGCGCTGATTGGCCGCCGGCAGATATTCATCCCCCATCACAAACATGCCTCCGCTCACGAGCAGCGCAGCCAGCAGCACGGGCACGGCAATGCGATAAAGGCTGACGCCGACGGCTTTAATCGCGATCACCTGGCTCGTTTTGGTCAGCAGGCTCAGGCTCACCAGCGTCGCAACCAAAACGCTCAACGGCAGCACCAGATAGGTGATGCGCGGCAGAAGATAACCGTAGTAACTCAGCACCAGGCCCGTGGAGGCATGATTGCGCACGATGTAATTCAGAAGCTGGAAGAAATCGAAGATGATGTAAATGCCGGTCAGGGCCACCTGCGTCATCACAAAATAAAACAGCCAGTCGCGGACGATATACAGGTCAAGAATCTGGAGGATGCGCCCTCCGATCATTCGGGGCCGCAGCAGGGTTTCCTGAGGCGTTGCCTTGGCCCGGCGAGACCGCTCCAGTTTCCAGCGCCGAAAGCGCGCGACGAAGGCATCCCATAAATTGCGGAGTCTCTCCGAGCGCGCGCGCACGCGATGCATCCGGGCGATCATCACGGTTCCCGCGAGAATAAAGATCACATTGGCTGCCCAGAGCCCCAACTCGGGGTTAACCCGCCCCTGCTTGGCAAAGCCCAGGCCGAGCGCCATGATGACGTAATAGACGAACACCAGCAGGATCGCGAGCATCACGCCCACGGCCTTGCCGCCCTTGCGCGTGAAAAGACCCAGAGGGATGGCAACCCAGGCTAGGGCCAGCGAGGCCAGCGGCAACGCCAGGCGATAATTCAACTCCACCAGGCCGTCGCGGCGGTAACGCGGGTCGCGGGCATAACGGACCAACTGCGGCAGCGTCATGGCAGGCGCGGGAGGCAACTGCGGGGTTGTCGCCGACGCCTCGTCCGTGGGAATATGAATATCCGTCGCGTTGAAAGAGACCACCGAGTAGGCCAGCGGATTCTGCGGATCAATCTCATGCGTGGTCCCATTTTCAAGATGCAACGTCAGGCCGCGGCCGCCAGGGTTGGTGGTAAGATAGCCGCTCTCCGCCAGCGTCACCTTCGGTCTCTCAGGGTGGGACGTATCGGCGATAAAAACCCCCTTCCAGCGCGAGCCGGAATGGGTGACGTCCTTTAGGTAAAGGAGGAAATCGGGAAACTGTTCGATGAAGAGACGGGGCTTGATTTCGTAAGGAATCTGTGTGGCCCTGAGTTCCGTTTCCATCTGCCGCAGCTTCCAGGCGGAAGCTGGCGCAAGCGCCAGGCTCATGGCGGAGGCAACAACCCAGCCCATAAGAGCATAGAGCATCACAGGCCGCGCAAACTGCCCCAGGCTGATTCCCGCCGCGCGGGCTGCGATCACTTCGCCGTCCGCCGCCATGCGGCTGAGCCCGATCAGCACGCCCAGGAGCACCGCGATGGGAACGGTCAGGATCAGAACGCCCGGAACGGGCAGCAGAAATAAAAGCATGGTGCTTGCGCCCGATAGATTACGCCGCACCACAAGCTCCAGAAGCCGGTTAAGGTTGGGAAAGTAAATGACGAAGGTGAAGATCACCAACCCCAGAAGCGAGTGAGACGAGACTTCCTTCAGAATGTATCGCGTCAGAATTTTCACCGTGGATGCGGCAGATCAGGCCCCGGCTCGCGCAACGTGACGCGCGGCTGCGCCGCCCTTCAACTCCATCGTAGCGCCGCCGTCTTGGCGGGGCATCCCGCATCACCTGGGTGGATTTCCGGGCGCTTGCCGGCAAGATACCAGCGCTACTTGTTTTTCAGCAAGCAGGCGAGCGCCCGCAGGCGCTGCGCAAGCTTCATCAAGGAGTATAGCCCAAATTCATGGCCTCTATCAGACTGATGCTCCTGTGGCACATGCACCAGCCCTATTACAAGGACCTGGTGGAGAACCGCTACGCCATGCCCTGGGTCCGGCTGCACACGCTGAAGGACTACTATGGCATGGTCGCCATGATTGAAGAGTTCCCTCAGGTGCACATGACCTTCAATCTGGTTCCTTCCCTCATTGCACAGATTCAGGACTACGCCTCGGGCGAGGCGCGCGAAGAGAGCTACGAACTGGCCTTCAAGCCGGCTCGCGATTTGACGCCCGCCGAAAAAGAGCGGCTGGTGAAATACGCTTTTCAGGTGAACTTCGAGAATCTCTTGAACCGCTACCCTCGGTTTCAAGAACTCCTTGAGAAATCACGAGGAGCGGACGGCGAGCCCACTGCCGCGCAGATTGGAAGCCTTCAAGAGATACTTGACCTTCAAGTTCTTTCTCAACTTGCGTGGTTCGACGAAATTTATCTTGCTGGCGATCCTGAAATCAGAGCGCTTGCCGCCCGCGAGCGCGACTACACGGAACAGGATAAGGAGCTGTTATGCGCCAAAGAAGTCGTGATATTTCAACAAACGCTTGAAGTTTACCGAAAGGCTTCCGAGCGCGGCCAGATCGAAATTTCCACCTCGCCTTTTTACCACCCCATCCTGCCTCTGCTTTGCGACACGCACGTTGCGCAGGAATCCTCGCCCGGAATTCATTTGCCTTCCCAGCGGTTCCGGCATCCTGAAGACGCGCGCGCCCAGCTTCGGGAAGCTGTGGCTCTGCACGAAAAGACTTTCGGACAGCGTCCGCGAGGGCTTTGGCCAAGCGAAGGAAGCGTTTCGGAGGAAGCGCTGCGGATTGCGGCCGAGGAAGGATTCATCTGGGCCGCGACGGATGAGGGCGTGCTTGGCCGCTCGATGCACACCTACTTCCACCGCCAGAGCGACGGGACAGTTCAGGACGGGCGCCTGCTCTACCAGCCGCATCGCTTCCAGGCGGGAAGCCAGTCAATTGATCTCTTCTTCCGCGACCATCAGCTTTCCGACCTGATCGGATTCGTTTATTCCCGCATGGAGCCTGAGGCCGCCGCGCACGACCTGGTCCATCGCATCCGCATGGCGGCGCGCAGCGCGGGCGATCAGCCGGCGGTGGTCTCGATCATCCTGGATGGCGAAAACGCCTGGGAATATTATCCTGGCAACGGGCGCGAATTCCTGAAGCGATTCTACAGCTTGCTCGCTTCCATGCCCGATATTCAGGCGCTGACGCCTTCGGAGATTCTGGCCACGACCCCGCCCAACCCTCTGTCCCGCCTTACTCCCGGCTCCTGGATTAACGCCAACTTCAACGTCTGGATTGGGGCCGACGAAGATAACAAAGCCTGGGACTTGCTGAGCGACGCGCGCAACTTTTTCGCAAAGCATTCCGGCCGGGACAACTTTGACCCGGACGGTATCGCCTTGGCGCGTCAGGAACTCTGGATCGCTGAAGGCAGCGACTGGTGCTGGTGGTACGGGCCAGAGCACTCAACCGCCAATGACGAGGAATTCGACCATCTCTATCGCAAGCACCTGAGCAATATCTACCGGCTTCTGGAAGGAGAGGCGCCTAACGAACTGGCCGCTCCGATCAAGCGGCCGCGGGTCGGCGGCTACAACATTTTCCCCACCTCCCTCATCAGCCCCGCAATCGACGGCCGCGAAACCACCTATTTCGAGTGGCTGGGCGCAGGAATTTATCTGCCCGATTACCGCTCAGGTTCCATCCATCAATCAGGCCAATTTATTAAAGAATTGCATTATGGATACGACGAATCCGCCCTCTATCTCAGGGTTGACTTGAAGTCTGAATTCGCCCGAAGGCAGCACGATTTTGAGATTCGCGTCAGCATCGACGGGGAGAACCATTCCCGTCTCCACGCCGTAATTTCAAGTAACACTTTAAGACGGGTGGAATTCTGGGATGGAGATCGGAAATTGCGATATCCCTCGGAAACCGGAGACGGAGTTCAAGCGGCGTATGTACACATCTTCGAGCTTCGCTTGAACTATTCCATTCTTCACCTCGACTCGCCGCAGCGCATTGCGCTTCAGGTCTCATTCTGGGTGAATCAATTGCCCGTGCAGACCGTGCCGCGCGAAGGTTGGCTGAGCCTGGAATTGACGAAGGAACTCGTGGTGTGGTAATTCCGACGGCACAACAGAAACCTCGCGCCAGGGCATAAAGCTTTTCGCAGAAAGCTCACAAGCGCCTTTCCTTCTTTCTCTCTTGATGCATCCTTGGCGTCTTTGACGTGAGGCTTCTGTTCTTCCCGTTTCACTTCTCCCAGAGCCAATCAGGAATTACCACATCGGTAGGATCGGTGCCGACCGGAACCACGGTGAGAAGACTTGAAGACCCGGTCTGCAGGATGGCAAGACTATCTCCTTTGGCATCCACGACAGCCAGAAATCGCTCATCCGGTGTCAGTGCAAGGGTATGTGGCTCGACACCCACATGGGTGTCTGCCGTCACGGTTCGCTGGTTTACATCGAGCGTTGTCACCGTGCCATCGCCCGCGTTGGAGATATAGAGGGTTCCTGAATCCTGCGTGAATACCGCCGCAACCGGGTCTTTCCCGGTCGGCAGGATCTGCTCGACGCTATCGCGCGTCGCGTCAAGAATGGTCATGGTGGAATTCGCAGGGCTGAAGGCGAAAATTTCACCCCCATCAGGCTTCAGCGCCAGGAAACTCGGCGGAGCAGCCACTTCGATGTGAGAAAGCGTCTGGCGAGAAGTGATATCAACCGCCGTGACGGTATTCTGCCCTCGGTCGGCTACAAACGCCTTGCGTCCCTGGGGCAGAATCACCAGGGACCCCGGGTTGCTTCCGAGTTCCGTTGTTCCAAGCGCTTGTCCCGTCCTGGCATCCAGAAACAGCAGTTTTGATGGGCTGGCATTTTCGCCCAGCAGAGTCTTCCCATCGGGCGTCAGTGCAATATGAACAAGGGAAAGCGCCAGGTGAAAGCTTTGCAAAAGCTTCCAGCTTTCGCAATCCAAAAGAGAGATTGTCTTCCCCGCCCCATCCAGCAGGTAAGCGTAGTTGCCATCCCTGCTGAAGACGAGGCTCCCCAGACCACCCCCGAGTTGCAGCGTTTTGACGACCTCGAATTCGGGAAAATTGACGACGCTTATCCAGCCCGACTGGGAGATGACATATGCCTGCCGGTGATGCGACGCAGGGGCGAAGGGCGTTCGCCCTGGGCGCTGAAGAGCTTGAGAGATTGCGCCCTGCCGGTGATAGGGTCGGATCAGAACCCTGTCAGGAGCGAACTTGAGAGGGACAACACGCAGCCGCTCAAACGTGGCGAGATTCACCGCCACAAGGCATCGGCTGCCGCGCGCGGCAACGATGGCCACGTAAGGTTTGGGAGGAAGCGCGCGATGGGCGCAGGAGACCGTGATTCCCAACAGCGCTGCAAGCAGAAAAAAAAGCGGCCATTTTCGCAATGACATAGAAGGAGTGAATCAGCGCTCACGAAAAAACCTCACATCAAGGCCGAGAGCACGTAAAGAAAGCAACAGGCTTGCTCGTTTCCAGCCTTGGCGACTTCGCGTCTTAGCGTGAGGCCGTTGTTTTTTATAACCTCGCGGGATTTGCGGGAAGCGCAGTACATGACGTGTAGAGTCGCCATTCAGCAGCATCGGGAAAGCATCAGGTTGGATTGAAGCTACAGTCTCACACGGGGCGCTCATGTCGACGCGCCGACATTCGAGCCAACAGCCAGACGTAAAACTTAAAGCTTTACTTGAAATTCTTGAATGCCACCTGCCCAAACGAAGCCTCAGCCCTTGAGAGCCGTAACCGCGGGATACATGGTCCGGCCGAGAATCCTTCCAATCGCGGCGGTTTCGCTCATCAGTTCCTCAAACTGCTCGGGATAGAGCGACTGATATCCGTCCGAAAGCGCCCGGTCGGGTTCAGGGTGAACTTCCACAATCAATCCATCGGCTCCCACCGCCACCGCCGCCCGCGCCAGCGGCAACACCTTGTCGCGCTTCCCTGTCCCGTGACTCGGATCCACCAGAATGGGCAGATGCGATAGCTTCTTCACCGCCGGAATCACGCTCAGGTCGAGCGTATTGCGCGTGTGGTCTGCAAAAGTGCGCACGCCGCGCTCGCAGAGGATCACGTTGTAATTGCCCTCAAAGAGGATATATTCCGCGGCCATCAGGAACTCATCCAGCGTGGCCGACATCCCGCGCTTCAGGAGCACCGGCTTTTTCGAACGCCCCACGCGCTTGAGCAGCGAATAATTCTGCATGTTGCGCGCGCCCACTTGCAGCACGTCCGCATACTGCTCAACCAGGTCGCAGTTTACCGGATCGATGGTTTCGGTAACAATGAGCAGCCCGAAGCGCCCGCGCACTTCGGCGAGAATTTCCAGCCCTTCTTCCCCTAGCCCCTGAAAGCTGTAAGGCGACGTGCGCGGCTTGAAGGCGCCTCCGCGAAACAAGCGCGCCCCCGCGCGCTCGACGCGTTCTGCGGCGCGAAACGCCTGGTCGCGGCTCTCGATAGCGCAAGGCCCGGCGATGATCGCAAGCTCTTTTCCACCCACCACAAGACCCGCGTCCCCTACCCGGACGAGTGAATCTTCATCTCGGATCTCGCGGCTTACCAGTTTGTAGGGTTTGGAAACGCGAATCGCCTCCGCCACCCCCGCCATGCCTTCAAAAAGCTCAGGGTCAAGCGGCCCGGGATTTCCCGTAATGCCGACGGCCATCCGCTGCGCCCCGGGCATGGGGTGAGCGCGAAAGCCCATCGCCTGAATTTTTTCGCAGACGGCGCGAATCTCTTCTTCGCTGGCCGCCGGCTTCATGACCACTAACATCGATAAGCGCTCCTTATCCGGCTGGAAGACGTCACCGGGCAGCCTGCAACGCCTGAAGGAACCGCCCGCTGTCTGCCACACTCACCATCAGAAGCCATCCCTGGGCGTCAGGGATGACGGTCACGCGCCGTCGATCCGTCACGAAGAGAAGAGCCTTGGCGCCATTGGCCAGCCGAAACCACCCGGAGGAATATCCCGGAAGCCCTACTCCGTTGGTGCGCCAGGCGGGGCGCAAGTCTGATCCGTCATTGAGGTCAACGGTGCGCGCCGCGCCCAGATCAAGATCACCAAGCGGGATCGCGCGCCCGTAAACGTCGCCCCGGATGCGGAGCCGGCCCTGAGAAACCTCGAAACGCACGTGCCGGGGCGCATAGAACAGATAAATAAAAAGCGCGCCTAGAAAAAGAAAAACCAGCGCCAGCGGAATCAACGCCCCGAAGACTTTGCCACTCGCAGAAATAATGGGGAAAACTTCGTTCATAGCCCCTCCACTGAAAGTCCGTCTTTATAGATTCCCACCTGCACGGGAATGACGGCGCTTGGCAGGCGCCTCTTGGAACAATTCAAGGCCCTGAGCCCAGAGGAGCGCTGCTTGTCCTTAACAGCGCTCTCACCTGACAGGTTATTGAAAAATCTTCGCAGTCTGTCATTCCGAGGATCCGAAGGCGACAAGGAATCTTGCATGGTCTCTATTTATAGAGCGCGATTTCTCGCGGAGTTTACCCTTGAGCGGAAATACAGGGATTCTTCGCTTGCGCTCAGAATGACAAGCGAAGGGCTCGGAATGACAGCGTCCAGAATTGTTTTTCAGCAACCTGCTGGACCTCGTCACTCTTCATTAGTCATTCATCACTGCTTTTCACGCCGTAGCGCTTGCCACCACTGCCGTCTTTCCCCGGCGAATCGCCGCCTGCGCCGCCGCCAGGCGCGCAATCGGAACCCGATAGGGAGAGCAGCTTACATAGTTGAGTCCCGCATCGGCGCACACTTCAATCGAGGCTGGATCGCCGCCATGCTCGCCGCAGATCCCCACCTTGAGATTGTGGCGCGTTTCGCGCCCTTCAGAGGTTCCGATCTTCAGCAGCCGCCCCACGCGCTTCGGATCGAGCACGGCAAAGGGGTCTGCCGGCCAGATTTTCTGTCGCACGTACGCCGCAATAATCTTGCCGCAATCGTCGCGCGAAAGTCCGAACGTGGTCTGCGTCAGGTCGTTGGTGCCATAGCTGAAAAACTGCGCTTCCTGCGCAATTTCAGCCGCCGACAGCGCCGCAGCCGGAAGCTCAATCATGGTCCCCACCAGGTAATCAACCTGAACGCCCTTCTTCTCGAAGACTTCCCGAGCCACGCGGTCCACAATCTCTTTCTGAAGCGCCAATTCCTTCACATCTCCCACCAGCGGGATCATGACTTCAGGTTTTGCTTTGATTCCCTTCTTCTCGCATTCGCAGGCTGCCTCAAAGATGGCCCGCGCCTGCATCTCCGTGATCTCCGGATAGAGAATACCCAAACGGCAGCCTCGCAGTCCCAGCATCGGATTGAATTCATGTAATCCTTCAACAACCTCCAGCATCTTCTTGAGCTGATGGAGCTTGGCTCCCTTCTTACCTTGCGCCTCAAGCGTCGCAATCTCCACCATCAACTGCTCGCGTTTGGGCAGGAATTCATGCAACGGCGGGTCAAGCGTTCGGATGGTCACTGGATAGCCGTCCATGGCCTTGAAGAGCCCCATGAAATCCTTGCGTTGCATCGGCAGCAGTTTGGCAAGAGCGGCGCGGCGCTCCTTTTCGTAGCGAGCGGCCTCTTTCGGATCATTCGTATCCTTGCACGCCATGATCATCCGCTGCATATGGGGCAACCGGTCGGCGGCGAAGAACATATGCTCAGTGCGACACAGCCCGATGCCTTCAGCGCCAAACTCGCGCGCCGCGGTCGCATCGCGCGGGATATCCGCATTGGCGCGGACGCCAAGCTGGCGATGCTCATCCGCCCATTTCATGAACGTGGCAAAAGCGCCGCTGTGCGGATCAGGATCGACCGTGTTGGCTTTGCCCAGAATCACTCGGCCTGTCGAGCCATCGAGCGAAAGCCAGTCGCCTTCCTTGAGCATGTGCTTGCCGATCTTCAAGATCTTTTTCTTCTCATCCACTTCCGCCTCCGCGCAGCCTGCCACGCAACATTTACCCATGCCGCGCGTAACCACCGCAGCATGCGAAGTCATACCTCCGCGCGAGGTGAGGATGCCGGCAGCCACTTCCATGCCGTGGATATCGTCCGGCACGGTTTCTGCCCGCACCAAAATCACCGGTTCGCTCTTGCCCTTTGCCACCGCATCATCGGCCGTAAACACCACGCGCCCGACAGCCGCTCCGGGCGAAGCCGGCAAACCCTTGGCGATCACATCCAACGGCTTCGATTCATCGAGAACGGGATGCAGAAGCTGATTTAACTGCTCCGGCTCAACCCGCATCAACGCTTCTTCAGGCGAGATCAGCCCCTCCTCAACCATATCCACCGCAATGCGCACGGCGGCGTTTCCGGTGCGCTTGCCGTTGCGCGTTTGGAGCATATAGAGCTTCCCTTCCTGAATGGTGAACTCAAAATCCTGCACGTCCCTGTAATGCCGTTCAAGGCGGCCGGTGATCTCGCGCAACTGATCGTAAACTTCCGGCATGATGTTTTTCAGTTCCTGGATCGGAACCGGCGTGCGAACTCCGGCCACCACGTCTTCGCCCTGGGCGTTCATCAGGAACTCCCCGTAAAACTGCTTTTCGCCTGTCGCGGGATTACGCGTAAAGCCCACGCCTGTGCCCGACGTTTCACCCATGTTCCCGAAAACCATCGCCTGAACGTTCACGGCTGTCCCCAGATCATCAGGAATCTTGTTGAGACGACGATAAGTCTGGGCGCGAGGGTTATTCCACGACCTGAAGACCGCCTCAATCGCCATCGACAGTTGCTGGCGCGGGTCCTGAGGAAATTCCTTTCCGGTTTTCTTCTGGACGAGCTTTTTATATCCAGCAATGATCTGCTGAAGGTCCTGAGCGGTGAGCTCGGTGTCCAGCTTCACGCCCCGCTTTTTCTTCTGCCCGTTAAAGATATGGTCAAATTCCTCCTTGGAGATTTCCTGCACCACGTTGCCAAACATCTGGATAAAGCGCCGGTAGCTGTCGTAGGCGAAGCGCGGATTTCCGGTTTTGCGAGCGATAGCCTCGGCCACCGTGTCGTTCATGCCGAGGTTCAGGATGGTATCCATCATTCCGGGCATAGAGAACTTGGCCCCCGAACGCACCGAAACCAGAAGCGGCGATCCGGCATCCCCTAACTTCTGCCCCAGCAGTTGTTCGAGGCGAGCCAGGGCATGATCAACTTCCTGGCGGATCGAATCGGGAATCTGATTGCCATTCTCGAAATAGACCCGGCAGGCGGAAGTCGCAATCGTAAAGCCCGGCGGAACGGGCAGCCCGGCGTTGGTCATCTCGGCCAGACCCGCTCCCTTCCCCCCCAGCACATCTTTCATGTTGCCGTGCCCTTCCGCCTTACCACCTCCAAATGCATAAACGTATTTCTCCATGATTCCTCCAATTCAAGAATAGCGATATCCAAGGAAACCGCGTTATTTAATCGGTATCACAGGGGATGAGATGCCCGGAGCTTTAATGCCCTGCCCAGCCCTCAGCCTTTCATTCTGAGCGTTAGCGAAGAATCCCCGCATTTCGTCGTAGAGTGACGGGACATCGACCTGGTTAATCTACTCTTTTTTTCTGACCCGTTCATCCGTGATGCTGTTCCGCTGACGCCTTGGCTTTCCACCGTGAGTGTCGTAATGGATTCCGGCTTTCACGGGAATGACATTGCGGGTAGAGTAGTTCGCACCCGCCATCGCCAATCCTAAATCATCGTTGCCCATGGCGACCGGCAACAAAAGCAACAATGATCCCTTCTCGCCTTCTACCTTCCGTCTCCCTCTCTTGTCGGCGCGCCGACAAGAGTTAATGCAGCACTTGAAGTTTTCACGCGCCGACGGCCTTTGCCGCCTATTGCCCCACCGCTGTTTTTGACCGCGACTCAACCACAATTTCAGCCAGATCAGCCAGGCTGGTAAACACATCCTGGTTCAGTCGAATCAAAAGCAGCAGCCGGTTTCTTCGCACCGCCGCGTCTTTTGTCATCACCAGGACCTTATCGAAAAATCGATCCACCTGCGGGCGGATGGCCGCCATCAACCGAAAAGCCTCCTCATATTCGCCTTTGTCACTCAGAGCCTTGACCCGATCCCGCAGTTTTTCATAGGCAGCATGCAACTCAACTTCCGGCTCTTCAGCTAAGAGAGCCGGATCGACGCCTTCAGAACCACCCGCAATGTCATTCGCGCTTGCCGATTTGTTAAGAATATTCCGCGTCCGTTTGGCAGCGGCAGCAAGGGCCAGAAAGTCCTCGGTATCGCGAGCACGCTCCAGACTCTGCGAAATCTTGAGCGCTCTCGAAGGCACCCACCAACCTTGAACCACGTTAACGGACAGAACGGCCCGAACCGTGTCGTACTGGAATCCCAGTACTTCCCGAAAATAAAATTCCATCCGCTCGCGCAGGAAAGCTTCCACTCTTGGCCGGAGTGGAGCGTCCGATGCTCGCGTGACCCCTTGCTGCGGCATATAATCCACGGCCAGATTCGTAACTATGCTGAGGTTGAGCCGCGGCAGCGCCTCGACAGCAAGCTTAATGATCCCGTTCCCGGCCCGCCGCAAACCAAACGGATCGCTCGAGCCCGTCGGCTCAAGTCCGGCTGAAAACCCAGCCACCACGCTATCAAGCTTGTCTGCAAGCGAAACCACCGCGCCAACCACCGAGCGCGGGCAGGCATCCTCGACGCTTACCGGGCGATAGTGGTCATAAATGGCATCCGCCACCTCCGCCGGCTCGCCTTGCGCCCTGGCGTAAAGCCCACCAATCACCCCCTGCAGCTCGGTGAACTCCTGCACCATCTGCGTCGTGAGATCACATTTGCAGAGTTCGACCGCCCGCAAGGCGTGCTCGCGTTCCAGCGCAGTCATGTTTCCCGATTTTTCAAGCTCTTCACAAATCTTTTTCGTCAACTCCTTCATCCGTCGCACCTTGTCACCATAAGTTCCAAGCTTTGCCTGATAGGTGACTCGCTCGAGCATGGGCATACGGTCGCGCAAGAAAATTCGTTGGTCGGCGTACCAGAAAAACTCGGCATCGGCAAAGCGCGCGGCGAGCACCCGCTCGTGGCCCTGGCGGATCAATCCCCCGGGGTCGCCGGGCACATTGAGCACAGTGATGAACTGTGGCTGCAAATTGCCGGCCTTGTCTTCCACGGCAAAATATTTCTGATGGTCGCGCATCACCGTCACCAGCACTTCGCGCGGCAGCGCAAGATAACGGGAATCGAAGCTGCCCATTAGCGGCACGGGCCATTCAGTGGAGTTCACCACCCAGTTTTCCAGCCACTCGTCAGCAACGGCCTTTGCCTTTCCGCCTTCAAGTAATGCTTGAATTCCATGCCGCACACGCTCCCGGCGCTCGGCGCTGTGTACGATGACCAGATGCTCTTTCAGGAAGCGATCGAGATCTAAATGGGTAACGGCGAGCGGTTCGCTCCCTTGCAGGCGATGCCCGTAAGTGAAGCTGTCGGACTTGACTCCGGCAAACTCAAAGGGAACCACCTGAAGATCGTCTCTGTCCCCCAATACGGCTAATATCCAGCGGATCGGGCGGACGAAGAGCGGCCCGGACTTCGCCGTCCAATACATGCTCTTGGGGAAGGACAGGCCGCCGACGACTCCCGGTAAAACTTCAACCAATACTTCAAGCGCGCTGCGGCCCGGCTCGGCGATTTCAAGCGCCAGGTACTCGCCCTTGGGGGTTGAAACGCGCTTCAAATCCGATACTTTGGCGTTGTTCTTTGCGACAAAGCTCTCAGCGGCGCAGGTGGGTTTACCTTCCTTATCAAAAGCTGCTTTGACTGGGGGTCCAACGATTTGTTCCACGCGGCCCTGCTGCTCACGAAAAAGCGCGGGGGCATAAGCCACAAGGCGGCGCGGGGTCGATGCGGTCTTCACCACCGGCGCATCGGATGGAAGCAGACGCGCTTCGCGCAGGGCCAAGCCGAGGAGTTCGCCCAGATCGCGCTCGGCGCCCTCAAGGAACCGGGCAGGGATCTCCTCACAACCTATCTCGAGCACCAAGGCGGTGGTGTCAGGCAGGCTCACGCGTTCACGACCTCCGGGGTTCGAGCTTTCTTGCGTTCGACATCGATGGCCGCCACGCGGCAGGCGAGTTTGCGCACCCTGGCAATCAGGGCCACGCGCTCAGTAACACTGATCGCGCCACGCGCGTCGAGAATGTTGAACAGATGGGAGCACTTCAGGCAAAGCTCATAAACCTTGCGCAGCGGGAAGCGCTCGCGGGCGCGATCATCCTTTAAACCAGCGTAGGAATCCAGCAAGCGCGTGGCTTCCGACTCACCTAGATCGAACATCTGGCGGCAGATTTCCGGCGATGCTTGCTCAAAATCGTAAACTGAAAGTTCAAGTTCTTCTTCAAGTCTCAGGTCGCGGTAGGTGCGGTGGCGGTCCCACATCACGTCAAAGACATTGGTCACATTCTGCAGAAACGCCGCGATGCGCTCGAGTCCGTAAGTGATTTCCACGCTGATCGGCTCCAGATCGATTCCCCCGCATTGCTGAAAATAGGTGAACTGGGTGATTTCGAGGCCATCGAGCACCACCTGCCAGCCAATGCCCCAGGCGCCAAGCGTCGGGGACTCCCAATTATCTTCCTCAAACCGCACGTCGTGATCGCGCAGGTCGATGCCAAGGCTCGTGAGACTTTGCAGGTAAAGATCCTGAATATCCGCCGGCGGGGGCTTCAGGATCACCTGCATCTGCGTGTGTTTGAGCAGGCGGTGAGGATTCTCGCCGTACCGGCCGTCCGCCGGGCGGCGCGAAGGCTGAACGTAGGCCACACTCCACGGCTCCGGCCCCAGCACGCGGAAGAAGGTTTCCGGGCACATTGTCCCAGCCCCCACCTCCAGGTCGTAGGGCAGCGCCAGGACACAATCCCGGCTGGCCCAGTATTCACTCAGCCGGATGATCATCTCCTGGAAAGTCAGAGCGGAATTTAAAGTATTACCTGAAATATTTACTTTCTCCCCGAAAATTTTGGCATGACAGGCTGCAAGAGTTTCTCAACAACCTGCTAACTCTCCGCCGCCAGCAATTCCAACGTCACCAGTTTCCGCTCCGCGCAAGCTTCCATCCACGTCTCAAAAAGACGCCGCGCTTCCCGTACGGCGGGTGCGAGCGGTTCAGAGGCCATCCAGGCATCCAGCGGTGAGCGCCGCATCTTTTCCATCAGGCTGAACGCTTCGCCCGAAATCTTCCGCGACCGGCTCGTCCGGCACCGGCTGCAAACAAGGCCTTGCGTTTCGTCTCCGTAAAAAATCTCTTCGCCTGCAAGAGCTCGCCCGCAGGCGCAGCATTGTTCGAGTTGCGGCAGAAAGCCTGCAAGGCGCAGCAACCAATAGTTGTAATAAAGCAGAGGCCGGTCGATTTCGCGGCTGGCCTTGAGCGCCCGCAAGACCGCAAGCAGGAGCCGGAAGGCTCTCTCATTCACTTCGCGCTCCGGCAAAAAACGCTCGGCGGCTTCAGCGATATATTGCGCCGCCAACTGCACCCGATAATCGCCCTGCATGGCAAAGAACGATTCCAGAAGCTCGGTCGAATTGATGCGCAGCAGGTCACGATTTTCACGCTCGAAAAGCCAAAGGCGGATGTAAGTGAGCGGCTCAAGCATCCCTCCGTAGCGGCTCTTGGGACGCTGCGCGCCGCTGGCCGCCGCTCTGAGTCGTCCGACTTGTCGCGTGAAGAGGGAGACAATCTTATCGGCTTCCCCCAGGCGATACGTCCGGAGTACGATGGCTTCGGTTTCACGCAAGGGCATGAGAGCCTATGGCAGTCTGTGTCGGCGCGCCGACAATCTCATAAACTTATTAAACTTAGCATAGCTCCCGTCGCCCGAAAAGTAAAAACCCGCCCACTTCGAAATCCGCACAGAACTCCGGCGGTGCTGTTTCCAGCGCCCAACTGACCGCAAATCAACTTCAATGCTCGCACTGAAGAGCCGCCCTGGATGTCGGGCCACCAGGACAAGGCAAGTCTTTCATGCTGGCTCTCACACCAGCCGCAGCGCCACACCCCGTCGAAAATTACCTCAGCAGACCACATTCACCTTCAGCCCAACATCACCCATTTCACGACTACGCGGGCTTAAAAAATCGCGCCAACTGTGCAAAATCTCACGCAGATGTGGAAATAGATTATGTTAACCGATTACCTTCCACTACAAAAATTATCAGACGTGGGTGTGGAAAACTTCGGCTCGCATTTCTCGATTTCTTCAATTTCATTTGCAACTTGGAGGAGGCCGGGATAGAGTAGCCCACCAGCGATTTGTTTTAAGGAGAACTGAATTTCTTGGCTGCGAATCGAGTGGACGTTGTTGGACTGGGCTTGAATGCCACGGATACGGTGATGGTGGTGCGGGACTTCCCCGCCCTGGGCGGAAAGGAGCGCGTGGTGTCGCTCTCGCGGCAGGCGGGCGGTCAGATCGCCACTGCGCTGGTCACCTGCCAGCGGCTGGGGCTGAAGACGCGATACATCGGCAAGGTCGGCAGCGACGAGGGCGGAAAATTTCAGCTAGAGAGCCTGAGGAACGAAGGGGTGGACATTGCGCACGTCCGGATGGTCCCCGGCGCGCCAAACCAGTTTGGGCACATCATCGTGGACCAGGCGACCGGGGAAAGGACGGTGTTCTGGGATCGAGACCCGCGGCTGGCGGTGATGCCTGAGGAAGTGGCCCCGCAGGCCATCCGGGAGGCGCGGGCCTTGCATCTGGATGGCTGTGACGTGGAAGCTTGCCTTTGCGCAGCGCAACACGCCAAGCAGGCCGGCATCCCCGTCATCGCCGATCTCGATACGGTTTACAAGCAGGTCGAAAGGCTCTTCCCTTACATCGACTATCTTCTGGCTTCCGCCAATTTCCTCCCCTCCGCCACGGGCGAGGACGACCCATTCCGCGTGCTCGAATACATGGCTCGCGAGTACCGGATGAAAGCGCCCGGAATGACCCTGGGCCGTGATGGAGCTTTGCTATACTCAGAAGGCCGGTTCATCTACTCGCCGGGATTTGTCGTGGAGACGGTCGATACAACGGGCGCGGGTGACGTCTTCCACGGCGCGTTCATCTATGGGCTGCTTTCGGGATGGCAGCTTGAACGGACGCTCGACTTCTCCAACGCCATGGCCGCGCTCAACTGCATGGCGCTTGGCGCGCGCGGCGGCATCCGAAGTGAAAGCGAAGCCCTGGAGTTGATCGCGCACGGCAGCCGTCACGTGAATAAGGCTTATCAGGCTGGGGCAGGTTCGCGGTGCTGAAGCGTGGAGTGATTAAGTCGACGGCCGTGGAAGACAGTAGGCAGAAGGCGGAAGGCGGAAGGCAGAAAGCGGAAAGCGGAAGGCGGAAAGCAGTTGCTGTCTGAAATCTGGAATCTGCGATTTGAAATTTGGCCTTGGTTGCAGCGGGCTGCGCCCACTTGGGGTGAGTCCAAAGCACATCGTTATGCCCAAACGCCGGTCTCCCTCAGGCCACGCCTGGTATGGTGAGTGGCTTTAATCCTGCTCGTAAGCCGCTGCCACATCGGGCCTGAGCCAGGGCAGCGCTCATAGACGGACCATACGATGAACTCCAAATCATACGCCCTCATCACGGGAGCCTCCAGCGGCATTGGCGAGCGCTTCGCGCGCGCTCTCGCAAGGCGGCGGATGAATCTGGCGCTGGTCGCAAGGTCTCAAGAAAAACTTGAGGCTTTAGCCCAGGAGCTCAAGAACACACATGGGATTCAGGCTGAAGTGATTCCCTTGGATCTCGCGCAACCAGGCGCGGCGCAAAGCCTCATCCAAATCTTGAAGGAACGGCAGATTGAGGTCGATCTGCTGATCAACAACGCCGGAGCTGGCGCCCAGGGCAGATTTTGGGAAATCTCCCTGGAACGCGAGGAGCAGATTCTGCGCCTCAACGTTCAGACTTTACTTGAGCTTTGCCACCTGCTGATTCCTGCCATGATTCAAAATCGGCGGGGGGCGATCATCAATGTCTCATCCACTGCCAGCTTTCAGCCCCTTCCCTACACCTCCGTCTATGCAGCCACCAAATCATTCGTCACCCACTTTTCGATGGGGCTTACCGAAGAGTTGAGACCCTATGGAATCAAAGTGGTCACGCTCTGCCCCGGCCCGACACAAACCAACTTCTTTGCAGCGGGCGAGTATCGCTCGATGCGGTTTCGGGGTGCGATGCAGTCGCCAGAGGAAGTCGTCAAGGCGGGCTTGCGCGCGCTTGACCACGGCGGCGGGCTGACGCTTTGCAGCGCGCGCGACAACTTCCTGCTTTTCATGGAGAGATTTATCCCACGAAGCTGGGTGGCCCGCATCGTGGCTGGCATGTTCAAACCATGAACAACCAGCGCAATAGAGGCGGACGGCGTTCCACCCCGGGACGCATGCCGCGCCCCTCTATAACGGCTCTTTCCTGAAAAATGGCTGCCACTGCTCGTGCGTGGGAGGGCGGGTGGCATAGCTGATCCCGATCAGGGCTGCCAGGGAGGCCGCCAGCGCCGGGAAGATCATGGGAAAGTGAAAGCCCATTACTTTCCAGAAGACGGCCACCACCGTCCCAGCAAAGATCGATCCCAGCCCGCCGGCGGGTGTGGCGCGCTTCCAGAAGAAGGCGGCGATAATGGCGGGCGTGATGCCCGCTCCGTAAACGTCATAGGCGTAGACTGAAGTGGCCAGGATGGAAGGCTGGAACGCCTGCGCCAGGGCAATCAGTCCCAGGAAGATAACCACCGCGCGCGAAAGCAGCATCAGCGAGCGATCCCCGGCTCGTTTCCACAGGAAGCGTTGAAAGACATCGTGCACCACGCTCGTGGCCGGCGAGAAAAGGAAATTGTTTCCGGTGGAGATGACTTTGGCAAAAATGGCGCCAAGAAAAATGGCGCCGGCCCAGGGAATAAGGCCGTGCCGCGCCGTGTAAGGGATGATGCCCCAGGCCGGCAGCTTGCCGGACTGAACGACGGGCCGGAACAGGACGCCGCCCACAATGGCCAGCAGCACGATGATCGTCTCCAATACCATCGTGCCGCACACCCAGCCCAGAACTGAAAGGCGAGCGTCGCGCTCGCTCCGAGCAGAAAAAAACTTCTGGTAAGTGCTCTGATTGCCGATCATCAGGGTGAGCGTTGGAAAGAAATAGCCCATGATTTCAAGCCAGGTCATGGTGCCTTTCACTTGAAAGTGGCTGGCGGGCAGTGCCGAGCGCACCGTGTTCCAGCCGCCTACGTGGGCCAGCATCGCCGGCAATGCCAGAAGACATCCGACAGTGACGATGATGCCGATCACGAGGTCCGTATACGCCACCGATGACATTCCCGCCATCGCGGTGAAGACAATGACAAATACGGCCAGAACCACGGTGCCTGAGGTCTGGCTGACGCCAAAAGCCAGTTTTAAGATGCGTCCCCCGCCCTGAAACTGATAGCTAACAATCGCGGTGTAGGAAACAATGATGCAGATGGTTCCCAGGATGCGAGCCAGGGGGCTGTATCGCGTCTCAAGCAGATCAGGCACGGTGTACTGCGCAAAGGCTCGCGCGCGAGGGGCCACCAGATAGATCAGGATCAATCCCACCCAACCCCCAGCGGGCATCCACAGCGCCGCCAATCCCTGGTGATAGGCGAACTCCGCCCCGCCAAACAGACTCCCGGCGCCGATCCACGAGCACAGAAGCGTAAAGACCAGGACCACGGCGGAGAGCCCGCGATCAGCCACCATGAAGTCTTCGTGCGATTTCAGCTTCAGCGCGCGGAAGATGCTGGTGGCAAGAAGCGCGGCAACCACAGCGACGAGAACAGCGGCATAGATCATTCGGAATAACACCGCCTCAAAACGTTTTTTCGCAACCGGCCAATCGAGCGTTTCATCGCCGCCCGAAGATCGCCGTCCCGACTCGAATCATGGTAGCGCCCTCCTCAATAGCCACCTCAAAATCGTGGCTCATACCCATGGAAAGTTCCGGAAGCGCAAGATGCGGCAGGCTGGCGCGAATTCTCTCTCGAAGCTGGCGCAAGCGGCGGAAAAACGGACGCACAGCCTCCGGATCTTCAAAGAATGGCGGAATCAACATCAGCCCGCGCAAATCCAGGCTTGTAAAGCGGCTTACTTCTTCCACGACTCCAGAAGCTTCGTCTTCGCCCACGCCGGATTTTGTCTCTTCGCCGCCCAGATTCACTTGCAGCAGAACGGGAAGCCGCTCGCCTACCCTCGCCGCCTGATGCAATTTTTCGGCGAGCCGGACCGAATCAAGCGAATGAATCCAGTGGAAAAGCTCGCGCGCCCGCTTTGTCTTGTTGGTCTGCAAATGCCCCACCAGATGCCAGCTGATCGGAAGGTCATTGAGCTCAGCGATCTTCGCCGCCGCTTCCTGCACTCGATTTTCACCGAATTCGCGCAAGCCTGCCTGATAAGCTTCACGAACGCGCGCGGCGGGAAAGGTTTTGGAAATGGCGATCAGCCTTACTTCCTCGGGCCGCCGTCCAGACCGTCTGCACGCTTCCCGGATGCGTTCCTGCACTCGCTCGATGTTTTCCTGAATGCTCATTCGTGAGTTGGATAGCGTATTGTATCATCCACTCTCCTTGCTCATCGGGAGCTTCGTTTATTTCTTGTCCCTTCGGCTCGCTCTCCGCTAAACTGAAACGCGCTGTAGTTGCAAAGCAACGATCGGGGTCAATTCTTTTGAACAAGCGCGGAGTTTTCATCACCCTGGAGGGAATTGACGGCGCAGGCAAAAGCACGCAATTGCGGCTGCTTACAGGCTGGCTTCGGCGGCACGGCTACAGGCCCTGCGTCACGCGTGAGCCCGGAGGCACGCGCGTGGGCGAGCAGATCCGCAATATCTTGTTGTCGTCAGCCAACCGGAAACTCACGCCCCTGGCGGAACTGCTGCTCATGTATGCAGCCCGGCATCAGCATCTGGAGGAAGTTGTGCGCCCGGCGCTTGCGCGCGGCGAACTGGTGCTCAGCGATCGCTTTAATGATGCGAGCCTGGCCTACCAGGGATTTGGCCGGGGGCTGGGCGAGCGCCCCGTGCGGCTTCTGGATGAACTCATCTGCGGCAGTCTTCAACCTGATCTCACCCTGATTCTGGATGCGCCCCCCAGCGTGGCTCTCCGCAGAGCCAGCCAGCGCGGAGAGGGTGCAGACCGTCGCCGGTTCGAGAACATCGGTTTGCGATTCCAGGGGAGAGTGCGGAAAGGATATCATGAAATTGCGCGGCACGAACCTCGGCGGGTGAAGCTCATCAACGCTGACCGTCCGGCGCGCGAGGTGCAAACGGAAATTCGTGAAATTGTGAATTCATTTCTGTCAGAACGAAGCACGCTGAAAGATTCATCGCGCAGGCGAAAGAGGCTGAAATCAGAAGGCAGAAAGAAATGACTTACCGGTAAAACTTGACAATGGGCTTTCAAGACTTTCTCGGAAATCCTCAAGCTGTCACGGCGCTGCGCGAGATGCTCGCGCGCGACGGCGCGCCGGGATCGCTTCTCTTCACGGGGCCTGAAGGCGTCGGCAAAAAAACGCTGGCCATGATGCTGGCCAAGGCTTTGAACTGCGAACGACTCAAGGACGACTTTTGCGGCAAGTGCTTTCGCTGCCGCAAGGCCGAGGAAATGCTGGCGCTGACCCGCGAAGACCTTGCTCGCCGCCGCGAGATCAAAGACGCTTCCCGCCGCGTCGAGGGTCTGACTTATTTTGACATTCAGCTTATCGAGCCGATCACCCGCTTTATTCTGATTGAGCAGATTCGTCAGCTTCGCTCCACAGCCTACACGCGGCCGTTTGAATTCCCACGCCGCGTCTTTATTCTCGACCAGGCGCAGGCCATCCACTGGCAGGCTGTCGATCTTCTGCTCAAGGTGATGGAGGAGCCACCGGAAACCACCCACTTCATTCTGGTCTGCCCCAATCCCCACGAATTGCGCGCCACGCTCCGCTCGCGCTGCCTGAAGCTACAACTGCATCCCGTGGAAGACTCTGTAATTCAATCCGTGCTCAAAACCGAAAGGAAAATTCCGGAGCGTTCGCTCACCCTGGCCACGCGCGCCGTTTCCGGGAGCGTTGCTCGCGCCAAAAGATTCGCGCTAGCCGATTTCGAGCGCTCTCGGCAGCCATGGGTTGCATTTCTGGATGGCATCGCCGCCAAAGACCTTTCGGCGTTGACGGCCGCCGACTGGAAATCTCTCTTTGAAGCCACAAAAACTCTCGCCGAGAATCGCAGCGAATTGGAACAAACTCTCCAGATGGGCTATGCGCTCCTTCGGGATACTCTTTTGACGCTGAAGAATGGCGATGAGCAGAGCCTGATGAACATTGATCTTATTCCCCGGCTGAAGACCTGGGGGGCAAGACTGGGGCTGGAGGGACTTGAGAAACTGAAGCGCGGTCTGGACGAAGCCTACCGCCTTCAGACCCGCAATGTGAATCAGCAGTTGGGCTGGGAGGCCCTCGCCATCGAGATCATTTCAGGCCGCGGAGTTACGGTATAAGAATATTGCGATTGAAAATGGAGTGTTAATAAGTCAAGTTTTTCCTTACCCATTATTTTGACAGCCCCTGTGGTCCTCGGTCAGCGCGCGCCCAGTTTTTCGGTGTACTCAACCTGCTGTCGTTCCTGAATCTTTGCCGAAAGCGCCTGTTCGCGCGCCGCCTCGGCGGGATGACCCAGTCTGCGGAGCGCAACTCCCAGCAAAAAATGGGCTTGCGCGTAATTGGGATCAAGCCGGGTGGCTTTGCGCAACGGTTCAAGCGCCGCCTGCGGCCGGCGCTCCATCAGGTTCGCCTGGCCCAGCCCGAGCAGCGCCTCTTTATATTCTGGATTCCCCGCGAGCGCCATGCGGAAATGCGCCGCCGCAGGCGCAGGTTGATTCTCACGGATCAGGACCTGCCCCAGCAGGCAATTGGCAACGACATCTTGAGGGAAAAGTTTGAGCTCAGCCTCAAACTCCGCCTGAGCTTTCGCAATTTCATCCCGCTTCCAATACAACAGCCCCAAGCCCGAATGGACGCCCGGGAAAGCAGGGTTCGCCTTTTCCGCAGCCTGGTATTCGCGCAAGGCATCCTCCTCCCGAAAAGCCCGATCATACGCCATGCCCATCAGCACGTGGGCTTCCGCGGAATCAGGGGCCAGCTCATTAATGCGGGCAAAAGCGCGGGTCAGCGCCGGATAATCCCTGGCCCGCAGATCAGCCTGGCCAAGCATGTAGAGAGTAGACAAATCGGAAGGTTTGATCCGGCTGGCGCGCTCGAGATACTGCGCGGCCTCAGGATAGCGATCCAGCGCAAAAAAGCTGAGTCCGGCGAGTTCCGCAAGCTGAAAATCATTCGGCGCGCGGCGACTGAGCGACGTAAGGACCGGCAGGGCTTCCTGATAACGTTGGGAACGGAAATAAGCGATGGCCAGATTGCGCTTCGTCTGCGGGTTGTTCGGCTCCAGGCGCAGCGCCTGCTGATAGTAAGGGATGGCCTGGGAAACTTTGCCTTGCTTGTCGAGTGAGATGGCGAGGTCATTTAAAACGCCAACAGAATGCGGATCAAGCCGCAACACCTGGCGAAAGGCTTTCTCGGCTGCCACTGCGTCGCCGCGCTGGAGCGCCTGCGAGCCCTCCGCCCGCCAGACCTGCTCCTTCGGGGTGGCAGCGCCCGGCTTACCCTGCCCTTTTGATTGTCCGGCCCGCGCGCCTGTCGCTCCGGCCATGGTCAGGCTGCCCGCTATGAAGCACTGCGCAAGCAGCCAGGAAAGACTCCGTCCTGCGCTTCTCCCGGGCCGGAGTCTTCCTACCATGCGTCCTTCCCTTTACCAATAAAGCTTGGCGCCCAGTTGAATATTGCGAGGCAGGTGATCGCCGGTTAACTGCCCAAACGTCGAATCATCGGTGAAATCGTCAACCGCATCGAAAGAGACATGGTTGAAGGCGTTGAAGAATTCGCCCCGAATCTGGACGCTGAACCGCTCACTGATCTTGAAGTTTTTGATCAAGGCAAGGTCCCAATTGTTCAGTCCCGGCCCAATCAGAACTCCCCGCCCGGAGGTCCCAAAGTGCCCGATGGCATCCGCAAAGGCCCCGGTATTGAACCACTCCGTCACGGTTCCCGGACCCTTGAGTGGAACTCCCGCCAGCCGATCGGGACGCGGTGTGACAGCGCTGGGATCGATGCCAATCCCGCCCGGGTAGACGCCGGGCATGCAGGGCACTTCCGTGGGGCAATAATCGACAGCGCGGAAGGGGTCATTAAACTGAAAAATGGTGACGGGCGTTCCCGATTCAAACGAGGTGATGCCGGAGACTTCCCAGCCACCCAGTGTTCTGCCCACAAATCCGTGCTGGCCCTTGAAGAACGGGAGATCATAAACGTAATTGGCAACAAAGATCTGCGGGGAGCTGTAACTGGCCAGCCCGTAGTCATTCGCCGCATTGTAAGTGTCGTAAGAAGCTGAACTCCGGTCCGTGTTATTGTTGGTCAACGCCCTGGACCAGGTATAAGCGATGCCGATCGTCAGACCTTGCGCGACCCGGCGGTTGAGGGAAACCTGCAAAGAATTATAGTTGCTGTTAAACATGGGAGCGATGTCGGTGATCGAATTGTAGCCAACGTAGGGCCGAATGGCATTCACCGGATCGAGCGGATTGGCCACCCGCACGCTGAGCGGCGCCTGATTGAAATCCAACTCACCCAGAAGATCCGTTCCCTTGCTTCCCACGTAGGCCACTTGCAGCAGGGTGTTGGGCAAAATCTCCCGCTCCACCGAGAAACTCCAGTCTTGAATGTAGGGAACTTTAAAGGCAGCGGTTCCGGTCGCGTGCAGGTTCCGAGGGCCTAAAGGCACGCTGGCCGTCCCGCTGGTCGGGCTATCGAAGCTGGTGTTAAACACCAGAGCGCTCTGAAGCAGCGGCGGATCGGTAAAGGCGTTCTGCTCCCAGATGCCGTTGAGCGTTCGATCGTAAAAGATTCCGTAGCCACCGCGGATGGAAGTCTTGCCGGTCTTGAAGGGATCCCAGGCGAATCCGAAGCGCGGCCCGAAGTTGAGGTTGTGGTTGGGATTCACATCATTGCCGTACGGCGAGCATGCCACGGGAGCAATCGTCCGGGCCGATGCGCAGGAATTCGTTGGAAAGATAATCCCGTTCACGTAATTGCTCGCGTTCACCGCCTGGCCTGGAACAAAGTTTCCTCCCAGCGGTCCGGGCGTAATGGCCGGAATCGCGCTCGCGCTGAACAGCGCCGGATCGAAGTTGTTGAGCACATGGTTGTTGTCATGCGGCGAGGGCAGGTAGCTATACCGCAATCCCAGATCGAGCGTGAAATTCGGTTTCACTCTCCAGTCATCCTGAACATAGGCGCCAATGTTGGCAAAATGGAGGTCGGGAATGATATCCCGGCTGGACTGCGAAAACTGCGACGCATTCCCCAGCAGAAAGTTGGCAAAAGCCGGATTGCCGTTCTGATTGCGGAAACTGAAAGACCCATTCGTGGGATTCACGGCGTTCTCGCTCTTTCGCATGAGCTGAACGCTGAAGCCGGTGCGGATGGAATGGCCCCCATGGGCGATGGAGAGGTTATCGTACACCTCTTTATCAATGTTTCGCTCAAAATAGGGGGAAACGGGAATACCAATGCCTGTCACACCGCTGATGCTCACCCCGGGCACACGGTGGTAAGGATCGCTATACGGAAAGCCGGTGGTATTGAGCGCGCTGAGGAAGGACGGGCTGTCAATGATGCCGGTGATGCGGCTGTTGATGGCTCCCCAGGAATAATTGAACGCCGCCTCATTCACCACCGAAGGCGTAAGGCCCATGGTGACGTGAGCCACCAGGTTTTTGCCGGGGGCATTGGTGGCGGTTGAGGAAACGCCCGGCAGTCCCGCGCCCGCGAAAAGCCCGCCCGGCTCGGTGGTGGGAACAAAATCCTGCATGTAGCGGGCGAAAAGCTGCACGCGGCTGGTCACGTTCTGGTCGATCCGCACCAGGTCCTGACGATAATTATTGAGCGCATTGACGGTCGTGATGAACCGGTTGTTAGCGGCGTTCGGCGAGAACTTGGAGTAAACATTCTGGATGTAGACGTTGGCATTGTGACTGAAACAGGAAGGGCTGATCTGGGCCGAGTCAGCGGTCGGATTGTTCGTAATGCATCCGGGCGGCGCCGAGGCGGGGTTTAATTGCGTACCCGTAAAACTGCCGTTCAATTCCGCCGGAGGTGGCAGAAGAAAAATATCCGTGGCCGGCTGGCTCGTCCGCCGCCACTCTTCCGACCAGAAAAAGAAGGTCTTGGATTTGTCGGTGTTGTAATGGCGGGGGATATAAAACGGTCCGCCAAACGTGAACCCGAAATCGTTGTAACGAAATGGAGGCTTGGGCCTTCCGGCTGAGTTGGCGAAGAACTCGTTCGCATCGAGCACATCATTGCGCACAAACTCATAAGCGTCCCCGTGAAACTGGCTGGTCCCCGAGCGTGTGACCACCAGCACCTGTCCTGAACCGCTCCGCCCGTATTGGGCGTCGTAGGTGCCGCGCTCCACCGTGAACTCCTGAATGGCGTCGACGCTCGGCACATTGAGCAGCGTCAGGTTGGAGCCGCTGTCGTTGACGTCCGCGCCATCCACCGTCCAATTGTTGGCGCTGCCCCGATTGCCGTTGATCGAAATCGAATCCGTGTTCGAAATCCCGAAGTTCACGATATCCGGCAACCCGGAAGTGACGCCTGGTTGAAGCGTGACCAGTTGCTCAAAGTTGCGGTTGTTCAATTCCAGTTCGCGGATTTGCGTTCCGGTAATCGTCGTCGATTGCGCCGGAGTCGTGATCTGCACCGGGGTGGTCGTCGAGGTCACCATCACGCTTTGCGTGAGCTCGCCGGTCTGAAGCTGGATGTTCAGCGTTCGATGATCGCCCACGTGCAAAATGACGTCCCGGGTTACAGAGGTTTTGAAGCCGCTCTTTTTGACGGTGACGGTGTAGTCGCCGTAAGGCAGGAGCGTGGCGTCATAAGCTCCGGCGCTATTGGTGGTGAGCGTGCGGACGTCCACATTCGTGGCGTTATTATGGATAATCACAGTAGCGCCCGGCACCACCGCTCCGGAGGGATCCGTGACAGTCCCCCGCAGGCTGGCGGTGATGTTTTGACACCATCCGACTGTCGCCACGCCAGCCAGAAGCGTCAAAGCGGACAGCAGCGTCAATAGCCTTCTCGCGCGAAACTCCTTTTCCATTTTTCCTCCCCCACGCGGTTCCCTAGGCGGAACCGGCAAATGTCTATACAACAACAGCCTAATTGAAACACCCAAGCTTGGTCTTGTCAAGCTCCTGTAATTTCCGGTAGTGGGTCAGTTGGGGGTAGCGGCGGGTTCGCCCCGCCATGCGTGGCGTCATCATGCCGCCTCGACATCAAACGGACCCACGACCCAATTCGGATGAGCAAGCGAGAAGAGAATCCTCGCGTTGAGAATTCAGATTCGCAAAGATTGATCAAGCGGGCTTACTTCGGCAGCAGTTGGTTGAGGCCGCGCAGGACGTTCTGTTGCTCCGGGGTGAACCGCTGGTTGAATTGGGGGCTATTCAGGAATCGCTGACGTTCGCCGGGAGGCATATTGCGCAGCCGCCGGAAGGCGCGCATCACCTGTTGCTGCTGCTGGGCGGGAAGGCGGCGGTACTGAGGGAAAATGTTGCGCAGGTCCTGGCGCTGCTCGGGCGAAAGACTCTTGACAATCTCCTCGCGCTGCCGCAGCACCTGCTTCTGATGGGGAGTCAGAGAGTTCCAGCGCCGCAGATTCTGGCGAATTTGCGCTTGTCGCTGGGGCGGCAGGCTGTGAAACCGCGCGTCGTTCTGCAGAATGCGGTCCTGTTGATCGGGCGGCAGGTCGCGCAGGCGGCGGAAAAAATTGGGCGCGTGCCGGTGCTGATCCTGTTGGATGCGCCTTTGCCGCCAGGCAGGGCTTTTTTGCGCGGCTGCCGCGCGAATGCGGCCCATTCCACGCCGGCGCTGAGCGCGGGCTGCAATTGGAGTCAGTAGAAGAAAGAAAATAAGGCTTAGCGCTAACCCATAACGCGGCAAGGCTGCAACGAAATGTGGCGCGGCCGTCTCGGCCGTGGGCGCGGGCGGGACACCCGCGCTCCGCGAGGAAAGCTTATGCAAACCGCAAACATCTTGACCGTTAGGGGTGCAGCGCGGGCGAATGGCAGCCTCAATTTCAGTCGCTGGATTTATCTTCTGCCTGAGGCAGTTCGGAAAGCACATCGAAGTTCGCCAGCATGTCGTAGTTTTCTAAGACTGGCAGATTCTTATAAAGGTCCATCTCCTGTTTCACCGCTTGCTGTTGCGCAACCACCGGGCCTTCGGTTTCAGACGTTGATTGAGAGCGGGCAGGCTGCGCCGGATTGCTGCTGGCCGTCGTGACCGTCTTGGCTGGAGATTCGAAACGAGTGGCGCGCCCGCGGAATAGCCAGATGCTGCTCACCGCCATCAGCGCCGCCGCCGTCATCGCGGCGGCCCATCGCGCCCACGCATGGCTCCACAGGGAAAACGCCGGGCGGGCCGAGGCCTGGGAGCGGACCTTGGCGCGAGCGCGCGCATCAAACCAGGCAGAAGGCGCTACAGGTCTCCATTCATCGAGCGCTTCATGGAGCCGCCGATAGTCAGACATCGATTCCCGGCACGCGGCGCAACCTGCCAGATGAGCGCTCACACGGCTCTCTTCCTGAGGGTCGAGCATCCGATGAGCGTAGGCGAAGAGTTGTTCCCTCTCCATGCAGGCGTTGTGCGACTTCATAACTGGCCTCCCTGTAATAAAGGCTGCAGGCGAGTCCTCAAATTCTCATAAGCTCGAAAAAGCAACGATTTGACGGCGCTCTCACTCACCTCCAGGACCTTGGCAATTTGCCGATAGTCCACCTCTTGGTATTTATGCAAAATAACCGCGACGCGTTGCTTTTCCGGCAAACTTTCAATGGCCTCGCGGATTAAACGCTCGCGGTCGGAAAGCATCAGCTGTTCCTCGGCCGTCGGCCGGGAATCCACGATGCGGGCCACGCGCGGAACGCCCTCTCCATCCTCCTCAAGCGCGGGGGCATCGTCCGTTTTTCGATCCCGGAGGGCGTTCAGCGCCAGATTGGTGGCAATCCGATAAAGCCAGGTGGTGAAACGGGCCTCGGGCTGGTAACGCTGGCGGGCCTGGTAGACGCGGAGAAAAACTTCCTGAGCCAGGTCCTCCGCTAACGCGCGATCCCGCACCATGCGCACAAAATAGCTGACGAGCGGAAGGCGATAGCGATTCAGGAGAAGCTCGAATGACTCCGCGTCCCCATTCTGGACCCGCAGCATCAACTCCAGGTCGGAATCAATGGCCATCGTCGCCACACCAGATTAAACACCTGAACTCGCAAAAAGTTGCGAGCTATTTTCTCATCCCGCCGCCGCAAAATGCAACCCGCCGAGAACCTTGCCCTCCCCTCGCCCACGCTGTAGCGGCCGGTGTCCCCACCGCCGGTTTTCGTTGCAAAAGCCGGTAACGCAGCACGGCCTCGTGGGCGTACCCAAAGCGGCTGTCATTCTGAGCGAGCGAAGCGAGCGAAGAATCTCTGTATTTTTAAAGCGAAATACGGGGATTCTTCCGCCTCGCGGAGTTTATCCTGAGCGAAGCCGAAGGTCTCGACGTCAGAATGACAAGGCCCAAAGTTCTTGCCAGGAAAAACAAGAACCTACGACTTTGCAATGCGGAATCGCAACCTTGGCGGTCCGCGCTACGCGCTCGTGGCACGGCCATCCTTGCCGTGCGCATATGCAGGATGCCCAGGCCACGTTGTTCCCCGCGCCTGAAACGGCGCAAAAAATGTCTCAAATGTCTCATTCGTCTCCATCCGCGCTTTTCGCTCTGCTATGCTGAAGCCGCTATGGACACCAACAATGGCAATCGACCACCCAAATCCCATTTATGCCGCTCTCCGAAGCTCACGCCGGCGCGCCTGGC
>CADDZJ010000011.1 GCA_902812415.1 Acidobacteriota bacterium
AACGCAGGCCGAGTTAGCCAGAGAAAGAATTGACAAAATCTTGAGAAACTTCCAACGGTTTGATGCGCCGAATGGAGCTATAATGCAGCACGGCTATCTAAGGCGCTGATGCGGCGCAAGGCTAATACGTGCTGGGGGCTTTGCGGTCGCATTATTTTCTGGGAGGTTGCATGGGCAGTTCAAGGCAGCTTCAGGTGGGCGATCACGCGCCTGATTTCAGCCTGCTCGATCAAAATGGCAGAATGGTAAGGCTCAGCGAATATGAGGGGCAAAAGACCGCCGTCCTGGCCTTTTACGTCAAGGCTTTTACGAGCGGCTGAACGAAGGAGCTGAAGGCGTATCAGGCTGATGTCGCCAGGTTCGAGAACGAGGGCGCCCAGGTGATTGGCATTAGCGTGGATAAGCCTGCCAAGAATAAGGCGTTCGCAGAGTCGCTTGGGCTGACTTATCCCATTCTGAGTGACGATCGCCGCGCAGTCTCCCGCCAATATGGCGTGCTGATGCCCCTCATCCGGCTCGCCAAGCGGACGACGTTTGTGATCGATAAGCACGGGATCATCCAGGCCATTCAAAGAGGTGGTGAGGCTATAGACCCCAGTCATGCCCTGGCAAGTTGCAGTTTGCCGGGACATGGCATGTAAGTAGGGCCGAATCCTTCACGCACTGGACATCCAGCGCAGTCAAAGTTTATTTCAACCAAGGAGGAACTCAGTGATCAAGAAATCGCAGGCCGTCGGCCTGGCATTGCTGCTGGCGATACCCTTGGCGGCCCAGGCCCTGACGTTGCAGGTGGGCGACAAAGCTCCCAATTTCACTTTGCCGGACCAGAACGGCAACCCGGTGAGCCTCAGCCAGTTTCTGGGCAAAAAAAACGTGGTACTGGCTTTCTACGTACTGGCGTTTACGGGCGGCTGAACGAAGGAACTTCAGGCGTATCAGGCTGATATGCCAAAATTCGAGCGCACGGACACTCAGGTGCTCGGCGTTAGCGTGGATAGCGTCCCGGCAAACCACGCCTTTGCCAAGCAGATTGGCGTTACCTTCCCGCTTTTGAGCGACTTCTTCCGGAAAGTCAGCGAAGAATATGGAGTTTTGAACGCGCAGCATGGATTCGCCAACCGCACCACGTTTGTGATCAATAAAGACGGTTTCATCCAACATATCGACCGGAATTCGGAGGCGCTCGATCCCACGAGCGCCATGGAATCCTGCAGCCTGCTGGCGCACAAGAGTCAGAAGAAGTAAGAGGCGTCGGGACGGGGGACACTGCGAGGGCTGGATGACAAGTATTCGCGTATCAAGGCGATGGGAATCCCTGCCTGCTCCAACTCCTCGGCACACGCATGCTGTAGCGCCGGTGTGCCCACCGGCGGCTTTCGGCGCTGGGACATCGGGCGCTACAGTCTGAATTGTCGCTTACTTGGCAGTCCTCAAAGAATGCGCCATACCGGTTCTTTTGACGGCGCCCGATTATGACGCAACATCCAACCATCGAACTGAAGCATCTGGATAACCTCTGGTTTCAGGTTACCGGAACGCTTTGCAATATCGCCTGCGCGCACTGCTTTAATAACAGCGGCCCTAATGTCAAAACATTCGGCTTCTTAACGATCGAGCGCGTCCGAGAGGAGCTTGAAGTCGCCGCCCGTTTGGGAGTGAAAGAAGTCGCTTTCACGGGCGGTGAACCTTTTCTTCATCCACAATTGCTCGAGATGCTCGAACTCTCCTTGACTTATGCGCCCACCACGGTGCTTACCAACGGCACGCTCCTCAGCGATCGCGTAGCCGACCGCCTGGCGGAAATCGAACGAAACGCGCGATGTTCGCTCGAAATTCGCATCAGCCTGGATGGCTACACCGAGGAAATGAATGATGCCATTCGCGGTCCGGGCGTTTTTCGGAAGGCCCTCGCGGCCACCCGCCGGCTGAGCGAGCGCGGTCTGCTTCCCCTGATTACGATTGTCCGCACCTGGGGCGACGACGAGGAGTTTCCAACGCTGGCCGGCTTTGTGCGCGTTCTGCAGCAGGCGGGCTACTCGCGCCCCCGCATTAAAGTGCTGCCCTCGCTGCCTCTAGGCCGCGAACTCATTCGGACTCGCCAGCAGGATGAAAGCACATTGACAGAAGAGATGCTCGAGGGATTCGACCGGGACCTCTTAATGTGCTCGAACTCGCGCATTGTGACCGACCGTGGGGTATGGGTGTGCCCATTATTGGTGGAAATGCCTGATGCGCGGCGGGGAGCTACGTTGCGCGAAGCGGCTTCAGGATACGAATTGCATCACCACGCGTGCACGGCGTGTTATCACTACGGAACCATTTGCAGCAATGTGAGTGCCCAGATCGAAGGCATCGGGTTGGCCGAGCGTAAGCCATGAACAAGATCGCCCTCTTGGGCGGCATTTACAGTAATTATCGGGCGCTTGAGGCGGCGCTTGCCGATGCGCACGGGCGCGGAGCGGATGCGATCTACTGTCTGGGAGACCTTGGGGCTTTCGGACCTTACCCGGATCGGGTTTATCCCCTTCTGCGCGCGGCGAATGTGCAGTGCATCCAGGGAAACTATGATAATTCCCTGGCAGAAGGCCTGGCGGATTGCCAGTGCGGTTATACCGATCCCCGTGACAATTACTTTGCTCGCCTCTCTTATTCCTATACTTTCCGCAATACTTCTGATGAAAATAAGGCTTGGCTGCGTACGCTTCTTGGCACACGCCGCTTCACTTTAGGTAATCGCCGCGTGCTGCTCTGCCACGGCTCGCCGCGCAAAATGAATGAATTCCTCTGGGAATCCACGAGCCCGGACTGCTTTCTGGAATACCTGCTAAATTTGGCGCAGGCCGATATCGTCTGCGTGACGCATACGGGAATTAAATGGCATCGGTCGCTCTCCGGCAACCGACATTTTGTGAACGTTGGCGTGCTGGGACGGCCTGAAAACGATGGCTCCACCAATGTCTGGTATACGCTGCTTTCGGCGGATTCCGGCGCCGTTCAAGTGGAGTTTTTGCCTGTGGCCTATGATTACGAAGCCCTGGCTGCCGACATGCGCCAGGAACACCTGCCGGAGGAATTCATTGAAACCATCCTGACCGGTTGGTGGACCACCTGTCTGGAAATCCTGCCTCATAAGGAACGCGCCCGCGGCCGGTTTTAGAAGGACTCACCACAGAGGACACGGAGAAAGAGTCTCGCGCGAGCTCTGTGCCCTCTGTGGTTGAATTTGTTTTCGCTCTGGACTCTCAATACATCGGTTGACTAAGCCCGCCAACTTTGATTAACTCGGTGATCTTCAAAGCGTTCAGCAATCTGTAGAGTTTACCCAATGGAGGACTGAATGCCAAAACTGAGCTTTTCCAGAAGGAGTTTTCTGAAGACGGCGACCGTAGGCGCTGCGGCGGGCGCAAGCGGGATTTCTGCCGCCGCGCAGGAAAGCGAACCTTCGCTATGCGGCTCCGTCTGGGAACGGCCGCCGCAGCAGCAGGGAAACAACCTGAACCTGATCGTAATTGTCAGCGACACCTTCCGGCACGATAATCTCGCCTGCTACGGCCCGAAGTGGCTTGAAAAGCTTGAAACGCCCAATCTCGACCACTTCGCCTCGGAGTCGGTCATCCTGAAGGACTTCTACCCCGAAGGGATGCCCACCATCGTCATCCGCCGCACGCTCTACACCGGCCGCCGCGTGATCCCCTGCTATTACTTTCCGCAGCCTGAATCAGTCCAGTTGCCCGGATGGCACGCGCTTTATAACGAAGATGTGACGCTGAGCGAGACGCTCAACGAAGCCGGTTATATCACCGCGCTCACCAGCGACCTTTACCACGAAATGAAGCCGACGCGTAACTTCAACAAGGGCTTTCACACCTGGCAATGGATTCGAGGCCAGGAAGTAGACTATTACGGCACGTCTCCGCACCAGCTTCTTGACGTGAGTGACATGGTTTCGCCTGACTATCTGGCGCGATTCCCTCATTTGCATCAGTTCCTGAGCCAGTACAAAGCGAATCGCAATCTCTGGAAGCAGGAGGGCGAGTCGCTGGCGCAGCTTGTGGCGCAAGCGGCCATTCGCTGGCTGAATGCGAACTTTGAGCAGCGCCCGTTCTATCTGCACATTGAATTCTTCGATCCGCACGAGCCCTGGGACCCTCCGCGCCGGTTTCTCGAAAAATACATGCCCAACGCAACCGGCCCGAGCTTTATTGAGCCGCCCTACGATACTGTGCCCCTGCCGGATGAGATCAAGCAGCGGTTCCGCGCCAACTATGCCGGGGAAGCAAGTTGCGTGGATTACTGGATTGGCAATCTGTTGGATACGATCCGCCAGTTGGGGCTATTTGAGAATTCGGTCGTTGTTTTCCTGGCGGATCATGGCGCTATGCTGGGCGAGCACGGCCAGTTCGTCAAGGGCCCCGACAAGTTGCGGGGCCAGGTCACGCACATCCCGTTGCTCATCCATTTACCAGGCAACCGGCTTGCCGGGAAACAGGTTTCAGGTTTCGTCCAGATGCAGGACGTAATGCCGACGCTCCTTCATTTGCTGGACCTGAAGCCGGCAGCGCGGGTGACGGGCGCAAACTTCTGGCCGCTGGTCACGGGCGAGACGCGCGCCCTCCACGAATACGTGGTGCAGACTTATGGCTGGGTAGGGGCCGTGAGGACGCGCGAATGGAATTACAGTGAAGTCTGGAAACCTGAGGCCCGCCTGAGCAAGTTCCATACGCGTCCCGGCGCGCCGGCGGAAACTTATAAGCCGCAGCTCTATAACCTGAAAAAAGACCCACAGGAACTCACCGACGTGGCAAGCCAGTTTCCAGACGTTTGCCGGCAGATGTCGGCCAGGCTACGGGAGTATATCGCTTCAGGACAGGGAATCACTTATGGCAGCTTCAACCAGAAACCCAGCTTAAGCCCCGGCACGGTCTATGTGAGCAGCTAAGCGTCATGATTCGCAGAGACAGTAGCCGCCTGTGCAGACCTATTTAAACCCGCCCAAATCCATACTCACCTTGGGTTTTCCGCGATTTTCCTGTACACTCGGAAGTGATTCTTATTGTTAATGTTGACTGCGAAGGAGCCTTGCCGATTCTATGTCCTCTGCCATGAAGACGCTGTTCCTCAATCCTCCCAGTTTCAAAGGTTTTGACGGCGGATCAAGCGCCCGATACCCCGCCACGCGGGAAATTCCCTCTTACTGGTATCCGGTATGGCTGAGCTATCCGGCCGGGATGCTGGAAAACAGCCGCCTGCTGGATGCCTGCCCGCATAACGTCTCGCCAGAGGAGACGGTTCAAATTGCGCGTGATTATGACTTTCTGGTGGTGTTCACTTCCACCGTCGGTTTTCAGAATGACTGCCGCCTGGCGCAGATGATCAAATCCGCCAAGCCGGACATGAAGATCGCCTTTGTAGGGCCGCCGGTGCAGATCGAGCCGGTTAAAAGCCTGAAAGCATCGGAGGCAATTGATTTTGTCGTGCGCGGCGAGTTTGACTATCCTGTGGTGGAATTCGCGCAGGGCAAGCCGCTGGACGAGATACAGAACGTCAGTTTTCGTAAGAACGGCGACGTGGTTTCAAACCCCATGCGGCCGCAGTTGCAGACAGAGGATTTGGACCGGCTCCCCTTTGCCAGCGATGTTTACAAGCGCGATCTCACGATTGAGAATTACAACATCCCTTATCTTCTGCATCCCTATATCTCTTTCTACAGCTCGCGGGGATGTCCAGCGCTGTGCACTTTCTGCCTCTGGCCGCAGACGCTTTCCGGCCACGCCTGGCGCGTTAGATCGGTGGATAATGTGGTGGCGGAAGTGCGCCAGGCGTTGCGCCTCTTCCCGCAGATGAAGGAGATCTTCTTCGACGACGACACGTTCAACATCCGCAAGGATCGCGTGCTCGAGCTCTGCCGCAAATTCAAACCGCTGGGCTTCCGCTGGTCGTGCACGGCGCGTGTGCATAGCGATTACGACACTTTAAAGGCCATGGCCGATGCGGGCGCGCGGCTCTTTATAGTGGGCCTTGAATCCGGCGATCCGCAGATTCTGAAGAACATCAAGAAGGGCGCCACCATTGAGATGGCCAAAGCCTTTGCCAAAAACTGCAAGAAAGTAGGCATCAAGATTCACGGCGACTTCATCATCGGATTGCCGGGCGAGACGCCGGAGACCATCCAGAAGACCATCGACTATGCCAAGGAGTTGGATGTTGAGACGATCCAGGTCTCTGTTGCCCACGCCTTCCCGGGGACGGAGTTATACGACTATTACACGCGAAACAATTACATGGTGCACAGCGCCGTGACTGACGAAGGCGGCCATCAATTGCCGCATATCGAACTGCCGGGACTTAGCCGCGAGGAGATGATGGCGGCGGTGAACCGCTTCTACGACGAGTATTACTTCCGCCCGCGCGTGGTGTGGCGGCTGGTGAAAGACGCGCTGTGGAATGCCGACGAGCGGAAGCGGCTTTATCAGGAAGCCGTCAGCTTTCTCCGCCTTCGCGCCGAGCGGCTGCAATACGTGCGCCAGGGCGCAGGGCCGCGGCCCATGGTGAGCGTGCCGGTCAACGATACAGCTTCAGGCCAGTGAAGTTTTGCGGATGTTTCTCCTCCATCATCTCTCATTCATCGCGGTGCTAAGCCTGCTGCGCAGGGACGAAGCGCTTTTCGCGCGCGTCCGGGAAGCCCTGCTCATTTTGCCCATCACCGCCTGGCTCTACTATCTGGTGGCTGCGGTGTGCGCTCATCGGTTCTTCAGCCGAGAGCGGCCTGAGCCTGGAAACTTCACGCCGCCCGTCAGCATCCTGAAACCCGTGCGGGGCGTCGATCGCGAAGCTTACGAGAATTTTGCCAGCTTCTGCCGGTTGGATTATCCGGAGTATGAGATTCTGTTCGGCGTCAGCGACGTTTCAGACCCTGTCGTTCCCGTCATTCAAAAGCTGATTCGCGACTTTCCCGACCGCTCCATCCGCCTTTTCACGGGCCTTCAGCGCCTTGGTCCGAATGATAAAGCTTCCGTCCTGGCGCACCTTGCGCGCGAGGCCCGTTATGAGTTGATGGTGGTGAGCGATAGCGATGTGCGAATGGCGCCGGAAGGCTTGCGGGCCATCGTCGCTCCGTTCCACGATCCGCAGATCGGCGCTGTGACCTGCCTTTATCGGGGCGTGCAGGAAAATACGTGGGCGGACTCCCTGGAAGCTCTGACGCTCAGCACCGATTTTCTGGCCAGCGTCCTGGTGGCCCGGCAATTTTCGGGAACTCGGTTTGCCCTGGGCGCTACGCTTGCGACCACCTGCCATCACTTGGCGGAGATTGGCGGTTACGAAGAGCTTGCCGATTTCCTGCTGGATGATTACGAGTTGGGCTACCGCATTGCGGAGCGGGGATATCGGGTCGAAATGCTCTCCTACGTCGTCCCGATCGTTCTGCCTTCGCAATCGCTCGCGGGCTATTGGCAGCGACAATTGCGATGGTCGGTGGGCGTGCGCAATTCGCGCCCGTGGGGGCATTTGGGGCTCTTGTTCACGCAAGGTTTGCCGCTCTCGCTGGTCGCCATGGCTGCGGCACATTCCGCGCAGGTCGCTTGGCTTTACCTTGCGGCTTACTTGGCCAGCCGGTATTTCATGGCGTGGACCGTTGGCGTGTGGGGATTAAAGGATTCGGCGCTTCGCAAAAGATGGTGGCTGGTGCCCACGCGCGATGCAGTGGCTTTCTGCACCTGGCTTGCCAGCCTTTGCCATAACCGCGTCAGTTGGCGCGGCGACGCCTTCCAGGTGCGCAAAGGCCGCTTGTTGCCGCACGAAGCAGCATCTGGCCGCTAATCTGGAATGAGACGCAAGTTTTGCGCCGAGAGGGATTATGGCGCCACCCTTCAGAGCGGCATGTCAGGATTTTGTAGCGGCGGTGTCCTCACCGCCGGTTGGGTAAGTGAGGAGCGGGTTCATGGAGAAATGGGGCGAAGTGAACCCAGCAAGCGATGGCGATGAGCTAATTTATATCGCCACCTTTCTGCCTTTGAAAAAGTGGAGCCACCTGATTCCGTTCATCAGAATGTCGATGCGCGTGGAAGAACAGCTCAGGCGTTCCCCAGGCATCATCCGATACAGCCTGCGTACGAACCTGCTGAAGAAGCAATTTTGGACGCTTTCCGTATGGACTGACCGGATCAGTATGGAAGAATTCGTAAGCGCCGAGCCGCACGCAACCGCTGTTAAGCACTTTGAGCGATGGGCGGGTCCCGGCGCGGCTTTTGTCGAGTGGAAAATGACGGGTGGAGGCAAAGACTGGGCTATTGCCCTCGAAAAACTGAAGAATCCCACGTTTTACTACCAGGCCGGCCATCATTAGATGATGAAGGAAAGATTTGCCACGCCTTATACAGTCTTCAATATGCATAGACCTTATTTTGAAGACTTAATAACACAGCATCATCAGCCTTTATGAGTCAGCAGCTTCTTGCCCGGAATGCGTCGATGCTCGAGGCTTACAACACAACCAAATATGGAGCTATGTTTCTGGATGATGCACTGGAATTCATGGCGGAGTATTTTACCGAGTCCTCTGTAGACCTTATTGTAACAAGCCCACCATTTGGATTGGTTCGCAAGAAGAAGTATGGCAATGTCGATGCTGACGAATATTTAAAGTGGTTTAAGCCATTTGGTTTAGAATTCAAGCGGATTCTCAAACCCTCAGGCTCGCTGGTGATCGACATTGGCGGTGCTTGGATCCCAGGCCAGCCGACCCGAAGTCTTTACCATTACGAGCTCGCAATCATGCTGAGCAAGAAAATAGGATTCTATCTCGCTCAGGAATTCTTCTGGTGGAATCCGGCTAAGTTGCCGACCCCTGCAGAGTGGGTAACAGTGAGAAGAATACGGGCTAAAGATGCTGTGGACTGCATCTGGTGGTTCTCGCCCACCCCGTGGCCTAAAGCGAGTAATCGTCGTGTTTTAGCTCCTTACAGTAATTCAATGCGTGGCTTGCTCAAGAAAGGTTATCGTCCCAAGCTGCGTCCGAGCGGCCACGATATCAGTGCCAAATTTTCGGTCGATAACGGTGCTGCAATTCCAGCTAATCTAATTGCAGTTCCAAATACGGAAAGTAACTCATACTATCTCCGATATTGTAGGAAGCATGGTTTGCCTCCGCATCCAGCCAGATTTCCAGCAGCCATTCCGGAATTTTTTATTCGAATGCTCACTGATCCAGGCGATCTAGTTTTGGGCCCGTTTGCGGGAAGCTGTGTTACCGGTGAAGTTTGCGAGCGCCTGCGGCGGAGATGGATATGCGTTGAGGTTGTTGAGGAATACCTCAAGGGTGCGTTAGGGAGATTCGAGAAGGGTGCACACCCGAAGCAAGAATCTCTCTTTTCGGCTGATACTTCCCGCGAACAAGGTTGGTATAAAGTGTTTCATCCTGCATTGCTCTGGAATGGAAGAGAGGAACCTTTGCTATCGGATGGCGGTAAGACGCGTATCCTGAATCGGGTGAAGAAGTAATGCCAAGCCTGCCGCCCCAGGAACTTATAGATGCGGTTTTGCACGCTATTCAAGAATTTGGATATTCTGGCGTTTTGATATCTCCGTATCGCCAACAACCCTGTCGGTTTTCGCTTGTCTCACCAGAGAGTTCAGAAACGATACTTACAGTTTATATCTGGACCCTTACATTTGGAGGGAGACCCCAGCTTGCTAATGAGTATCGAATTCAGATGACATCGGTGACATCCCCACTTGATATTCCGGGAGATGGCCCCGCATTACTCCTTGGGTACGATCCTGCCTTGGATTTATTCGCCGGGTTCGATCTTAACCGTCATCGCACATTCACCACAGGTTCTCCGTCCGTACAGATCGATATCGAAGCCGTTAAAAGAGCTCAGAACGAGGGCTTAAGCTTTCATCGCAAGAGCAATGACGAAATCGCTGTGGGGATCAGACCAGATCAATTAATTAATTACGCATTGAATGCGGAGAGCCTGCATAGATATGGTCGTGAAGGAAACCTATTACGCCTACTTGGAAAGGCTGTATCCCAAAGGCAAGTTACACCGGAGGAGATCCGTACACTTTCTGCAGATCGACGGCGCGTTATCCAGGCGGTAAGTCGCCTTTCGCGCCTCGGCTCCTTTCGGCTTCAGGTACTCTTTGCATACGGCAGCAGGTGTGCGGTAACGCGGGTACAATTGAGGCTTGTCGATGCAGCCCACATCCTGCCCGTGGGAGCTCCTGATAGTTCTGATGACGTTCGCAACGGCATTGCGCTTGCGCCCACGTACCACGGGGCATTCGATAATGGCTTGATCTATCTGGACGATGAATTCAGAATGCAACTGAATACGCAAGCAATAGGTAAACTTGAGAGGCAGAGCTTAAATGGTGGTCTTGATGCATTTCGTGCTCCGCTAGGGACTATTTTTCTCCCCCCGGATAAGCGTCAGTGACCAGCCATTGAATACATCCGTCGCGCGAACCGCTTTCGCAGAATACCGACGTGACTTTTGATGTGCAAGTTGACGAAACGGGCCAAGGCGCGGCAAACTTGAGTGTAGGTCTGAAGTTGCCATTTCTTTAAGACTGAACGGGAAGCGCCGAGCCTCTGGCGCTCGCGGCAGGAACCGCGTGGGAGAAAAAACCTTATGAGATTTCCGCTTCGGATGACGGTTGATCTGGCGAAGTATATCGGCGGCAAGCGCCTGCGAGGGATCGAAAGATTCCCGCTGGTCATGATGTTGGAGCCGCTGCATGCCTGCAACCTGACCTGCACCGGTTGCGGCCGCATCCGCGAATATAAGTCCACAATTAAGGACAAGCTGACGGTTGAGCAGTGCCTCGCGGCGGTGGATGAGTGCGGAGCGCCCATTGTTTCCATCTGCGGCGGCGAGCCCATGATCTATCCCGACCTGCCGAGGCTGGTGCGCGAGATTCTGGGCCGGAAGAAGCATATTTATCTTTGCACCAACGGGATGTTTATCCGCAAGAAACTGAAGGATTACCAGCCCACCTCGCGCTTCTTTTTCAACGTGCACTTGGATGGCATGGAAGAGACTCACGATCTGTGCGTCGAGCGGAAGGGCGTTTTCCGCGAAGCCATCGAGGGTATCAAGGCGGCGAAAGACGCCGGATTTCTGGTCTGCACCAACACCACCATTTTCAAGCAGACGAATCTCAACGAGATCGCGGAGTTGCTCGATTACCTGCACACGCTGGGCGTTGACGGGCACATGATCTCTCCGGCTTATTCTTACGCCGCCGTGCAGACCAGGGAAATCTTCATGTCGCGCGAGGAGGTGCGGGAAAAGTTCCGTTCGGCGACCCAATTCCTTTCCAGGCACAACTTGATGACTTCGCCCATCTACCTCGAATACCTGCGGGGCGACCGCGAGTTGATGTGCACCGCGTGGGGGAATCCCACTTATAACCCGCGCGGCTGGAAAAGCCCATGCTATCTTATTACCGACGGGCATTATCCGACGTTCAAGGAGTTCATGGAAAGCACACCCTGGGAAAAGTACGGGCGTGGCCGCGACCCGCGCTGCGAGCATTGCATGGTGCATGCGGGCTATGAACCCTCGGCCGTGCTCGGCGCCAACCGGAAGCTGGGCGATAGCTGGAAGATGCTGAAATGGAACCTCACCAGCCCGCAAGCCAGTCCTCTTTCTTCCTCACTGAATAGTCTTCTGTGATCTCGCTCGTCACCGGCGCCAGCGGTTTCGTGGGGAGTCACTTGGTGCGCGCGCTGGTTGCGCGCGGCGAATGTGTGCGCGTGCTGGCGCGCCCGACGAGCAACCTCACCGCGATTGAGAAGCTTCCCTTTGAGCGCGCTACGGGAGACCTGCGAGAGCGGGCTTCCCTGGAGACGGCCTTGCAAGGTGTGAGCCGCGTCTATCACGTGGCTGCTGATTACCGGCTTTGGGCGCAGCATCCCGAAGAAATCTATCAATGCAATGTGGAGGGCACGCATAACCTGCTTCAGGCGGCGCATGCGGCCGGCGTCGAAAGGTTTGTCCACACCAGCACCGTGGGAACCATCGTCTCGCCGCGGGATCAGGATCTTCCGAATGAGAGCGCCCGGCCGCTGCTTGCGGAAATGGTCGGTCATTATAAGCGGTCAAAATTTCTTGCCGAGCTTGAAGCGTTGCGCGCCGCGCAGGCAGGCTTGCCGGTGGTCGTGGTGAACCCCACCACGCCGATCGGCCCTGGCGATTGGAAACCCACGCCCACGGGTCGCATGATTGTGGACTTTCTGAACGGCAAAATTCCGGCTTACGTGGATACGGGGCTGAACATTGTGGCAGTCGAAGACGTGGCCGAAGGACATATCCTGGCCGCTGAGCGCGGACGGGTGGGCGAGCGGTATCTGCTGGGTGGACGCAATATGACCTTGAAGGAGATCTTCACCGTGCTCGCAGAATTCAGTGGACGTCCTGTGCCGCGCTGGAAAATTCCTCATGCCGTGGCCCTGGCGGCGGCGTATGTTGAGAACGCCATCGCCGTGCTGTTCGGCGATCCGCCACAAATTCCACTCGAGGGTGTTCGCATGGCCCGGCATAAGATGTGGGTGGATGCTTCAAAGGCGATCCGCGAGCTGGGCTTCCAGCCAGGCCCTGCTGAAGACGCCCTGCGTCGCGCCGCCCAGTGGTACATGGAGCGCGGCTACGCGCGATGATGGGATCCAGGCTGAGAGGCGTGAGTTTTTCAGTGCGAATGGGAGATGCCGACCGGTGGTGAAAAGGGTTTTAGAACTAGGCTGCGGCAGGACGAAGGCCCCGGGGGCGGTCGGGGTAGACTCCAATCAAGATGCGACGGCAGCCGATGTCATTTGCGATCTCAACCACGGATTGCCATTTCGAGATGACTGGTTTGACCAGGTCCGCGGGGTTCATGTGATCGAGCATCTGAACGACGTCATGAAAACGATGTCGGAAATTCACCGCGTGACCAGGCCCGGCGGGACGATTTATCTGGTGACGCCCCACTACACGGACTTCATCTCCTGGTGCGATCCGACGCACCGATGGCACCTGAACAGCTTCTCTTTCCGCTATTTTGGGCAGATTCATGGCCAGCGCCATTGGTATACGCGGCTTGATTTGCGCGAGCGCGCCCTTCATGTGGAACTGGCGCGGCTCTGGAAATGGCTGGGGGTCCAGTGGCTGGTGAACCATTTTGTGTGGTTCCGGCGCTTCTGGGAAATGTACTTATGCTTCATCGTGCGGGGAAAGCAGATGGAGTTCACCTTTGAAGTTGTGAAAGAATAGGGAAGGGTAGTAAGCTACATTAGTAGCCTATACGAAGGGCGATCTCTCCGCGAATGGGCTCTTGGCGAGCAGCTTTGATAAGCTGGAACTCCGCAAGGGACTCATAGCTCGCGCGGTTGATCCTGGACCCCGGGGACCTTCTGCGCCTCCGTGGTCTGCGCCGGCATGTGGCATTGGCCGTCCAGATAGCCGCCAGGCTCGACCACCAGAACCGGCGTATAAACATCACCCAGAACGATGCCGCGCTCCTTAATCTCAATGCGGTCGGTGACGTGGACGGAGCCCTTCACTTTTCCGGTAATCACCACCGATTTAACCTTGATGTCAGCTTCGACTTCGCCACGCTCAGGCACAATCAGGGTTCCTTCTCCTTGGATTTCGCCCTTGAAATGTGAATTAAGCCGCGCCGTTCCTGAGGCAATTCGCATTTTGCCTTCGATTTCGGCCCCCGGCTCAATCATGGCGATGACGCTATGCTTGATGAGATCGGCAACATTCTTGCCCCTGCCCAAACGAAATGCCATAGTTCCCTCCTTTTCACCCGATTAGATGCAATGCAAGACGATCTTGCCATGAAAACCAGATCACACCGAATTCATTTTTGAAGAATGCGCTCATAGAGTCGTTGAAGGTCCTGGGCGGAATAATAGCTGATCTCGATTCTTCCCCTATTCTCATCCCCGACAATTTTAACGCGAGTTCCCAAAGCGCGTTCCAGTTCCAAAATTGCGGCGCGGGTATTGGGATCCGGCTTTTTGGCAACTGGTTCCTCCACATCTTTCTGTGAACGCTCTGGTTTTAATGAAGATGCTAAGCGCTCCGCCTGCCTGACAGAAAGTCCGTCTTTGACGATTTTTTTTGCAAGCTGGATTTGAGCTTCCGCAGTCGAACAAGACAAAATAGCCCGCGCATGTCCCGAGCTAATCGATTTATTTTCAATCAATTCCTGAACTTCAACAGGAAGTTTTAGCAGGCGCAGAGTATTGGTGACCGTCGAGCGGTCAAATCCCAACCGCGCTGCAATTTCCTCATGGCTATAGCCAAACTTTTCGTGAAGGGCTTGGTAGGCATGGGCGACCTCGATAGAAGACAAGTCCTCGCGCAAGATGTTCTCTGTCAAGGCAATCTCCAATGCCTCGCTGTCCTGCAAGTCGCGTACAATGGCGGGGATGGTTTGAAGCTTGGCGCGGCAAGCGGCGCGCCATCGCCTTTCTCCTGCCACCAACTGATATCGGTCACCAGCCTTTCGGACAAGGACTGGCTGCACCACCCCAGTGGATTGAATAGATTCGGCAAGCTCTTGCAGGCGATCTTCTGCTACAAGACGACGAGGCTGGAAGGGATTCGGATCAATCGAATCTACAGGAACTTGTTGCATGGAAGAACTAGCCGCTTCGGGTTCGCCAATCAAGGCGCTAAGCCCGCGCCCCAGGGCCTTTCGAGTCATGGTCGATGATCTCCTTGGCGAGTTGAAGATAGCTTTCAGCGCCCCGGCAGGTGGGGTCGTATAGGAGGATGGGCTGGCCATGGCTTGGGGCCTCAGCCAGGCGGACATTACGTGGAATCAGCGTATCAAAGACCTGATCGCCGAAAAAGTCTTTCAAATCGTCTCGAACCTGGTGAGAAAGATTAGTGCGGTCATCAAACATCGTCAGAAGGATTCCTTCGACGGCCAGCTTGGGGTTATGAGATCTTCGGATGCGGATCAGAGTGTCCAGAAGTTCTGAAACCCCCTCTAATGCGAAGTATTCACACTGTACAGGAATCAGAACTGAGTCTGCGGCGACAAGAGCGTTGAGCGTAAGCAGGTCGAGGGCCGGTGGGCAATCGAGGAGAATAAAATTGTATTGCGAGCGGATAAGCTCCAGTTTTTGCCGTAATATTTGCTCCCTGTCCGGTCTGTTTGCCAGTTCCAGTGTAGCGCCGACAAGATTTTTTTCTGAAGGAACGATAAAGAGGCGATCTACGGGTGTTTTGAGAGCCAAATCGTCGAAAGGTACGTCATTAAGAAGGCCTTGGTAAACTGATCGGCGTGTCGGGTCCCGCTGGTATCCCATGCCGGCAGTTGTGTTAGCCTGCGGGTCAAAATCAACCACAAGAGTCGACATCTCCCGGCTGGCAAGGGCCGCTCCAAGATTGATAGCGGTGGTGGTTTTTCCCACGCCGCCCTTCTGATTTGCGATTGCGATGATGCGCGCCACGGCACTATTGGAAATCAAAATCTAGCAAAAGGCACTGGCAGTTGGCAAGTTAAAAGAAAAGACTGGGGGGATCGAACGGCCTTAACTCTTGTTGAAAATGAAGGATGGGAAAGATGTTGTTGCCACGTTTCACGTGGAACAAAGTTTTTTTAAGTAGCGTTCACGGAATTGAGATGTTCCACGTGAAACAAGCAGAGTAAAAACAAGCGCAGATGCCGTTAGGAGGTGTGAAGATATTGAGATATGTCATGTTGAAAGCAGTGGAGCATCCGGTACTTGACTGAAAATAAAATACTGGATACTTCGCCATAGCTCAGGGTGATATTCACCCCCCATTTATTCATACCTCCTATAAGCTCTTGGCCCACCATATGTCATGAAAATGGCTGTGTCATTCTCACAAAAATTGAAATCCTCCACCGCTTTTCGTGAGAATGACAACGAAGGTCTGCTTGCGGGCCTAAGACTCACACGGCACAACTCTTTTATGCCTCGCATAGACCTCAACGACCGAAATTGTCCCTCTTTGGTTTCTTCCATTCGGCGTGGTCGAAGTCACGCTCGTATAAATTAGATTTTAACTAATTTAAATTATATATATTAGATTAAATAAAATTAAGACTTTTGAGATGAAATGGGTGGGACCCCATCGGCTTCAGCCGCATTCGCTCAATGCCGCAAGCGCATTTTCCAGTTTACGAAGACTTATGCGCTGTTGTAGCCTTGTAGGTTAGGTGATGGGCCGGTAGCTCAATGGTAGAGCACTGCCCTTTTAAGGCAGGGGTTCTGGGTTCGAGTCCCAGCCGGCTCACGTCCGGTGGCGCTCAGAGGGGCGACAACAAGTTGCATTTAAATAACTTGGTCCTTCTGCTCAACGCATCATTCACACGAAATCCTGCGTCCAGGAGAATCCATTGAGCGCTCGCGTACTGAATGGCAATCAAATCGCCGACGCAATTAAGGAGGAGCTGAAGCAGGAGATTGCTGCCCTCAAATCGCGCGGTATCACGCCCGGCCTTGCTGCGGTACTGGTGGGAGAGAATCCCGCGTCGCAGATTTACGTGCGCAACAAAGTTCGAGCATGTGAATTGCTCGGGCTTTATAGCGAGCGGATTGAGCTACCAACAGAAACCTCCACCGAAGCGTTGCTTAAATTAATCGGGGATCTGAATGCAAAAGATTCCATCGATGGAATTCTGGTGCAGCTTCCTCTGCCATCCCAGATCGATGCGAAAAGGGTTTTGCCGGCGATTGATCCGAAGAAGGATGTAGACGGTCTTCATCCTGTGAATGCGGGCAAGCTGATGAGCGGGCGGCCCGGCATGGTTCCCTGCACCCCCGCGGGAGTCATTCAGATTCTCGATCGCAGCCAGATTCCGATTCGCGGGGCGCGGGCGGTGGTGGTGGGCCGCAGCGATATGGTGGGCAAGCCCATGGCGATGCTCCTTCTGCACCAGAACGCGACCGTCACCATCTGCCATTCACAGACGCGCGACCTGGTAGCCGTCACCCGCGAGGCGGATATCCTGGTGGCCGCCATGGGGAAGCCGGCCCTGATTACAAAGGACTTCATCAAACCGGGCGCAACGGTGATTGATGTGGGGACCAGCCGCCTGACACGGGCGGAAGAGGTTCGAGCCATCTTCCACGATTCAAGTGGCCCGCTCGAACGTCTTCAGGCGAAGGGATTTATTCTGATAGGAGACGTTCAGCCTGAGGATGTGAAAGAGGCGGCGGGCGCCTACACTCCGGTGCCGGGCGGAGTCGGCCCGCTCACCATTGCCATGCTGATGTCGAACACGGTGCACGCAGCGCGCTTGCGACGAGGATGACATTGCGTCGGAGTTCGGTCGTCCTGGTTTGCCATCCCATCGAGTCATTAAACAGAGGCCGGCTATTCTTACTTTTTCCTGTTTCGGTTTAACTGGCGGCATTGGCTGCGGGAAGACCATCGTGGGGAGCTTTTTCACCGCGCTCGGAGCGCGCGTGATTAACGCCGACCAGATCGGGCATGAACTGCTCCTCCGGCCCAGCCCGGCGTATGATGAAATTATTGAAAACTTTGGCCGCGAGGTCCTGGACAGCGCGGGCGAAATCGACCGGAAGCGACTGGGCGCGGTTGTCTTTAAGGACCGTGAGCGGCTGCGAAAGCTCAATTCAATCCTGCACCCCAAGATTATCGCTCGGCAGGAAGAGTTGGCCGCGCAATTTCATCGTGAAAACCCCGGGTCGGTGATCATTGTCGAGGCGGCGCTGATTTATGAGGCCGGCGTGGAGGAGAAATTCAGTAAAATCCTCGTGGCCTGGTGCAAGCCCAGGCAACAAATCGAGCGGCTTTTGGCGAAGACCGGCATGTCTCGGGAAGAAGCGAAAGCGCGGATTGCCGCTCAGATGCCGGTGGAAGAAAAGCGCCGTCGGGCGGATTTCGTCATCGATTGCTCGGGAAGCCTGGAGGAAACCCGCGCTCAGGCGGAAGCGATTTATCCGCAATTGCAGCGGCTGGCAGCCCTGTAGCAGGTTGCTGAAAAGCTCTCGCAGCCTGTCATTCCGAAGAGCCGCAAGCGGTCCCGAGATTGCGAGGAAGGAATCTCGCCAGTCCTTTATTTGCAGGGCGAGATTCCTCGCTGAGTTTATCCTGAGTTAAAATGCAGGGATTCTTCGCTTGCGCTCAGTCTGCCATGTCGCTTTGCGACATCCCGAAGGATAAAAATTACGCCGAGACTAGCAGGTGTTTGGGTTGCGTGCCGAAATATCGGCATATTTTTCAAGGCAGAATGACAGGCGAAAGAGTCGGAATGACAAGGGTCAGAACTTTTTTCAGCAACCTGATAGCCCCCGCTGTGGTGGCGATGCCCAGAATGTTTTCCGAGCGCCATACTTTAAGGAGAGGTGAAGCGTGAAAGCACTTGTCTATACAGCGCCCAAGCGCCTTGCGTGGCAGGAATGGCCTGACCCTGAGCCTGCCCTTGGAGAAGCTCTGGTGCGAGTTGAATCCATCGGTGTCTGCGGCTCCGACGTTCATGGCTGGCTGGGGAAAAGTCGTGGGCGTGTGCCTCCCTTGATCTTAGGTCACGAGATGGCCGGGGTTGTCGAAGAGGTGCGCGCGCAGGCGGCCTCGCTTCGGCCGGGCGATTTTGCGGCTATCTATCCCATTATTGGTTGTGGCCAGTGCCGCTTCTGCGCCACCGACCGGGAACGCCTCTGCCGTCAGCGGAAGCTCATGGGAATGCACCTGGCGGGCGGTTTCGCCGAGTATCTCAAAGCCCCTGCGAAAAACCTCTATCCGCTGCCTTCCTCCATGAATTTCGTTGCCGGCGCGCTGGTTGAGCCGCTCGCCAATGCTCTTCATTTCGTCGAATATGCGCAAACGGATCCGGGGCCGCTTGCCATTTTAGGCGCGGGCGCCATTGGGCTGCTGATGCTCCAGGTCGCCAAGCAAATCAGCGCGCCAAACGGTATGGAGAGACTCTTCCCGAAAATTGCAGTGACGGAAATGAATCCGCATCGGGCCGCTCTGGCTCGGAGATTTGGCGCTGATCTGGTGGTAAATCCCCGGGACCCTGATGCCACTTTACAGCTTGAGTCGTTCTTCGGCGAGGATGCCTGTCGCGCCGTCCTGGATGCAGCGGGATTTGCGTCGAGCCGGCAATTGGCGCTGAAGCTGGTGGCAACCGGAGGCTTGGTGGGACTGGTGGGAATGGGCGAGGCGGACACAACTTTTGATTGCGTGGAACTCATCCGACGCGAGATTCATCTGGCGGGCATTTACGGATATGGGAGGAATGAGTTTCAACGCGCGGTTGAGTGGATAGCGCAAGGACGCATCGATTATCAGGATTGGGTGACTGAAGCGCCGCTTAAGGAAGGCCAGAAGCTCTTTGAGGCCCTCGACCAGCCTGATACAACCCAGATCAAATTAATCCTGAGACCGTGATGAGGAGGCTTTCAGAGCCGGGGCTATCGAGTTGATGAATGATAAAAAGGCTGAAAGGCGCGCTGGAGCGGCGAAGCCCCTTCGCTCTGCTCAGCGCATTTCAGCGGTGAGGACACCGCCGCTACTGTCGGATGGCGTCGTGCAGCCTGAGACCACACCCCCGAACGGCTCCCGTCCCTGCTGGCATCGTCATTTCAGGCCCTTCGCTTGTCATTCTGGCGTTGAGCGCTTCCGCATGGTCATTTTGCCCTGAAAGTTCTGACCCGGTCATTCCCGCGAAAGCGGCGGCCACAATGGGATTCCCGCCTTCGCGGGAATGACTGCGCTGTTATGCAGTTCATCAAAAGCCAATCATTCACCCCATAATCCTAAGATAGCTAGGAATATAAGGCGCAATCCGCCGCTTGTCGAGTCGAGGTTCTGCATGGGGCTACACGGAAAATTCCAGCCAGGTGATTGAATGGCGGGGGAAACGATACTGCCAGCGGTCACCGGAGCCGGTAAAATGCGCTTCCCGGATGCTGACCGTATGGGGGCGGTCAAGCGTATTCTGAGCATCCAGGCTGGGAGCCGTGATGAGGAAGGCGCGTCCAGGGCCTTTTGCGGACAAACCCTCAAACTGAATCGTGGCGAGCGCGTCTCCTTCCTTTCGCCGGTTCACGACGGCAAGCTTTACGATCCGCTCGCCTTCATCATAGGTCCCCATCACATCCAGATACGGCTGGTCGCCGAAATTGCGCGTGGAAAACTGAGGCGATTCGTTGAGGACATCCAGCACAACCCGGCCGGCGCGGCTGGCATAGAGTTCGAGAGGATAGTAAGTGGTCAGCAACAGGATGGAATCCGGCTGGGTCTGGATGGGCGCGATCACGTTCACCAATTGAGCCAGATTGGCGAAGCGCACGCTGGCGCAATGGCGGTGAATCACATTGAAAGCAGCGGCCACCCAGAGCGCGTCGCGCAGGTTGTAAGGAACCTCGAATTTATGCACGTCGTTGCGCTTCGCGCCGTCAGACCAGTTGTAAAGGATGTTCCACTCATCGAGCGCGGTATAGATGGGCGTCGACCGATGCGCCTTGGCGGAGACTTCCCGCGCCGTGGCCGCTGACGCGCGTAGAAGCGCGTCCAATTCCGCAGTCGAGCCGAGGATTTCGTAGTCGTCTTTCAGCTCATCCGTCAGAGCGTAATAATGAACGGAAATATAGTCCGCGTGCTGGGCGAGCGCCTGAAGCACCGGGCGATCCCAGTCAGGATCGCCATTGCCGCAAGCGATCAGCTTGATGCTGGGGTCCATCCACTTCATCACCTTGGCGAACTCGACCGCTGCTTTGGCGTAATCGGTGGCGTCCTTGTGGCCAATCTGCCACGGGCCCCACATTTCGTTTCCCAGCCCCCAGTACTTCACCTTGTAAGGTTCCGCGTGGCCGTTCTGCTTGCGCAGATCCGAATAATAGGTTCCGCCGGGATGATTGCAGTATTCAACCCAATAGCTTGCTTCATCCATCGTTCCGGTGCCCATATTGACGCAAAGATAAGGCTCAGCGCCGATCTTGCCGCAGACTTTCAGGAACTCATCCGTGCCGAACTGGTTCGGCTCAAGCTGAAACCAGGCCAGGTTGTAACGGGCCGGGCGCTTCGCCTTGGGGCCGATTCCATCCTGCCAGTGGTAGCCTGAGGCAAAGTTCCCGCCCGGCCAGCGAAGCTGGGTGACGCGCAACTTGCGGGCGGCGTCGAGCACGTCCTTGCGGTCGCCATCAGCATCAGCCAGGGGAGAGTCAGGCTCGTAGATTCCCCCATAAATGCAGCGGCCAATATGCTCGATAAAGTTGCCGTAGATGTTAATATCCACCTCGCCGAGGCGCCGTTCGAGATCGATCTTCAGTGTGGCTTGAATGGGCGGCTCGGATGCGCCCTGACCCGGCTCCGCCGGGTTAGCGGCGGCGAGCCCGCTTCCCGAACCGAGCGCCACGCTGGCCGCCCCCATGCCTTTCATGAATTGTCGTCTTGTCCACTTCTGCACTCCGCGCTTGTTTTGGGAATCCAAGGATGTACCTCCTCGCTGTAAAATATCGGTAATCCTCACTAAGTCAGGCCATCATACACCACGAGTTGCGACACGCGGTAGAATAATGACCATGCGAAGATTTCTGATTTTAGCGCTGAGTCTGATTGGTCTGTTCGATTCGATCTACCTGCTGTGGGTTTACACTTCGCCGTCTCATCCTCTGGTTTGCCTGGGAACCGGCTGCGACGTTGCGCGCGCCAGTTCCTATTCCCAACTCTGGGGACTGCCGCTGCCTTTGTTCGGAGTGGCCATGTATGGCGCGCTGGCGCTGCTGGCGTTTGGTGAGAGTCTTGGCGGCTCGGTGCTTTACGCCGTGATCCGATATGCGACCCTGGCCATTGCGGCTGTCGGGTTTATCGCTTCGCTCGTTCTTTCCGGCATTGAGGCTTTTGTGCTTCATGCCTGGTGCGCCTGGTGCGTGCTCTCAGCCGTTACGGTGGTCTTGATTTTTGCCTTTGCGATTTATGGGGTTGCAAGACCCGGACCACCCCCGCAGGGCAGCGCGGCTCTTTCGGCGGCGCGGGGGCAATTCATTCTCTTTATTCTCGCTTTGATCATTGGCATTCCGGCCTTTATACGCCTTTCCCGTTCGGGAGAGGCTGTTCCAGCGCCGCAACAGCCCGCCGCCGCGGCCCTTGATGCAAGGCTGGTGCGGCCTGCCAGTCACGCAACCGGCGATTTGCAATCCCCGGTAACGGTGGTGGAATTTGGCGATCTCGAATGCCCCATGTGCGGGCTCGCCCAGAAGACTGTTCTCAAAATGCTTCAGCAATACGGTCGCAAAGTGCGTTTCGTTTTCCGCCACTTTCCTTTAACCAGCATTCATCCCCAGGCGGAGAAAGCCGCTGAAGCCACCGAGTGCGCCGGCGAACAGGGAAAATTCTGGCAGGCGGAAGAACTGTTTTACCAGAAGCAGCCGGACCTGAGTGTTGACGCGCTTAAGCGTTATGCCGCCCAACTGGGGCTGGACACGCAGAAATTTGATGAGTGTCTTTCCAGCGGCCGCATGGCAGCTCGAGTTCAGCAGGATATCGCAGATGCAAAAGCGCTGGGCGTCCACTGGCCGCCCACCTTTTTTGTGGGTCACCAGATGCTGATCGGCGCGCCGGACTATACGGAACTCTCCCACCTTCTCGATCAGCAGCTTGCCGACCATGCCGCGGTCGCCGCTAGCGCGCAAACTCCGGGTTCCTCTTCTGCCCCATCCACATCGCCTGCAAAACCCTCGGCAAGCGCTTCATCAGGAACGGCAGCGGCGCCCTTAGGGTCATCCCCCTTCCCAAGCTCCAATCCCGGCACAACTTTAGGCGGCAACGTCTTCTCCCAAGCCCAGCCGCAATCGGCCCTGGCCTGCAATCCTGATGAGGCCAAACTCGAGCAGCCCACGCTCATTCATACGCCTGAGGCGGAGAAGCTCTTCAAAAGCGATCCCAAGCCTCTTTTTGTTGACGTGCGCTCGGCGCAGGATTTTGCCAAAGGCCACATTCCTGGCGCCATCAACATTCCGGTGGAAGAAATTCAGCAGAAGTGGAATACGCTGCCACGCAATCAGGTGATCGTGTTCTACGAAGGCGGAGAGCGCAGCGGCTCGCCGGATGATGTCTGCGCATTCAGTCGCGCCGCCGCGCGCATCGCGCTGAGCAACGGCTTCGATAAAGCCAGGGTGAAAGTCTACCAGGAAGGTTTGAAAGGGTGGGAAAGCGCCGGCTTGCCGGTGGCGCGGTAGACCCTAGCATATGTCACATAAATACCTGGACCGAACCCACGGGCGGGACGCCCGTGCCACAGTTGTGGCATGGCCATCTTGGCCATGATCACACATTGTCCAGAAACGTTAGTGACACATGATTAGATTCGGAGCTCGTCAAGAACCCACGGTTTCCGTCTCCGCCGGAACGGCGCGCGAACGCACTGTGGCCAGGACAGTGTTCCAGGCGCGGCGAAGCGGCGCCTGAAGCAGCGAAAGCGTTCCCATATAGACATAGCCGGCAAAGAAAAGCAGCAGAAAAGGCACGGTGAGATAGTTCTGGATGCTCATGGAATACGCCGTGCTGTAAAGAAAGTAGACCGCCAGACCCAGTTCGACAAAGGGAATCCAGCCGCTGCGGCGCTTATACCTCTTCTGCTCCCAGGTCGTATCACGGCCCTCCACCCGATACTTGGGCGTGCGCACAAATTCCGACTTCACGTCAAAAAGCGCTTCAATCACCGCTTTGGCGTTGATCACCGAAAGTCCGATGCCTGCTGCCATCAGGAAAGGAATGTATTTGATGCGGCTCACCCATCCCTCGGGATAAAGGTCGCGCTGGGCGACCATGTAAAAGCTGCCGACGGAACAGGTGGAGGCAATAAAAAGCGGTAAGTCCAGGTAAAGCATCTGGAACCAGCCCTGATAAAAGCGGACGATGACGGCCGGGAAAAGAATGAGCGAGAAGAGAACCATCAGGGGATATGAAATATTGGCCGTGAGGTGGAGCGTGGCTTCAATCTTGATGGCGAGCGGCTGCGGGCTTTTCCAGATGCGCCAAAGAAGCTTGCGAGCCGTCTGGATTAACCCTTTGGCCCAGCGCGCCTGCTGGGTCTTGAAAGCGTTCATCTCCACGGGCAGTTCGGAGGGGCATTCAATCCGCGGATCATAAACGAACTTCCAGCCTTTCAGTTGAGCGCGGTAGCTCAGATCGGTGTCTTCCGTCAGCGTGTCGTGTTCCCAGCCTCCGGCGTCTTCAATCGCCGCCCGGCGCCACATGCCGGCCGTTCCATTGAAATTGAAGAAGCGTCCGGAGAGATTGCGCGCGCCATGCTCGATGACGAAATGGCCGTCCAGCATGATGGCCTCAATTTCCGTCAGATTGGAATAATGCCGGTTGATCCAGGTCCAGCGCCCCTGCACCACCGCCACCTTGGGATCGGTAAAGTAAGGAAGCATTTGCCGGATGATGGACGGCGGCGGGACGAAATCGGCGTCAAAGATGGCGATAAATTCGCCTTCGCTTTGTTCGAGCCCTCGGGCCAGCGCGCCGGCCTTGAAGCCCTCCCGATTCTTGCGGTGATGATAGCGGATGGGGAATCCGGCTTGCTGATATTCCTGAACCAGCCGCGCGCAGAGGAGCGCTGTTTCATCGGTGGAATCATCCAGGACCTGAACTTCCAGCAACTCTTTTGGATAATCGATGCGCGTCACCGCCTCAAGGAGCCGCTCCACCACGTAACGCTCGTTGTACATCGGAAGCTGAATCGTCACCTTGGGGAGCTTCTCAAACATCCGGGGCGGCTTCGCCAGCTTCCGGCGGTTTTTCAGATAAACGTAGGTCAAAAAATAACGATGGACGCCATAGACGGAAAGCACCACGAGGCAGCCGAAATAAGGGATGATGATGGAGAGATCGAAGGCATTCGGTTGATAGAGGCCCTGAAAAGGTGTCTTGTGAAAAACGAGACCGATATAATGAGTGACTGGACTGAGGGGATTTATGAAGATCGCCAGGTATAAAGGCAACATTGCGTTAACGATTTCCTCACTGGGCTTCGAGTGTCAGTCTATAGCTCCTACATGGATCATCGAGCCAAGCTTCCGCACCCCAAAGCATTGAGCGCCTGCTTCCATGCGGCCTTACTGCTCCTTGCAGCTGGCTTGGCGCTGATTTTCTTCCATATCAGCCACCAGAGTAATCTCAACGAGCGCGTGCCGGAATTTATTTCACTTATTCTCCTGGCTGGGGCGCTTTATCTTGCAGCCGTCTGGTTGATTGAGAGATTCACCGCGAACCGCGCTGCATTGCTGATTATCCTTGCAGCAGCAGTCTTCTATCGCATCATTCTACTTCCAGCCCCACCCTCTTTATCAGAGGATATCTACCGTTATCAGTGGGAGGGTCGGGTGCAAGCGCTCTCCCTGAATCCCTATACCGTTTATCCTGCCAAGCCTGGGCTGCAAAAGCTTCAGAATCCTGCGCATCCCTTGCGCACCGGAAGCCAAACCCCGACGGTTTATCCGCCGTTCAGCGAGATCGCATTTTCCTGGGTTCATACCATTCCAGGTTACAAACGCCTCTTTACCGGGCTCGACTTAGCTACCCTTGCCGTTCTCTTATGGATTCTAATCCTGCTGAAACAGCCACTTCATCGGGTTTTAATCTATGCCTGGAATCCGGCTGTGATTGTATCCTTCTCCCTATGCGGGCATCACGATTCGCTGGCAATCTTTACCCTAATGCTGGCTCATCTTTTCATTATAAGTCGTAAGTCATTGTTGTCAAACGCCTTTCTGGGGCTTTCTTTCGCCTCCAAATTCTTTGCTGTGCTCTTTCTGCCCCTTTTTCTTCGGCGCACAAAATGGTTTTACGTCGCGGCCTTTGCAGGCGTTGCAGCGCTTGCCTATTTGCCCTTTGTGAGCGCCGGACGGCAGCTTTTTCACGGGCTTTCCCACTACGCCGCCGGATGGGAGGGCAATGACAGTCTCTTTCGGATCATCCGCCTGGCCTCGGCGTCAAAGGCTCAGGCCGAATTCGTAGCGGTTGTGCTCGTCCTGGGTCTGACCCTGCACGCTATCCGAAGCCAGATGCCGTTATTTCGCGCCGGGCTTTTTCTGACCGCGGGCTTGCTGCTGCTTTCGCCCAATGCCTTCCCCTGGTATTTCACATGGACCGTGCCTTTCCTGTGCCTTGAGCCCAGCGCGCCGTGGATGCTGATGACCATCACTTGCGTGCTCGGCTACTCCCCGGTAGTAGCCTATGCGGCAGGCCAGCCTTATCGCAACTCTCCGCTGATGCTGGCGCTCGAATACGTCCCCGTCATCGCCTGGCTGGCATGGCAGGGCTGGCGCACGCTGCAAAAGCCCACTTCAGTCGCAGCCTCGCCGCTCTGAGATGATCGTCAACCAGCCATGCCGCTCAGGTGGTGGTTCCAGAAGCTTGTGCTGCGTCTGGCATGCGATTCATAACTGCACATCTATGCGCAAGAACGTACAAAACGTACAATATGAGTAGATTTTTGAAAAAAGCCTCCCGAACATGAAAACCGTCACGTTCACCGAGTTCCGAAAGAATGCGTCCCAGGTTCTCAACCTCGTCGAGAAGGGCGAGAGCATCTGCGTGCTCCGCCATCGCAAACCGGTTGCAAGGATCGTTGCGGCAGAGTCGCATGAAAACCAACCTGCATGGAAACGCCCCGGTTTGCGTCTGGCGACGGCTGGAGACTCGCTCAGCAAGGCCGTGCTGGAGGAAAGGCGATCCTCGCTGTGAACGTCTTTTTCGACTCCTCGGCGCTGGCCAAGCGGTACATCGAAGAACCAGGGAGTGATCGCGTTCAGGAGATTTTGCTCTCGGCGTCGCCGGGAAAAGAACCTGCCACGGCAGCAGTATCGCAAGGCTAAGCAAGCGCTGCTGGAGGACCTCGAAGATGCGACCATCATTCATATGACAAACCAGGTTGTGGCGCGGGCCGTCGAGATTCTGGAACGATGGCCGTTGCGATCCTCGGACTCTCTTCACGTGGCGTCCGCTGCGGAGTGGGGGTGCGAGTTTGTTTGTCTCTGCGGATGAAAGGCAGTGCGCAGCTTCGCGCGACTATGGACTCCGGGTAGAAGAATTGCCCGGGAGTTAAGCGAAAGAGACACGCCCGAAGATGAGTCTACGTTTTCAGTAACCTCCAACAATAAGTCAGAACACACCCTCCCTCAGCGCCTCGTGATATGATGAACCTATTCGAAAGAGTCATAAATCCCAAGGACTCAGTCCTTCTCGAGGAGGTCCTATGATTTCAGACAAGCACAACCGGCGGGAATTTTTGGGCAAGTTTGCAGCGGGCATGGCCGGCGTGGGCGTGGGTGAACATCTGATCGAGGGCTTACCGGCGCTTGCAACGGAAACGCATCATGGCATTCCTTATCGTACTCTGGGCCACACCGGAGAAAAGGTTTCGCTGATCGGCCTGGGCGGTTTCCACATTGGCATTCAACCCACCGTCGACGAAAGCATCCGCATCATTCGCACCGCCATCGATAACGGCATCAACTTCATGGATAACTGTTGGGACTATAACAACGGCGAGAGCGAGATTCGCATGGGCAAAGCCCTGCGCGACGGCTATCGGCAAAAGGTTTTCCTGATGACCAAGATCGACGGGCGGACCAAAGACGCCGCCGCGAAGCAACTGGATGAATCCTTGCAGCGCCTCCAGACTGACCATATCGACCTTCTGCAAATTCATGAAATCATCCGCATGAACGATCCCGAGCGCGTCTTTGCGCCCGGCGGAACGATGGAAGCTCTGCTGGCCGCGAAAAAGGCCGGCAAAATCCGCTATATCGGCTTTACGGGTCATAAAGATCCCGATATTCACCTGAAGATGCTGCACACAGCGTTCGCTCACCATTTCACGTTTGATTCAGTGCAGATGCCGTTGAATGTGATGGATGCGCACTACCACAGCTTTGCGAAGAAAGTGGTGCCGGTGCTGGTGGAACACAACATTGGCGTCCTGGGCATGAAGCCGCTGGCCAACGGCATTATTCCGCGCAGCGGCATTGTGAGCGCCACGGAGTGCCTGCATTACGCCATGAATCTGCCCACTTCTGTCGTCATCAATGGCTGCGACACGATGGACCGGCTGCATCAGGCGCTCGAAGCCGCGCGCACTTTCCGCCCCCTGAGCAAACCGCAGCTCACGGCTCTCTTAGCGAAGACCGCCCAGGTAGGCTCAACGGGCAAGGACGAACCTTTCAAGAACACTCATCAATTTGATGGGACGTGGCACAATCCGCAGTGGCTGGGATAGATGATGGTGTGAAGTAGCTTCCGCCGCGATTTATCCTGTTGAATGCCGTCATTCCCGCGTTCGTGGAAATGACGCTTCCGCGCGCAAACGACGTTACCCTTTCTCGATCAATGCGGTGGCGTCGGCGCGGAGGGCTTCGCCGCGACCGACGGCATCCTGGCCCTCTCCGGTTTTGGCTTTCACGCTGATTTGCTCCACGCTAATCCCCAAAGCTCTTGCAACCTTCTCTCTCATTTTGGGAATGTAAGGAGCCAGCTTCGGCCGCTCAAGGCCGATGGTGGCATCGAGATTCACAATCACGTAGCCAGCCTCTTGCAAAAGCTCGCGGATGTAGCGAAGGAAAGCGAGACTCGATGCATTGCGCCAGCTTGGGGAAGTATCCGGGAAGTGCCGCCCGATATCGCCCAGCGCTGCTGCGCCCAGAAGCGCGTCACAAATCGCGTGAGAGAGGGCGTCGCCGTCGGAGTGGCCGACTGGCCCTTTTTCAAAAGGAATGCGCACCCCGCCGAGCACCAGCTTCCGACCCGCGGCGAGTCGGTGCAAATCATTTCCGAAGCCAATGCGATGGATGCAATGGGGGTTTTTCTGCAAGGGCTTTTTCGTCTTCATTGTGGAAGAAGAGATCACGCAGTGCCGAGAATTCAGGTTGATGGGAACCCGGTATCAAGGAGTCAGGTTTCCGTTGCCCCTCACCCACCCCAACATGTCGGGGTTCCTCCTTTTCCGCCAGGACGGGCTTCTTACTTTTTCCGACTCTTTCCCCAGAGAAAAGAGGAATGAATGCATTCATGACGGAGAGGCGCCGTCTCTGCCCTGACGCTCGAGAGTGATGAAAAGTTGGGCCAACGGCAGGTCCGACGGCCTCGTAATCTTGATGTTCCGTTCGGACCCCATCAGCACGGTCACCTTATGACCCAGCCGTTCAACCAGGCTTGATTCGTCCGTGCCCTGGAATCCGTCCGCCGCGGCCCGCTCGAAGGCTTCTCTTAAAAGATTGTAATGGAAAGCCTGCGGCGTCTGCGCCAGGGCAATGCGCTCGCGGGGAAGAGTGCCCAGAATGGCATCGTGCTCAATCTGCTTGACCGTATCGACGCTGGGAATGGCGAAGATGGCGGCGCCATCCTTGCGCGCCGCCTCCACAATGCGATGGATCATGTCATCCTGGATAAAAGGGCGCACGGCATCGTGCACCACGACAATTTCGGTTGAAGGCGAAGCTTGGGCGATGGCGCGAAAAACGGTATCCTGTCGCGTGCCGCCGCCGGGGGTGAGGCGCACCGGCGTTCGAAAGCCCTCCGATTTCATCGCCGCCCGAACGCGCCGGGCTTCCTCCTGCCGCACCGCCAGAAAGATTTCGTGAATCCGCCGCGTCGCGTCAAATTTTCGCAGCGTATGAACAAAAATAGGCGCGCCCTCCAGCAGCAGAAATTGCTTGGGGGTTTCGCGGCCCATGCGCGTGCCGCCGCCCGCGGCGGGAATGATGGCCAGAACGCTCATCGTTAAAAGTCAACTGCCTCACTGTCAAAAAATCGGAAGAGAGCCGTCGGCGCTCAGGATGATTGCGCGATGGGCTCCGGACGCGATGCCCGCTCGTCGTACTTGCCGAAGATCATCCTTCCTGCCGTCGTCTGCAAAACGCTGGTCACCGCAATATCGATGGTCTTGGAAATCATTTTCCGCGCGTTGTCCACCACCACCATCGTCCCATCGTCCAGGTAGGCCACGCCCTGATTGTATTCCTTTCCTTCTTTCAGAATGAACACGCGCATGGTCTCGCCCGGCAGAACCACCGGTTTCAGCGCATTCGCCAGTTCATTGATATTGAGCACGGCCACGCCCTGAAGCTGGGCCACCTTGTTCAGGTTGAAGTCGTTGGTGATGATTTTGGCGTCGGTCAGCTTGGCAAGCTCGATCAGCTTCAAGTCCACACCGCGCACTTTCGGAAAATCGTCTTCCACGATCTCAACCTGCGCCGAGCTCATCTTCTGCATCCGCTGCAAAATATCCAGCCCGCGCCGCCCCCGGTTGCGCTTGAGTGAATCCGAAGAATCCGCCACCTGCTGCAACTCGCGCAACACAAACTGAGGAATAATGAGCGTCCCTTCGATAAAACCCGTCTCGCAGAGATCGGAGATGCGCCCGTCAATAATGACGCTCGTATCCAGAATCTTGCGGGTTTTGGCGATCGGCGCATCGCCCGAAAAGATTCCGCCCAGGACCGCCGGGCTTACCAGTTTGCCTTTCGACGCGCCAATCGTCGCGCCAAGGTAGGCCAGAAAAATCAGAATTGCGACTTGAATATACGAGAGTGTGTGCCGTTCCACCGAGGTGAGGCTCAACAGGTGACTTACCATAAGCGCCGCCAGGATGCCGATTGTCAGGCCGATTGCGGCGCTGATCAGGCGCGTGATGCTTACCTTCTGAAGCCGCATCTCGCAGGCTACAAAGAGAACTCCCAAAACTGCCCCCAAAAGAGCGGAGGCTGAAGAAGACTCGTGAAAAGGACGCAGATGATACGACGCGACGATCAACGCAACGATCAGGATCGCGCGCACGACCCCCATTTCCAACGACATAAACTTCACCGCCTTTCCCCCGGCGTCCAACTGGGATCACCTCAAAATAAGTGATTCCGCTGAGAGTATATCACTCCGTTAACAAGGTTGAAAAATGACGCTCGGAGGCAACGGACTCATATATGACCGAGATCGAGCTGCCGCCTAAAAAATCTCGCACATCTACCGTCCGCTATTTCCTGAAGCGGGACTTTATAACAATCGGCGCGCCCGCAAACCCAAACCTCTCGCGGATGCGGTTTTCGAGATAGCGCTCAACCGAGAAATAGAGCGGTCCGGAACGGTTTGTGAAAGCGACGAACGTGGGAGGGGCGACGCCAACCTGCGTCAGGTAGTAAAGGCGCAAGGGCTTGCCGGCGGGGCTCGGGGCGCGCGCGAGATCTAAAGTTTCGAGAAAGCGATTCATTTCAGCGGTGCTGATGCGCTGCCTGCGCGCCGCGGCCACCTGAATGATCATCTCAATCAGCCGGGGGATGCGCTGACCTTTCAGCGCGGAAAGGAATACGATGGGGGCATAATCGAGGTATTTTGTTTTCTCCCGAATCGCGCGAGTAAAATCCTGGGTTGTTGTTGGGCCTTTTCGGACTGCATCCCACTTATTCACCGCCAGAATCACGGAGCGGCGACTTTCGTGCGCGTAGCCGCCGATATGCGTATCCAGCGCAGTGACGCCTTCGGTAGCGTCCAGCAGCAGAAGCGCCACATCGGAACGTTCCAGGTGCTTCCGCGCTTGGATCACGCTGAGCTTTTCCGCCATCGACCGGGTCTTCCCCTTGCGCCGGATTCCGGCCGTGTCAATCACCAGCAGCCGGTGACCGCCGGTTTCGAATTCCGCGTCCACCGCATCCCGCGTGGTGCCTGCCACGGGCGTCACGATGGAGCGCTCCTGCCCAAGCAGACGATTGAGAAGCGTGGACTTGCCTACATTCGGACGGCCGATGATCGCAACGCGAACAGGAGCGTTTGGCGCGACAGGAGCTTCTTCCGTCACGGAGAAATTACGGGTGACGTAATCGAGCAGGTCATCCACGCCCAGACCGTGTTCGGCAGATACGGCAAAAACCTGAGGGACGCCCAGCCGGTAGAAATCCGAAATAAGAGGCGCCGAACGGAGACTATCCACCTTGTTCACCGCGAGAGACAGGGATTTGGCCTCTCGCCTCAGCAAAGCGGCTAATTCCTGGTCAAGCGGCGTTACGCCCTGTTGCCCGTCGACCACCAGAATGAGTTCCGAGGCTTGGTTGATCGCCGCGCGCGCCTGACGGAAAATCTCGCTGGCGATCAGGTCTTTTTCAGCAGGAATCATGCCGCCGGTATCGACGACTTCAAAAACCTTCCCGCGCCATTCGGCAAGAGCCTCAATGCGGTCGCGCGTCATGCCCGGCTCGTTGCCCACAAGCGACCGTCGCCGGCCACAAATGCGGTTAAAGAGCGTGGATTTGCCCACGTTCGGGCGGCCAAGAATAACAATGCGATGATTGAATGGAATTCCAGGCATTGAAGGATCAATCTTCCATTTTATATTGAGAAGAAGCCTTAACTCCGCATCGACCATTCGGCGGGCGATGTGGTACGTTGATAATTCATTTCAAAAAGAGAGGAAACTGAGAATCGCATGGCTGAAATTCGTCCTTTTCGGGCGCTTCACTACAACCCGCAAAGAATTCCTGACCTTTCCAAGGTTATCACTCAACCTTATGACAAAATCTCGCCGGAGATGCAGTCCCGCTATTATTCGTTGAGCCCTTATAACCTCGTCCGCGTTATTCGCGGACAAGAGACGCCGCAGGATTCCGCCGCCGGGAACGTTTATACCCGGGCTACGCGCGACTTCAAGGACTGGATTCAAAACCAGATCCTGATTTCCGAGCAACAGCCTGCGCTGTACCCCTACTCTCAGGAATATGCCTTGCCGGGAGAACCGGGCGGGCGGAGAGAGCGCCGAGGATTCATTGCGCTCTGCAAGCTCGAGGATTATTCCGCGCGTATTGTCCACCGCCATGAGGAAACGCTTTCCGGCCCGAAGGCCGATCGCATGGAGTTGTTAAAGAGAACGAAAGCCCACTTCGGCCAGGTTTTCTTCCTCTACAGCGATCCGGAGGGAGTTGTGGAAAAAACCTTATTGGCAGCCACCCAGGGCGCAGCCTGGGAACAATTGATAGATGAGTATGAAACTCGCCATGCCGTCTGGCGTGTTTCAGACCCCACCGTCATCGAGCAGGTGACTCAGGGAATGCGGGATAAAAAGCTGGTAATTGCAGACGGTCATCATCGTTACGAAACAGCATTGGCCTATCGGAATTTGATGCGCGCGGAACCCAGCTACGACCAGCGCGCCGAATACGTCATGGCCACCTTCATCCGCATGGAAACTGACGGCCTCACGATTCTTCCCACGCACCGCGTCATTCACAGCCTTAAGAGTTTCGACTGGGCTCAATTTGCGGAAGCGGCCCGAAAGGCTTTTGACTGGAAGGAAGTTGATGCATCTCGCGCGCTTGCGGACGGCGGCAAGGGCTTGCAGCAAGCGCTCGCGGAGGGCGGCCACAAGCGCCCCACCATGGCTGTCTATGCGGGCGCGGGAAAACTTGCTCTGCTGAGTCTGAGACCGGATTACGATCTCGCGCGCGTCTTGCCCGAGCTTTCCCCGCTTCAGCGGCGTCTGGATGTGGTGATCCTCCATCGGTTGCTGATCGAGCGCGCTCTGGGCATCAGTTCTGAAGCGGTCAGGGAAGAGAAGAATATCCACTATTTGCGCGGCTCAGGCAATGCGGTGGCGGAAGTGGATTCCGGCAGGGCACAGCTTTGTTTTCTGATGAATCCCACGCCCATCGAAGCGGTGCGCGATGTCGCCCTTGCGGGGGAAGTGATGCCGCAGAAATCGACGGATTTTTATCCCAAGCTCCTCTCCGGGCTTACGATCTATTGGCTGGAAAATCCGCTGGGAATATAGAGCCGCCGCAAAGCGGCGCTCCACACGACTTTCGTTCGCAGGAGCGCAGCCACGGTTAATTTGCAGTTTGGATTAACCGTGGGTTTCTTTCCCCAACGGCCCACGGTTGGAAAAGCGCCAACCGTGGCTACATCCTACCGCCTGTCATTATGAGCGAAGCGAAGAACTCCTGCATTTCGGCTCCTCAGAATGACAGGGTTCAAGGGTTTTGCGGCACTCTCTTACACGTTGGGAAGGAAGTGCGCTTCCAGGGCCAGAATTGCGACTGCCGCAAGTGTCGTCACAATCGTCACCACAACTCCGACGCGAGTGAATTCCCAGAAGGAGATGTTCACTTTCTTGCTCGCCTGCTGGAGCACAATGAGATTGGCTACCGAGCTGAAAGGCGTAAAATTACCGGCCAGCGTGCTGGCGCTGGCCAGCATCAGCCATGCAAGATGGCTTTGGGAAAGAGTCTTCACAATCGGTTGAAAAATCAGAACCGCCGGGACGTTGCTCACCAGGTTGGAAAGCACCACCATCGCTCCACTTAATCCCAACAATTGAGAAAGCGCGCTGCCATGCAATTCAGGCTGAAAATAATGGATCATGTAATCGACCGCGCCGGAGGCTTCGAGGCCCCGAATCACCACAAATAGAGCTGCAAAAAAAAGCAGCAGGGTCCAGTCAATATTGCGATGAATGAATTCTGACTTCACCCGGCCGATAATCAGGATCAGCGCTCCCACCGAAGCCGCCACGAGGGGAAACGAGAAGTTGAAAATCCATAGAACAACCACCAACAGAGCCGAGAGGCCGCACTTCGCGAGCAGCGTGTGATTCGCATCGACCGCCACATTCGCAGGCCGTTTCGGGAAAGCAGCGCGCGGCAAGCGGTTTCTGAAGATGAAGATCAGCAGGGCGGTGTTCAGAGCCAGCCCCACCACGGCCACCGGAGCCAAGTGCGCGAGAAATCCCAGAAACGAAAACTTCGCCGAAACGCCGATCAGCGCATTTTGCGGGTTGCCAGTGACCGACATGCAGGAGCCGACGTTCGCTGAAGTGGCCAGCGCAATCGCGTAAGGCGTAGCGGGGAGTTCCAGACGTTCGGTGACGGAAAGGACGATTGGGGTGAAGATAAGACAAATGGTGTCATTCACAAAGAAGGCAGCGAGAATGCCGGAAGTAAAAATGAGCAGAACCAGAAGCTGTCGGGGGCTGCGCGCCAGGGCGGAAATGTGAACGGCCACCCAGTCAAAAAATCCAGAGACCCGAAAATGGGCGACGAGAATCATGATGCCCAGCAGGAAGATGATGGTGTTCCAATCCACGGATTGATACGCGGTGTTCAGAGTAAGCGCGCCCGCGATCACCATGGCTACTGCGCCGCAAAAGGCGGAAGCTGTCCGGTCCAGATAACTGCCGCGGTTGCTTTCAACGGCAATCATCAAGTAAGTGGCTAAAAAAATGCCGACCGGAATCCAGTGAATGGGCGGGAGTTGGAGAGAGTGAAAAGGCAAGTAAGACCTCGGTCGAATAATAGCGCCTGACCGGTTGTAGTGCTGAACTTTATGCCCGGCATGCCGCCTTGAAGGGCCGCGCTACGGATATATCCGGTCGTCCAAATGTAACACCGGCACGAAGGGAAAAGTTAGCATTGCGCTTGCACCGTCGTAAAGGCATGCGCGAAGATTCGAGGGGTATACAATGTATGCGTGACGAGGTGATCATGGCTACGCGCTCCTCACCTATGCGTCGATTTTGAGCCATGACAGCGGTATGCTGTGTGGCGTCGCAATGGAAGGGAGGATTCGATGTCTGTCCAGGTAAAACGCGCCTATGATGAGCCAAGCTCCAAGGATGGCTATCGTGTTCTGGTCGACCGTCTCTGGCCGCGCGGCATCAGCAAGGAAAAACTGAAAGTGGATGACTGGATGAAGGAAATTGCGCCCTCGTCGGAACTTCGGAAGTGGTACGGACACGAGCCGGAGAAATGGCCGGAATTCAGGAAGCGCTATCGCAGCGAACTCAGCAAGCCTCCAGCCAGCGATCTTCTGGACCAACTTGTGAAGCGCGCCCGCAAGGGCAAAGTGACGCTGGTGATCGGCGCCAAAGACGCGGAGCGCGCCAATGGCGCGGTGATCGCAGAGATGATTCAGGAGAAGCTGTAAAGACGACATCCTGCTAACAGCGCCTTTCATCCGGGCGGCGCTACACCTTCAGAACTCCTGCCCCACGAATCTGGCTGTGCTTCAGCGCCTGCAAAGCCTGATTCACCTCTGAAAGAGAAAATTCCTGAACTTCGGTTCGCACGGGGATTTCCGCAGCCAGGCGCAAAAGGTCTCGCGCATCCTGCCGGGTGCTGTTGGCCACGCTGCGGATGATTCTTTCATGATAGATCAGGCTGTAATCCATCTCCGGGATGGGACTCATGGTGATGCCGGCAAGCGCGACCGTTCCACCCTTTCGTAGCACGCGCAGAGCTTCCGGAACCAGCGGTCCGGCGGGAGCGAAAATGATGGCGCTATCGAGCCGAGCTGGAGGCGCATCCTGGGCTGCGCCCGCCCACGCCGCCCCAAGAGCCAGGGCCAGTTCGCGGTGGGCGGAGCTGCGGGTAAACACATAGACCTCGCAGTTCATGTGCCGGGCAAGTTGAATTACAATGTGCGCGGAGGCTCCAAATCCGTAAAGCCCCAGCCGTTCGCCGGACTGCGCATTGCTCAAGCGAAGCGAACGATAGCCGATGACGCCCGCGCAAAGCAGCGGCGCGGCCTCAACGTCGGAGAAGGTCTTTGGAATCCCATAAGCAAACGCAGCAGGAACTACCACTGCCTCCGCATAGCCGCCATCCACGTGATAACCCGTGAAGCGGGCGCTTTCGCAGAGGTTTTCGAGGCCCTTTGCGCAGTACGCGCAATGCCCGCAAGTTGAATAGAGCCACGGAATTCCTACGCGATCGCCTTCCTTGAATTCATGCACTGCCGGACCTGAAGCCTCCACAACGCCCACAATCTGGTGCCCCGGAACCAGTGGAAGTTTTGGCAGGGGCAGGTCGCCCTCGACCGTGTGCAGATCGGTGTGGCACACGCCGCAGACGCGCACGCGTACCCGGATTTCACCCGGACCGGGCGCCGGAATCGGCAAGTCTGCCTCATGCAGAGGACTCTCCTCTGCTGGCTTCGCTTTGGTCAGCAACATCGCGCGCATGATCTGCTAGTCTCCTTCTCGCCCCCTGTCGCGCAATCCACTCAAAGTGCCTCCGCAATGCTCGCCTACTGAGGTTTACAAATTATAGTAACAACACGGACTGTAGCGGCGCTGGAGGACAGCGCCGAAAGGGGCCGGTGAGAGCCTGCCCTGAGCGGAGCGAAGGAACGCCGGCCCACAGAAAACGCCGTCACTATAATTTGCAATTCTCAATAGCTCCGGGACTTGATTTCTTGTGACAATACCGCTCATAGGCGCGCGCCTGAAGTCATCGAGTATTTACAAGCAACCGAAGCGGATGATAGGCTCACACCTTGATGGCAACTTCTTATCCACGTGTAGCGAGTTTTCACAGCGCTCGCGCAATGGCCGAGCATTTGAATCGCTTGGGCTGGTGTTTGCCCATCGATGAGCAAATTCTGACCTCGCCTTCTTCGCCCTTGTCACAGCCTGTCGAAATCACTTGGCAGGGCGGCAACCGCCGAGTTGGCAACCGCTTCGCCGTTCAGCCCATGGAAGGCTGGGATGGCGAAGCGGATGGCCGACCTTCGGCTCTCACTCGCCGCCGTTGGCTGCGTTTTGCGACGAGCGGCGCGAAGTTGATCTGGGGAGGAGAAGCCGTGGCCGTCCTGCCCGAAGCCCGCGCTAATCCCAATCAACTCTGGCTCAATGATCGCACAGCAGCCAGTTTTGAGGCGCTTTGTAAGGATTTCGTCAAAGCTCATCGGGAGCGGTTCGGGCAGGAAAATGATTTGCTGATCGGCCTTCAGCTTACGCATTCCGGTCGCTTCTGCCGCCCTCATGACAAGAATCGCCCTGAGCCAATCATTGCGTATCACCATCCCATCCTGGACATGAAATTTGGCCTTTCTCCCGATCAACCGCCTGTTTCGGATCAGGAACTCGCCCGCATTGTGCGCGCCTTCGGCGAGGCAGCCCGGCTGGCTCAAACGGCGGGCTTTGATTTTGTCGATCTCAAACATTGCCATGGTTATCTCGGTCACGAATTCCTGAGCGCATTCGACCGGCCGGGTCCGTACGGCGGAGATTTCGAGAATCGTACGCGGCTGTTGCGGGAACTCGTCGCAGCCGCGCGGGATGCGGCTCCAGGCCTTGAGATCGGCGTGCGACTGAGCGCGTACGACACCGTTCCGCTCATGAAAGATCCGGAAAACGGGCAGGGTCACCCCGTTGATGTTTCAGCGCACCTCCCTTATCGCTGGGGTTTCGGCGTAAATCAGTTGGAACCAACCCTTCCTGACCTGACGGAAACCAAGGCGTTGCTCCGACTGCTTTCTTCGCTCGACATTCGGCTTGTGAATATCACGGCCAGCAGTCCCTACTATGCTCCGCACCTGACGCGCCCCGCGCTTTTTCCGCCCTGCGATGGCTATTTGCCGCCGGAAGATCCCCTCGAAGGAGCGGCGCGATTGCAGAGCGTTACACGGGAATTGAAAGCGACAGCCCCCGAAATGGTTTTTGTCTCCTCGGGATGGTCTTACTTTCAGAACTTCCTGCCCCACCTTGGGCAGGCTCTTGTGCGCGAAGGCTGGACAGATTTTGTTGGCCTGGGTCGCATGATGCTTTCTTATCCTGACTTCCCCGCTGATGCGCTCGAAAAAGGGCGGCTCGATCCCAAACGCATCTGCCGCACCTTCAGCGATTGTACGAACGGGCCTCGCAATGGCATGATCTCGGGCTGCTATCCGCTTGACCCTTTTTATAAGACGCGGCCAGAAGCGGAGAAACTGAAAACCATCAAGCTGCGGCACATGATCCCGTCCGACCGCACGCCAGCAAACCTGATTCCATCCTGAAGAAAAATTCACCATCATGAACCTCAATATAGATCAGATTCAGCGCATGCGGCGGCCTCGCCGCAAGATTCAGGGAATCAGCGCCTTGCTGCTTCCTTACAAGGCGAATGGCCACATGGACGAAGCGGGATTCCGCCGCCATCTTCAACGGACGCTCAGAGCGGGACTCCGCCCGGCGGTGAATATGGATACGGGATACGGAGACCTTCTGACGCCCGGCGAGAAAAAGCAGGTGCTCGATTGGACAGCGGAAATCACCGCCCGCCGCGATGGATTTATCGCCGGCGCCTTGCCGCAGGAAAAAACGACTATTGCCTATGCGCGTGAGTGCGAAGCCATTCGCAAAACGGGCGGCGTGCCCATTATCTTCCCCTCGGAACATACCACGCAATTGGATGACGAAGGGCTGCGCAAGTTCTTTTCCGAGGTGGCCCGAGCCGTCGATCGCTTCCTGGCTTTTGAACTGGGCGCCATGTTCAATCCAAACGGGCGAATGTTTTCGGAGTCTGCGCTGCAAATCTTGATGGAAACGCCGCAGTGTGTGGGATTGAAACACTCGTCGCTCAACCGCCAGACCGAACTCCAACGGATTGAATTGCGGGATCGCATAAGGCCCGATTTCTCGATTTACTCTGGAAACGATCTTGCGGCAGACATGGTGGAATATGGAAGCGATTATCTCCTGGGTCTTTCCACGCTGGCTCCTGAGCTTTTTGCCGCGCGCGACCGCGCTTGGGAGGAGGGGAAGGCAGAGTATTTCGAATTGCGCGACATGATCCAGTATCTCGGCTGGGCGGCGTTTCGCGATCCTGTGCCAGCCTACAAACATTCCGCGGCGATTTTTTTGAAGCTGACCGGTGGGCTGGAAAGCGACGAGCCACATCCGCGCGCGCCGCGCCGGGAATCGTGGGATCGGCAACTTCTGGCTGATGCCGCCCGGCGGATGCAGCGGGTCTGCCATGAAATGGCAAAACCTTAAGGACATCGCCGCCCTCTTACCTTCCTCCCCGCAAATACCACTGCTGAATCACTTCCATCGCCGGCTTGCCCCAGGGTGTGTGGGAAGAATCCTGCGGGCCGCCATAACCGTTGCTCCCAATCTTCCACCAGTACATTCCTTCAAACCAGGGTTGCTTGAAGAAGGTGCGGAAAATCGCCTCGTAGCATTCTCTCTGTAATTCGACCGAAACCGAAGCATGACTTCCGTCATCCCAGGGCCGGCGGTTGGCGCCCGCCTGGCTTGGGAAGCCCACCTCGGTGAAAATGACGGGGCGATGGAATCGTTCCTCCACAGCCTTGATCCTGGCCAGCATGGATTGCGTCGAAAGATTGTCAGGGAGCGGATAGTATTCCTGAAGACCGACATAATCGAGCGCGTCCCAGAATTGGATGTGTTCAAACTCGCTCCCGAAGTTAGCGGCATAAACCATGGGTCCTGGATACCACTTGCGAGCCTGGGCAATCACCCTGCGCCATTCGGCATCATCCTGAGAAAGATGCTCGAATTCTCCGCCCACGCTGAAAAGGTCGGCATGGATTCGCGCGGCAAGCTGCGCGTAGTGTTCAACGAACAGGCTGTATTGCTGAAACCAGTCGCGCCGATCCTGAGCGTTGCTGAATTGAATGTTGTAGGCCAGCCAGACGGCGGGCTTCAAAAACACCTTCATGCCGCGCGCATGAGCGACCCGCGCCAACTCCTCAATTCCGAGATCATTTTCCCAACTTCCGGCGCCGGAGCTGATGCGCACCCGCGGAGGATGGCTCGTAGACCAGCCATAAGGGACGAGAGCCACCGAATCGATGCCATATGGAGGAAGCAATTCCAGCATGCGTCGCCCTTGGGCGGAGTCGTAAGTGGCTGGAAATTCAGCGGTGAAGTTCACTCCCTTCTGGAAGAAGACTTTGGGATACGGCGTCTGAGCGGGCACAGAGGGCAGGGACACGAGGATCGCATGCGCCGCGCTCAACCGTTTCTGTTCCAGAGCATAATTCGCTCCACGTATTCCGCAAAAGAGCAGGGCTGAGATAATCGCGCCGCCCACGATGAGCTTCCATCCCGGCGCAGCGCCAGTATTTTGGAACCGAAGTCTGCCAGAAAAGCTTGATAAAAGCGCTGCTCCAATGGGCGGGATCGCAAGCAGGAGAATGTTTCGCTGCACAGGGCTTCGGGCTAGAACAAGAAGCAGCAGACTTAGCGGAAGAACAAAGGCGGCGAGCAGGAACCCGATCCGGCTCCAATAATTCTCGATACCTGCCGGGAGCATCGCGCGGAGACCCCAGCAGAGCGCGGCCAAGAAGAAGAGCGCGGCGATCACTGTTGCGAGCGTTGCGTGATGTGAGTAAAAGATCAGAGCAAACTGCTGGGCAAGCGCAAAGTTGCCCAGCGCGGCAAGAAAAAGCCCTGCCAGCAGATGCGGCTTTCGGCTCAAAATGATGACCAAAGCTGCGCAGGCAAGCACAATCCAGACCAGCGATCCTGGCGTCAGGTTGAGATGCGCCATGGGATGAGGATGAAGGGGATCAAAGTTGTGGGGCGGCGCGCTCCATGCGTATGCTCCAAAAGGCAGGACTCTGAAGACGCCCAGATGATAACCGAAGAAAACGACTTGTACTAAAGCAGAAAGGGCGCGCGTCAGGAAATCGCTGAGCCAAAATATGGGATAGGAGACTGCGACACAAACCAGCCAAGCCCGCAGGAAGAGATGGGATTTCGGGGAATGCTCTAACTTTGGACAGGTTGCAGATCGCATTAAAACATCACTATAGCGCCGGTACGCCTCAGGAATTACGACAAGTGTCAGGATGGGGCAGCGTAGGGACGGACGGCCTCCGCCCCAGGGCGCATGCCGTGCCCCCTACATGGCAATTCTGTGTCATCGAATGGCGAACAATTTCCCCATTTTTCGACTAAGTCCATTCTTTTCTATCTGTTAGTTTGAAACGAACAAATTAGATTAATAAGTCATTTAGAATCTTATAGATACAAGGAACTTCGGAAATTGTTGGTCAAAGGTGAGACAACAATAAGCCAATAATATACCTATTTTCAATGAGGTAGACTCTTCTTTATGCTTGCCAAACCTAAACATTCTCTTTTTCTCCAAGCAGCCACGAGGATTAGAGTTGCAAAGGTTGACGGGGCATGGCTTTGACCGTGCCAGGAATACCCCCCCCCACCCCGACCAGAGGGAATGATGGGGCTGGGTGTGGGGCCATGCGACCTGCTGTATATTCTTTGGTTTCCGATTCCATTTTGGCCTCTCACAGCCTTTCTTCGTTGACGACCTTCGAGGGTTCCTTGAGAGAGGGCAGGGCGGCAGAGAAGCACCCTGTAGTTAGCCTATCATAATAGCCTAATACCATCAAGCCCGGCCGCAAGAGGTCAACCGATTGCCCGCCGGGGCAGAGAAAGAACAGCGGCCTCTTGCCAAGACGCCAAGGCGCAAAGGAAGCGCCGAATGGAATTCATGAACCGATGGCTGAGAAACCCTGAAGCCTGTCATTCCGAGGAGTTAAAACAGGGATGAGTGGCAAGTGACGAGCAAAGGATCGATACGAGGTTCTCTTTGCTTTTGCTCGTCACTCATCACTTTTCACTCACCACTACCGTTCAGGTTCCTCGTGGAGTTTTATTGTGAGCGATAATGCAGGGATTCTTCGCTCGCTCCGCTCGCTCAGAATGACAGGTTTTCGAGGCTTTTCGGCAACTGGTTGGAGAATGGCAAGATGCGCGCGCACTTGAATCCGATCCCTACCTTTGCTAACTTTGAGAAAGTTTACCGATTGGAGTCTTGAATCATGGCGATCAGCCAGGAACTGCTGGAAATTCTTGTTTGCCCGGTCTGTAAGGCGGCTGTCAAGCTCACGCCTGACGGCCAGGGGCTGAAGTGCGGCCAATGCCACCGCGTTTATCCGATCAAGGATGATATTCCGGTGATGCTGGTGGATGAAGCCCAAATTCAGCCCGAATAGCGCGCCCAAGGCGCCCGAAAGTTAACCATCCCGATGAATCCTGCCTCCCTGCTGCCGGACTTGCCTTCCGGCTCTCGTATTCTCCTCATCCGCCTCCGCTCCCTTGGCGACATTGTGTTGCTTACGCCGTCCCTGCGACTTCTTAAGGAGTGGCGACCTGACCTTCAAATTTCGGTGATGATTGAATCCCGATTTCATGACCTGCTGCGCGGAAACCCATACGTGGCGGAAATTCTGAGTCCCGGTGAAGGGGTAAGATTGCGGAGGGCTACCACACGACTTCACGCCATTCATCGGCTCCGCGCCAAGAAATTCGCGCTTTGCATGAATCTGCATGGCGGCCCCACCAGCGCATTCTTCACCCGATTCAGCGGAGCTCGCTGGAAAGCCGGGTTTGCGCATTTCCGAAGTCGCAGATTGTACGACTTTCTCATCCCTGATGCGCGCGAAATTCTGAAACAGGAAGTCGTTCACACCGCCGAGCATCATGCTGCGGCTTTCTTCTGGATGGGATTGCCTCGTAGACCCATTCCTCCAACGGAGCTCTATGTAAGCGACGCGGCTCGCGCGGCATGGCCAATGGAGATGCGCCGTTTAGGAATAAATGCTGATCAAGACTATGCTCTCATTCACCCCACTGCGCTTTATCAGACCAAACAATGGCCGGCAGAGCGGTTCGCGCAGCTTGGTCGATATCTCAATGAGTCTTACGGGCTCATTCCTGTCTTCTCCTGCGGCCCAGACGAAGCAAGCGCTTTAGGCGCCGTGGAGCGCGCTACAGGCGGCGCCATCCGGCGCGTCGAAGGCCCTCAACTTGACCTCTTTATGGCCGCCATTGCCGGGTGCAAACTGTTCATCGGCAACGACAGCGGCCCGGCTCACATTGCGGCGGCGCTTCGCCGCCCGCTGGTCGTCATTTTCGGCTCGTCGAATTCCAGGATTTGGCGACCCTGGACAGGATCGCCCTCTTCCGATGAAAGGTTCTCGCCGGGCGCTGGCAACTTTCGCATTGTCCAAAACTTCTACGAGTGCAACCCCTGTCCGGGCGACCGATGCTACCGATATGAGCAGCCGGAGTGCATTCTTTCCGTGACCTATGAACAGGTCAGAGCCGCTGTGGATTCGTTGATGGAGTCTTTTGTGTCGCAGAATACCGTGGGCAGAAGCGATTGCGGTGATGCCCAACGTCCATCTCAAGGAGGATAGATCCCGCGTTGCGTTCCGGAAATTTAGGTGATCTTACGGATGAGGCAGCGCTCTATAAGTAAGGCAGGGAAGTGATTCACCACAGAGGACACACAGAGAGAGATCGCCCGGTAGACCTATTCTTCAAGCACAAGGCCAGAAGTCAATGCACTCAGACATGAACAAAAAACAGTCCCACTGGCAGAGAATCGTTCGCGCATTTCAAGGGAAGACGATTGGAGTCTTTGGGGATTTTATGCTCGATGAGGTGCTGCGAGGCGAGGCTACGCGCATCTCGCCTGAGGCTCCGGTGCCCGTTGTTTTGCTGGAGGGGCCGGATTCCGGCGAAGGCTATCCCGGCGGCGCCGGCAATGTAGCTGCAAACATCGCCGCTCTGGATGGCCGGCCTATTCCATGGGGAGTGATTGGATCGGATGAAAGCGGACAACATTTAATACGCCTGCTGGCGGAGCGTGGCATTCGAAGCAATACTCTGATCTCCGAAAGCGGCCGGGTGACGCCTCGAAAAGTTAGAATCGTGGCCCGACAACATCAATTGTTGCGGCTGGATTTTGAAAAAGTCTCTCCAGCTTCGCCTCAATCGTCCGCCCGGCTGCTCAATTCCTTCAAGCGATGGGTGACGCGGCTGGATGCCCTGATTATCTCGGATTATCAGAAGGGGTTGATGACCGAGGCCCTGTGTGATCGGCTTCTGGCCATGGCTCGCGAGTCGCGGGTGCCTCTCTTCGTCGATCCCAAGCCCTCGCATCCCGAGATTTGTCAGGGTGCCACGGTGGTCACTCCGAATCTGCATGAAGCCGAACAAATGGCCGGATTCCCGATGCGTAATGCGCGACAGCTTCAGGAAGGCGGACGTAAGCTGTTGAAAGACTTCGGCTGTGATTATCTTTTGGTGACGCGCAGCAGTGAGGGGATGACTCTGTTTGATGCGGAGGGAGGCGTCTATTCTATTCCGAGCGTTCCGCGTCCTGTTTATGATGTGACCGGCGCCGGAGACACCGTCATTGCAACACTGGCTCTTGCTTATTGCGCGGGCGCTTCGATGAGGGAAGCTGCGATGCTCGCCAACCTGGCCGCGGGCAAGGTTGTGCTGAAATTCGGGACTTCACAGCTCTCACGCGCGGAACTCCTGAAGGCCATTGCAGAAGCGGGAATAAGCGAGAGATGACCGGCTTCGCCCGAGAAATCATCATCACAGGGCGAGGGGGCACGCGATTCCTCTTCCTTTCGCGTACCCCTTAAGATGACTCGCTATGATTCCGGAGCGCTCTCTTACTCGCTCACCTGAATGCTTTGCGCGAGCAGGCCACGCTCTAACCCATCGCGGTACTTGACGGATGCCTGCTTGTTGGTTTGCTGCGCCAGATCGCTGAGCGTGCTCTTCTTTCCATTAACTTCGATGTGGGTGCCTTTCGTCACTTTGAAATCGAAAGGAACGCCGTTGGAGTCCGTAACAACCACCACTTTTTTATCGGCATCCACCATCGAAAGGGACCCGGAAACGCTTTGTGCGCCTCGAGCGTACTTAGCCGTCAGATTTTCCGTCGCGGCATGGTGGTGAGCGGATTTCTTGGCTTTAGGGGTTTCGGTGCTTGAGGCGGAGGATGACGAACTTTCTGTCTGTGACGCCTGCCTTGCGTAAACCGAGACGCCGACTAGAAGTACGAGCAGAGAAAGAACCATTAGAGAAAGTACAGTTTTCTTCATCGAGATTCACCTCTTTCCCCGCAAGATGATGCGGAAACTTTTGAAAAATTGAGTCTTTAAAATTGTCGGGTCAATCACTCAAAGCCCGCAGTGTTGGACCCCTTCCCCCTTTAATAACCTGTTGCGTCTCCCCAAAAGACGTAACGCTGAGATCGGCAGGAAAACTCTGCGCTCCGATGTGGAGATACACAGCCTTCCTTCATTCTGAAAAACAGAGAGGCCGCTTAGGAGCGACCTCTCCGTCTGAAACGCTTTCAGCCAATCACATCCCACCACTGCCGCTGCTTGGTGTGGCATGATGATGAGAAGTGACAGCGGATACTGTTTCCGCGGTGATCGTATCGCCGCTCAGGGTTCCTTCAACCTTTACGCGCTTACCTGCATAATCTGAGAATTTATCCTGGGGATCGAGCTGATAAACCTTGCCCCTGGAAACCAGAACATACTTTGACCCGCCCTGAACGCACTTGGCGACGCAGGCTTCCGCGGCTTTGCTGGCCCTCGAATGCTTAGCCCCGCACATGCTGTCACTGACAACACCATAGAAGGCGTTCGCACTCCAAGCCAGGCAACCAAACGCCAGGAACGCCACGACGAGCATTGTAAGTCTCTTAGTCATCGAATCTCCTCCTTGAAGTAAAATACATTCGCAGGTTCATAACGAGCTGGATAACTCACTAACCCGAAATTAACAGGTGATCGAGTTTGCGTTCACCCTGCGCGACACCCTCCTTGCCAGTAAGTCAAATATCTTCTTCCGGCGCTCCTCGCAGGGCATTCAACCGGCCTCATCATACTACAGTCAAGGGTAAACCTCAAGAGATTCAAAGCCTTGCGGGCTAACTGCCCTGCGCTAACGAAGTTCCACTCCACAGCTTCAGGAAGCCTGCCTAAACCGCGCGTGAAAGACGGCGGTATTCCTCTTCTGATTGCGCCGGTAGCAGCACCCATAGAGTATAGATCCCCAGCGCCGTACCGAAGGGCACATGTATCAGGGCAATAATACCCAGAATGATGGCAAGAATGCGGGCCCACGAAGCGCGCTCCAGTAATCCCCAACCCACGATAATCCCTGCGGCAGCGGTCGCAATCAGAAAAACTCCTCCAATGGCCGCAAGAGGAAGAACCAGTGGGCGGACATGAGGCGGGATAAATGGAAACCCCAACCTTCCAAGGAACAGCAGCCCGATGCCTGGGATCAACCGCATTACCGAGATGACCAGCCACAGGATGGCCAGAAGCTTAAGATGTTTTTCAATTCTCCCCTGCTGCGCGACGGTAGCGGCGGTTACTGGACTTCCGCAGGCCGTACAGAATTTCTGTTCCTCCTCAACCCTTGCCCCGCATCGCCCACAGTACATAAGCGCCTCCTCAAGCCGTCAGGTCGGCGAAACGAAAAGTTTGTTCTGGCGGCAATGTTTGCCGCCAACCGCCATCATGCAGCGCTCACGATTGGCTTCACATCGCAGCCCCGCTGTTTCGACGGCATTTGCCGGCAGAATGCCGGCGCTGCGACCCATCCCGCCGACCAACCGGGGTAGAATCCCCGGTGAATCGGATTTCTTATATCAAACTACGCACAGCCTGCGCAAATTGTTCCCGGCTATCGAAAAGGATAGAATGATGCCGAATAGGGTGCACCTATTGGAGGCTGTAAATTGCGGTGACAGCCTCGGTTGCAGCGCCGTCTATAATGACGGTGTCCTCACCGGCTGTTTTTCGGCGCTGAAGGCAGCGCCGTTACAGAAAATGTTGTCACTGTAATTTGCAATGCTCGGTAATGTCATGGAGGCGTGATGCCGCTTGATTCACAAGCAAAGCAATTGATGGATTGGATTGCCGCGCAGTACCCGCCCGTTTATGCGACGCCGGTGGAAGAAGCGCGAAGGAACTTCCGCGAGCGGACCCGGCTCACCGACGGCGCGCCGGAGCCGGTAGCTCGAATTGGAGATCGCGCCATCCGAGCTCCGCAGTGTGATATCCCCATTCGTGTCTACACCCCCGAGGGGAATGAAACTTTTCCTGCCTTGATATATTTCCATGGCGGCGGCTGGGTGATCGGCGGTCTCGATACGCATCAGAATCTTTGCTGCGAGCTTGCCCGTCAGGGTCGCTTGGTTGTGGTGGCGGTGGATTATAGCTTAGCGCCCGAGCACAAATTTCCGCGCGCAGTGGAGGATTGTTACGCGGCCACGCAGTGGGTTGCGGCGCATGCCAACGAACTTCGCATCGATCCGCTGCGAATCGCCGTGGGCGGGGACAGCGCGGGCGGGAATCTGGCTGCTGCGGTGTGTTTGATGGCGCGTGATCGCGGAGGACCTCGGTTAGATTTTCAACTCCTCGTTTATCCCGTGATGGACCACAATTTTGATACTGCGTCCTACCACGAATATGCCAGCGGATGCTCTCTCACCCGCGAGGCGATGATGTACTACTGGGATCAATATTTGAGCGCGAAAGAAGACGGGCAGAATCCTTATGCCTCGCCGCTTCGCGCCGGCGATCTAAGGGGCACGCCCCCGGCGCTGATCGTTACTGCGGAATATGACCCTTTACGTGACGAGGGTCGAGCTTATGCTCAAAAGCTTCAGGAGGTAGGAGTGCCGGTGACGCTGCGACACTGTGAGACGATGATTCACGGCTTCTTGACAATGACCGGCAAGATCGACGAAGCCAGGCGCATCCGGCAGGAAATTGCCCAGACATTGCGGAACACCCTCTGCGCTCAGGCTGCTGAGAGTATGACCGCAGTCGAACCCTAGGGTTGCAGCTTATTGAGGCTTACAAATTATGGCCACAGCCGTTTCTGTAACGCCGGTGTTCCTTCGCTCTGCTCAGGACAGGCTCTCACCGGCGGTTTTCGGCGTTGAGGACACCGCCGCTACAGCTCCCTCTAAATCTTACTGCGAGGCATCGCGCGGAGATCGCAACATAAACTCGTCTCCGGGAGCCAGACGAACTTCAGAAACCGGAAATATCAGCAGACCGCGACCAAAACAGGTTTTGAGCCGCAGAAGAGTGGCTTTTTGCCAAGCCCCATTTTTCATCTGAAATTCAACCGTCGTTCCAGTATAGTGTCTCAGGAAGCTTCCAAGCCGGTCACGGTCCGCCGCGTCACGGTAATGGAAAATCGCGATGCTGACGCCAAATTGCCGACTAGCGCCCACTTCCATCACGCGACAGGCGATAACCATCGGATCTGCGGAAGTTGCGGCTCCATCGGCGCTTCCCAAAGCGGCTAAGCCCAGGCTCAATACCAAGGCCGATAGGACGACTTTGGGAAGCATTGGTTTGCAAATTCCACCCATGAGCGCTCTTCTAACCTCCGATCATTTTCATCCCTAAACCAGCCCCGCCTCGCCAAACGCTTTCTGCATAGCGGCCGCAGCGGTTGCCACGGCCTGCTCCAGAGGCATGGCCCTTAATTGAGCGTTGAATGGCTCGGGTTGAATAGGTCCGTCGTATCCGATGGCAACCAACGCCCCAAGGAATTCTTTGACTGGAATTACGCCGGTTGCTGCGGGCAGCTCCCGACGATCGTCATGGAGCTGATCGAGCGGCAAGCGCGGTGCGTCATTCAGGTCAACGGTGATCACGTCGCGCCCGCGCAGTGTTTCGATATCGGCCGCGGTCTCTTCGGCGTTGTACCAGTGCCAGCTATCAAGCTGGATGCCCAGATTATCGGTTCCAATTGCGACTTCGAGTTCCCTCATCTCCGACAAAGTGTGAATAAAAGGCTGGCGTTCGCTGCGCCAGAAAGTGCGCGGCGCGACGTATTCGAGACCCAGGCGCTGTCCATGATCGGCCAGAACCTTCGCGCACTCGCGCAGCCGGCAGGCGTGCTGACGAAAATTCTGAAGGTAGGTCAGGTGATTGCTGCATGGCAGCACCCATGTGCTCACCCGCTGAATGTTTGCCCGTTGCAGATTTTTTGCCACAGAGGGCAGATTCTTAAGCCCCTCGCTAAATGTAGCGTCGTCCTTGCGAAAGTCTACCGGCAATCCTGCCGCCCCCAATTTCAGATTTTTCGCAGCTAAATCGTCGAGCAGGCGCTTCAAGTCATCATCTGACAGCCGCGCGAAAAGACTCTCATCAGGGTCAACGCCTTCAAAACTATATCGGTGCGCGAGTTGAACAGACTGCTGGAATGTGCCATGAAACCCCAGCCGTCCAAGGCTCAAAACTGTATAGAATTGCCGTTTCGAGGGGCCTTCGGATGCGCTAACTGGAAGCATGCCGGCGGCGGAAAGCCCGCCCGCCGCGGCGCTAGCTTGCCGGATGAAATTCCGCCGGTTGAGCTTGGATGTTGCCATGTAGAAAGCCTCAGCGTAGGGAGTCTAAGAAAGCAAAGTCTGCCAGATTCACGCCCAGACAGCAAGGGATACCAGATCGCCCAAAGCTCCAAGATAAATTCCGCTTGTATCCTGGGTGATATGGCTTAAACTTTGCACTATGGATCTCAACACCCCACTCACCGACAACGAACTCCAGGAACTCGACGGCTTTCTGGCATCCGATGACGTTCCTGACGACTGCATGGATATTGCCATGCTTCACGGCTTCCTCACTGCCATCGCGATCGGCCCGGCGATCGTGCGCCCGAGCGAATGGATTCCAGTGATCTGGGGCAAGGGAGAGCCTGAATTCGAATCGCTTGAAGACGCCAACCGCATCTTGCAACTCGTCACCCGGCTTTTGAACAGCACGATCACCATACTGCAAGATGACCCTGAAGAATTTGCGCCGATTCTTTACGAGGTAGATGCTGTCGACGGAGAGCGCAACGTGGGAGAGGAAGAATGGTGCGAAGGCTTCGCCCTAGGCATACAACTTCGCCTCGAAGAGTGGAAGCCAGCCCTTTACAATGATGAAGCGGTTTCCTGGCTGGCTCCGATCGCCGCCTTCACGGACGATGAAGCTCTGGCGGATTTTACAAGCGGCTCCGGAGGACCCAAGGTGACGCGCGAAGATCTGTCGGCCATGATTCCTCTTTGTGTCACCAATCTCTATGATTACTGGAAAGAGCAAAGGACAAGGCGCGGAGAGGGCTTCACCCCGGATCAATTCCCTTACGGCAGCCGGAAGATCGGCCGCAATGAACCTTGCTCCTGCGGCAGCGGGAAGAAATACAAGAAATGCTGCGGAGCAGTGCAATAGCGCAGCGCTTTATTGTTCAGATATTCTGCCTCGTTCATGCTGTTCGCTTACAGAATTCTTCTTGCCACAGAGGGCGCAGAGAGCCGAGAGGCTTTTTCTCCGTGTCCTCTGTGCTCTCTGTGGTAAGCCGTCGCTTATCTTGTTTGTGAAGCGCCGCCGCTACTCGTTTTTCAACAAACCCTTGAAAGTCTGACGAACCTCGTTATACCGAAAACAGTCCACCAGGTGGTCATTCACCATTCCAACTGCCTGCATAAATGCGTAGCAAATGGTTGACCCGACAAAGCGAAAGCCGCGCCGGATGAGTTCCTTGCTCATGGCGTCCGATTCCGCCGTCCGGCTTGGCACTTGCTTCATGGCGCGCCAGGCGTTCTGCCGAGGCTTCCCATCCACAAAGCGCCATATGAACGCGTCAAAGCTGCCGAATTCATCCTGAACCTGGAGAAACATTCTGGCATTTTCAACGGCTGAATGGATTTTGAGGCGGTTCCTGATGATGCCGGGATCAGCCAGCAATTTCTGGATGCGCTGCGCATCAAAGCGCGCTACCCTGGCGGGATCGAACCCGGCGAATGCTGCGCGGAAGTTCTGGCGCTTTTTGAGAATCGTTTCCCAACTCAGCCCTGCCTGCGCGCCTTCGAGAATCAGAAACTCGAATAAAAGCCGGTCGTCATGAACCGGCGCGCCCCACTCGCGGTCATGATACGGAATCCCAAGCTCACTCACCGCCCACGGGCAGCGCCTGCGGTCGTTATGACTCATAAGGTTGCTCATCTCGAATTCACAAGGCGGACTCTTCGTACAATACCAACACCCCAGAACTGATTCTGTTTCTGTACGCGTAGGGGGCAGTCTGAGGATCCGGATTCAAAATTCAAAAATGGTTTCCATTCCTGAATGCGCGGAGATAAAGCCCAATATGCCCTCTTATCAAGAGAACTGAACTACGGCAGAGGTTGTCTATCTGGCGGCACCCAGCCCGTTCGCGCAGTTTCCGTCGCCAGAAGCTCAGACGAGTAGAAGGACTCGATCAGGCGTTTATCGAGCAATCTGGGGTGCGCCATCGCGAATGTATTGAAGTCGTTTTCCAGCGGGCTCTGCTCTAGCGCATGTTGCACCAGCCGCATCCAGGCCAGGGTCATGGTTTTGTGATACATTCGCTCGACGTTGTGATGCTTGGCGAAACGCTTGATGCTTTCGAGCATACTGATGGTCGCCTGTTGATATCCCCGGCGGCGCAGGTAAAGCCAGGCCGCGCGAATGTGATCGCGATGATGAAAAGGGACTATAACGCACTCCTCAAAGCCGCGGAGAAATTCGTCGTCCGTAAGGAGTTGTCGATCTTCAGTTGCTGCACCCATCGCGCTTTCCCTCTCAGTCCAACCCGGCAACTCGCTCAGGCGTGTTGTCTCCCGAAGACCTCTTTAACGGCTTGATCCAATTCCGTTAAAGCGCGAGCGGAATCGCCGTTAAAACTGGATCCGTGCATAATGGCAAGCGTTTTCGGCTGCAAATCGGCCAGCTTGCGAAGGTTCTGAGAAGTGAGTGGAGTGTAGGGAACGTATTCGGCAAGGATTCCCGCCTGATACTCGCGCATGGCCTGATGCGAGCGGCCCACGACATCCGATTGCGTCAGCGGCTCAACGTCGCCCGTCTGATGAAACAGGTCGGAGCACAGGAGGGTTTTCTGCGTCTCTTCGAATAGCACGCCGGCATCCCAGCCGTGCGGCAAGTGCGGCGTCTGGCAGTAACGAAAACGATATTTTCCGGTCGTGAGAGTCTCTCCGTCGGCGAGCGCCCGAGCCGGGCGGCCGATGAAGTCATTCACACAGACGAGGGCTCCCACCTGGCTGCAAACCACGTCGGCGCTGGGCGCAATCGCCAGCCACTCGTTGAGCGATCCGCACTCGTCGGATTCAAAATGGCTGAAACTAATGTGGCGCAGGTCCGGCAGGCTGATCAGCCTGGTCACTGCGTCCCGAACTTCAGAAAACATGCCGCGCAAACCGGTGTGAAACAGCAGCGGTTCGTCGTCCTTGATCAGGAAATGATTGAACTGCAAATTGGCCCAGGAAGCGTAAATCGAAATCCGGTAAACATCCGGAGCAATCTCATGGATAGCTGCCATGTTTCACCTCGCCCGAATTTTTCCCGCAGGATCACTGGGACGCTCGTGCTGCATGAGATTTTACCATCAACGTTGAGTTTCATCCTCATACAGTTTTGTAACAGCTATGCCGAGGCATACAGGCCCTGCGCCCCTCGGGGAGGCTGGCGCGCGGTTTCTCCACCGTCAAAACCTTATTTTGAGCTGGCGTTTTCTGGGAGAGAATAGCGTTCGACGCGGATTTCGGCAGTTACAGCATGGGCCAGCATTCTTTCGACTCTGCATTGGCGTTCTGTCACTTCGCCAATCAGCTTGCTGGCCGCCGGAGTCATCCGCTGGTAGGTGACCGTCTTCAGGAATTTCCCCACCCAAAGGCCGCCCGTATAACGAGCCGAACGGCTGGTGGGGAGAATATGGTTCGTGCCGATGCACTTATCGCCGTAGGCAACCGTGGTTTCCGGGCCCAGAAAAAGCGAACCGTAATTCCTGAGATTTTTCAAATAGTATTCGGTATTCTGGGTGTGAATTTCGATGTGCTCAGGCGCATAGTCGTCGCTGAGGCGGACTGCTTCTTCCTGATTGTCAGCAATGTAAATTCTGCCGTTATTTTGCCAGCAGACTGCCGCCACATCGCGCGTGGGAAGGGTTTGCAGTTGTTTCCCGACTTCCCTCTCGCAGCGCGTTGCGAAGGTTTCACTGAAGCAGATTAGGGCTGCGCCGGAGTTGGGATCGTGCTCGGCCTGCCCCAATAAATCACAGGCCACCCAGGAAGGGTCGGCGGAGTCATCGGCGATCACCAGGATTTCCGTGGGCCCGGCCAGCAGATCAATCCCGCAGCGCCCAAACAACTGCCGCTTGGCCTCGGCAACGTACTTGTTCCCAGCCCCGCACAGGAGGTCCACAGGCTCGATCACGCCCATGCCGAAAGCCATCATCGCAAACGCTGGCACTCCGCCCAAAACAAAGATGCGATCGGCGCCCGCTTTCTTGATGGCATTAATTGTGGCGGGATAATAGCCCGTTCCCTTGACCGGCGGCGTGAACGTATAAACATTCTCAACGCCCGCCACCTTGGCGGGAATAATGCGCATCTGAGCCGACCCAAACATGGGATAGCGACCGCCCGGCACATAAGTGCCCACCGATTTCACGGGAATATGCTTGTGACCCAGGATGACACCCGGACGGATTTCAGTCTCCAATGGCGGTAAAGTTTTGAGTTGGGCCTCGGCAAACCGGCGGACATTGGCCTGGCAAAAATCGGTGTCCCGGATGATTTGTGGATCCAACTGGCGGATGGCTTCGTCGACCTGTTTTTCACCCAGCTCGAAATTGTCCGGGTTCCAATCGTCAAACTGTTTGCTGTATTTGCGGACAGCGTCCATGCCGTTCTTTTCCAGATCGAGGAGCATTTGCGAAACCACTTCCGCAGTCTCCGGATCTTTTTCCAACAGGCGGTGTCCGCCGTCCTTGAAGATTTTCATCGAGAGCGCCTTCCGTCATGCATCGGCCTGCCTGAGGATTAACTCAACCCCAAATATCCGAGCGTCGGGCTGTGAATAAGGTTTTCAATCTCCTCACTTTCGAGCCGCGGCAAGTTCGTTCCCTCCGCCATCTTATTGAAATTGCGCAACGCCTCGATGGTCGCTTCGGGCGTCGTATACGGATAGTCCGTTCCAAAAAGCAGTTTGCCGAGGACTCCGTATTCCTTTGCCAGAATCAGGCTGTTATAAAACTGCCAGGGCCGGTAGTGGAGGGCGGAGATGTCCGCATAAAGATTAGGCTGCTTGCGGATTAACACCAGGGTATCTTCAACCCACGGATGCCCCAGGTGAGCGATCACCATGCGGAGGTTCGGGAACTGGAGCGCGACATCTTCCAGGAGGATAGGAAGAGAATATTTCAAAGGCGCGAGACGCGGGAACGTGGTCCCCTGATGAATCATGATCGGCAGTTTGCGAGCCTCACAGAATTCATAAACTTCCATGATTCTTTTGTCTGTCGGATGCACGTTCTGATAGACCGGCCCGAGTTTCACTCCTTTCAGCTTCAGTTTGTCTGCCGCATATTCCAACGTCTCGCGCACGTTATCGCGCGCAGGGTCCACGCCCGCAAATCCGATGACCTTCTCTGGATGACGGTTGGCATATTCAGCGACATATTCGTTAGGAACCATGATGCCGGAATGAAACGCCCTCATTCCGAGAACAATGACTTTATCCACGCCGCTCATCGCCTTCCAGTGACGGTCAGCCGTCACACTTACATCCACCGGCTTGCTGCGGCTTCGGGATTGAGCTTCCCGAACAAATTCGTCCGAAAGATGCCCCGGATACTCATGAACATGCGTATGACAATCGACAATCATCGAGTGAGCCTCGCAGTTCCAAAGATTGCTGAGAAACTCGCCCAGCATGTCATTCCGAAAAGCCGGAGGCGACGAGGAATCTCTGTACTGGTTTGATTCTGTAAATACAGGGATTTTTCGCTGCGCTCAGAATGACACGCTGCAGGAGTTTCTCTCCAGCTTGCTAAAAATAAGCTTTCACCTTCAGTGAGCGCGACGGATTCCTGATTTCAAGAACCTCCGCGCTCGAAGGCTTTACGCTTACCCCGTTAACCGTTGCGGAACGTAAGGGCTTCTGTTCCGGATGATACAGATGCAGGCGAAGCCAGGCCAGGTTCTCACGATCCGGCCCCTCAATCTGAATCTCCGCCTGGTTTACGCTGACCGCGCGAAGCGTGTAACTCACTAAACCAAAATAAGTAGGCGCATTTTGCACACGAACTTCTCTCCCGGGCTGCAGCCAGGCGCTGGGCGAATTGCGAAGCAATTCAATGCCCTTCTCTTCAAAGTTCTCAAACAGCAGCATATTGCGAAGATGATTATCCAGCACCGCATTAGTCGCGGGCACGGCCTGAATTCCATTGCGATGTTCGACGCCGCCCAGAAACTTCCGGGATACCGAGCCTGCCGCCATCGAATAAAACCCTTCCAGAAACTTTTGCCGGTCGTTGCGGAGAAAGCGAAGATAGATGTTCCACGAATAACAGGGCTCGAGACTCGACATTTCAAACCGCAGGCTGGGGCGATGATTCCAGCTATACCAGTCCGGATTCCCGGTCTTCGAGTCAGGCCACTCAGTCAACCATTTCATGGCCCAAGTCATCGTTTCGTCATTGGGATCGACCAAACCAAAAGCTCCTAGAGCCATGGGACCACTATCAACGTAGAAATAGGTGAGATTAGCATCGCTCATTTCGTTTAATTCTAAGGGAATGAAAGGAATGAATTCCCCCGACGGGTCGCGCCAACGCATGGTTCGCTCGATCTGCCAGTGAAAGATCCTCCAAAATGTGGATCGATAATCATCCCGCTCAGCGGCCCAGCGTGCTGCATCCTTGTGACGGATAACCTCCAGCACGCGGCAAACGTCCGACAATCCTCGAAATGTCCAGGCGTCATTGATGAAGAAATTACCCTGGATGTTTTCATCGCTGAAACGCCCAGCCGGCATTAGCCCTGCATCCGGCCCTCCGCGGAGCTTCGTTCGCGCTCTTTCATGAGCGATCCATTCCAGGCTAGCCAGCATGGTGGGGAGCCAGCGATCCAGAAATCCGTGCTCTCGCGTCATAAGATAGTATTCCGAGGCGGCCCACAGCGCCGCTCCATTATCACTAATCCAATTAACGGCCAGATAGTCCCGCGGAGCGCCGATGCATCCATTCGTGGAAGAAAAGCTGGAGCCGGTATTCGGCACGGGTTGCTGCCGCTCGGACCTGAGCAGCGGCTCGAGATAGGCAGCCGCCTCCTGAAAGTAGCCGCGTTGAATCAGATCGACGATGTTGATGGCAGTTGGCGTGGTCCAAATGGCTTCATACCAGTGCGAGGAAATCTTGAGGGCGTGGTCGCCATTCGGATAAGAGTCTGCCGTCATGAACGTCAACGGCACCGCGAACCGCCACAGGTTATTCAGCGCCTCTTCAGGAACGTTCACCTGCACGCCGCGCCCCAGCTCTGCTTTCCACGATTGCTCAACCGAAGCCTGCGCTTGGGTAAAGGTTCTCCGGCGGATGGCGGAGATCTCTTCAGGAGCAGCGGGGAGGTAGGGGAGGATCATTTCCAAGGCAGCGCCCGCTTGCCGCGGCAATGTGAATTCGCATAGGTTTCTGTCGAGTTGCCATTCACGCAAAGCAATCGAGTCTAAAGCAGCGGGCAGCTTGGAATGGAACCGGAATTCCTGTTCTGCAAACATCACCACGCGGCTCTGGGAATCCACCAGGCGGGTCCCTTGCGCATGAAGACCGCCCGGGTACAACGGCGCTACCAAACTGATTCGTACGTTGCTGACTTCTCTCACTGCATAGGTGATGTGATTCTTTGCGAACTGAGCCCATAACCGGATCGGCGAAGCGCCCGCGCCCGGATCCTCGACCGTGAAGCGCAACCGGAGGAAGACCGGCGAGTTCCACGCGCTGACGTGGCAAGTGCCCGAATCGCTCGCAACAAAAGCTTCCTGCAAAAGTGTGACGCCGTTGCGGTGAATCCGGACCTGAGTCACGGGAAGATAGCCTTCACGGAGGGAAGGGATTGTGGAGCCGTCGTCCACATCGCGATTTCCAAAGTCCGGCCTCTCGCCCACGGCGAAGCTGACTTGAAGCGAAGGGTCAGGTCGTGTTTTAAGCAGCTCTCGATCGGCATCACACATCCCGAGCGTGTGCAGCGTGAGATTGCCATTCCACATTATGCCGAATTCATCGAGATGATCCTTGCACCCCAAAAAGGTGATCGGGCGAGTCAAATCCGGCCATTCGGCTACCGCCAGTTCGTAGGACGGCTCCTCCATATGATCTTTGGCGACGCTCTCGCTCGTCTCTTTCTTTGCCTGCGGGCGCGCCAAACCGGCAGGCGCGCCAAGAGCGGCCCAACTGACTCCCCCTAAGGCAGAATCCTTTAAAAATTCACGGCGTGATAAATCAGTTTTTGTGTTCATCGTGTCAACTCAGGAATCGCGAAAAAATCTCGCTGTAGCGGCGATCTGTGATCGCCGGGTTTTTGTTTTCAAAAACTTCGGCGAGCATAGTTCGCCGCCACAACTGCGCGGATTAATTTATTCACAACTTCTCAGGAATCGCGAAAGCACATTGGCGGTGATTCTGGAAGTGTATTCATCCACCAGCAGGCTCGCGACATAAGTGATCGAGCCTACTGAAAAAACCTCGCCACCCGAAGGAGTCTGGAACCAGACCATTTCCGCGCCTCCCTCATCCGGATTAGTTCCCCTGGCCAGAAGGCGCGTGCCTGGCGGCGATGAAGCGCATCGTTTATCAGTTTCGTGGCCGGAAGCCCCGTGGGGGACCCGCTCATGGAGAGTTTTTGTTCCGAAAAGATCGCCATTTTGAAGATGGGTTCCTGCAAACGCCCAATGAGAAGCGTCCATCACCCGGTAAGGAGCCGCTGTCATGATTCCGCTGTCAGTGTAAGCCACTCCCAACAAACTAGCTTCGGGCTCGAATGTGCGATGCATCCGGCTTTCAAATACCTGGCCCGGTCGCTCGCGGTCACCCACGCGGCCTCCTTTAAGCGTGTGGAGATGACTCAAACACCGCATGGTTCCATCATCTGAGAGGGTCACTTCACAATTCAGCCCGTTCCCTCCCAGGTACATCAGCCGTCCGCCGGATTCAAACACCCATTTCTTCACTCGCGTCATCATTTGCCGCGTCCAGTACTCGGGATGGACCGCCAGGATCAGCACACGATATTTCTCCAGGGAGAGGTCTCCGAAGTGAAGCTGAGCCTCGGCATAAAGATCGTAGGCAAAGCCTTCGCGCTCAAGCCAGCCAAGCAAGCGCCATTCTCCCGGAGCTGAAACGCAATGGAGCCGGCCGGTGATTGAATCGGTTACCTGCATATCTTCCGGCACATGACACGAAATATCCGGGCGATCGAAAGAAAGGGGGAGGTATTGCGAATCGAGAGGATTCCACACCCCATACGCTTCCGGGTTCTGATATCGGAGGAGGTCCAGGCGGGCATTAACCACCGGAGTTTTGGGAAGGCCGTCGGGATTGATGTAATTGCTGCGACCGCCAAAATTGTTGTAAGCATTCCAGGTATTGGTCGAGGCCAGCACCGCTACCGGCGCTGCCGGACTGGCTGGCGCTATGATCCAGGGAAAGGAGAAAAAACGGCCCGACAAGGTCTTCGCATGAAGATAGTAGAGACCCGACCGTTCCGGCGCGGTCAGCATCTGCGCCTGATGCACATTTCCGTAACCGACCCGATTCCATTGAACGCCAGTTTGCGTATAGTCCCCGTCCGGCGTGATCTGCATGGTGGCTCTCGGGCCGTGCTCGTCGTACCAGCCGATCATGCGCAGGAACTCTTTCTTCCATCCATAACGCCAGAGCGAGAGCTGATATTCCTCGACCGCATGCACGCGAAACTCTGAACGTTGTCTGCCCTTGACCCATTGCGGCCACATATAGCCGAGCAGACCATCTCTCAGGAGGCGAAACTGGTAGGGCGCAGTCGGAGAGACATGAATCGAAACACTTTTCGATCCGAAGCCCTCCTTTGAGAGGGTCACTTCGTAAGCGCCTGGAATGAGGTCGGCAAGAACTTCGCCCCGGGGAGTTGAGCGCACTACGACCGGTTCTTTGAGATGTGATCCCTGAAACTCGATCAGAGTATCGGGTATGGCCACATAACGCTCATCACTTACGAACCCAATCAGCACAGTTTAAGACTCCGGTCTCCTTGCGGCAGACTCCTGATAGCGCCAGGCGCGGAATTCGTCAATGAACGCGCTCACCGCCTCCACCGCAGCTTTCAGAAACTGTTCCCCCTTCTCGCGGCTGGCATATTCGGGCATCCCGATGGTCCCGGTTCGGGAAATCTCATCAAATTCATTCACTAGATGGTAAGGTTGCCCCGCCAGCATGTCGGCCACTCGGTAGGGCCCTTCATTCAATGGGCCGTCCGCCAAGGCTTTTTCCATTCGAACCAGTTCCGGATGGATTACCTGCATGACGGAGGTTTCCATTTCACCCGCATGGCCCATGCCGCCGCGAGGCGACGTTCGGATGGCGCTGAACTCCCGCGCTGCAAGGTTCCAATAAGCGGCGTAAACAATGTAAATATCCGGCCTGTTTTCGAAGGCCAACTTCAGCTCGCGCAGCGCAGCCTTGCACGGAATATCGTTGCCCCCATGGCCATTCAGCAGCAGAATCTTCCTGGCCCCAAGCGCTACCAGCGATTGGCAGAGACCGCAGATCATCTCGATGTAAGGTCTGAGATCGAGGCTGATGCAGGCAAAGCGCCGATGGTGAGGGGAATGACCGAGCCAAACGGTGGGCAGCAGCACCACGCGCTCCGGATCGCGCGTCTCGACCGTCCGGCTGATTTCGCCGACGATGGCGGTGTCTGTCAGTAAGGGCAAATGCGGCCCGTGCTGTTCCATGGAACCGAGAGGCACAAGAAACACGCGGTCCGCAAGCTTTTGGGCCTCGTCCCAACTAAGACGCTCGATCAGCATAGAAGCCAGCCGAAACCGACGGAATAGGGTGTTCTGCGAGGGTTTTCACGGAAACGTATTCAGCTCGCAAAGTCTCCGGCGCCTTGAAGTGGTCAGAGATGGAATGCGCCGTCGCCATCACCAACTGAGCCAGCATCGAACAATTCTCTGGATAGATTTGGCCCGTTCGGCCCACCACGCTGAGCGCCGCCACCGCTTCCTGTTTTTCGTTCAAGATGGGAGCTCCAATGCAACGGACTCCGATTTCCTCCTCTTCGTCATCCAATGCGTATCCGCGCCGGCGAATGATCGCCAAACTTTCTTTGAACTTTTTCACCGAGCAGATGGTGTTCTCGTTATGCCGGAGCAAACCGTGAAGTGAGAGCAGAGTGTCAACCTGTTCCTCGTTCAGATGCGCCATCAGCGCCTTGCCCAGCGCGGTGCAGTGCAGACCCAACTGCTTGCCAACCCAGGTTGCCACCCGAATCGAACGCGGCGATTCAATTTTCTCGATCAAAACGGCAGAACCCTGTTCAAGAACAGCCAGATGGACGGTGAGACCCGTGCGCGCCGCCAATTGGGTCAGGAAAGGCCGCGCATAGTCGCGCAAGCTGATTTCGTTCAAAGCCATGTTGGCAAGATCGCAGAGATGCAGGCTGAGGCGATACCTTCCCGTGGGATCATCCCGATAAATGTAACTGTAATGCTCGAACGTGTTGACCAGACGATGAACGGAGCTTTTGGCGCAATGAAGCTGGCGCGCGGGTTGAGAGATCGTGAGACCGTGCTTGGACCCGGCAAGCGTCTCAAGCAGCGCAAGCGCCCGCGACAAAGCGGGCACCAGGGGCGTCTTCGATGTTTCCATGATCAACCTCCTGAAAGCGCTTGGCAAAATGCTGAAAAACTTCTACAACGGTCATTCTGAGCAGCAGCGAAGAATCCCCATATTTACAAAATCAAACAAATACAGAGACCCTTCCTACGTTTCACTCAGAGCCTGTCCTGAGCGGAGCGAAGGAACCGCCTTCGGCTCCTCAGGATGACATGCTTCCGGGTTTTTCACGATCCGGCCAGCCAAAGTACAACCTTCACTGAAAAGTGGCCTGCTGAAAGCCGATCTCCGACGGCTGACTGCTCTCTCACAGGACGCCATATTTTTCATAGACCTCGCTGAGGTAAGCACCTTTCAACAATTCATTCCGGCTATGGTTTTCCCGCGATGCTTTATCCCTTGCCAGCCGCAAAGTCTCATCAAGAATATTTTCCGGAATTGCAACGACGCCATCGTAATCGGCAAAAATCAGATCGCCTGGGTGAATCACAATTCCCCCGCATTGCACGGGAACGTTATAATCCATCACCAGCCCGCGGCCCTTGGAATCCACGGGCTTGATGCCCGCGGCAAAGACCGGAAAACCTAGTTGCTGGATCTTCTTCACGTCGCGCACAAGCCCGTCAATAACCGCTCCGCGCGCGCCCCGGGCTCGCGCCGCCGTCGAAAGCAACTCCCCCCAGGGGGCGTTCCGTCTGGATTCTCCCGTGGAGACCACCACCGCTTCCCCGGGCAAAATGCTGTCCGTCGCCTCGATCTCCATCCCGTAAGGATCGGCCGGCGCGTAAAAAACGTCCGCGCACATGATGGTGCGCGCCCGCCCCACAAACGTAAATTCCGGAGATAGAGGCCGTAGATATTCGCGCATGGCGCAATCGTGATGGCCCAGTTCGTCCAGAGCATCGGCCACGACGGCGGTATAAAGCTCGCGCTCGATGCTTTTAAAAAGCTCCAGATCGGAAAGCGTGGCGCTTCTTCCAGACGCCCTCTTGCCGTGCCCCACAGTTGTTGTATTATCCGCCAAATCCCGCTTCCTCAAATGCTGCAAATTTACCTCACCCTTCGGCAACTGCTATTTTCCATCTAGAACACAAACTTTGCACCCAGTTGTATGCTTCGGGCCCCAGCGGCGCCGAAAATTCTGCCAAAAGTAGGCGTGCCGAAAGTGGTATTTGGCGCGTTCAGATTCACGTTATTGAAGGCATTGTACGCTTCGGCGCGAATCTGGAAGTACTTGCTTTCAGTCACATGGAAGTCTTTCATCAAAGCAAGATTCATCTGATGGATGGAGGGCCCATATACATCTCCAATTCCCGAATTACCAAAGGTGTAAAGAGGCGGCGCCGCAAAAGCGGCCGTGTTGAACCACAGATTTGCGCTGGGATTTGAGAGCCGCGGATTGCCGACAAGATCGGCCCGAGTGCCCCAGCCGTTGCCCAATGTCGCTCCCTGAACCGTAATGGTGAGGGGTGCTCCTGAGACATATCCGTAATAGCCCCCAAGTTCCCATCCGCCCAACACTGCATTTTCCAAGCGGTTCATCCCAGGAAAGAATTTCCGCCCTCGGCCAAACGGAAGTTCATAGACAGCGCTGATTTTCAGATTATGGGTGTTGTTGATCGCCAGAGGCCCTCGGTCATATCGAGATGGCGCGAACGGAGTCACAAGCGAGAGCTCCCCTGTGGCGTCTGCATAATTGGACATGGCCTTGGAATAACTATAGGAAAGCATGAAATAAAGTCCATTATTGAATCGGCGCTCCCACTCGGCCTGAAGGCCGTTGTACCAGGTATGGATGCCGTTTTCCATCAGATAGATGATGCCAAACGCAGGATAGGGCTTTACAGTCTGTAAATTCGTGTACTGCCCCGGCGGAACATCATTGTAGGAGTGGGCAAAGGGTTGACCGGTGATATTAGAGCCCACGTATGAAAGGGTCAGGGCTGAATTGAGCGGCAAAGCCTTTTGGACGGAGACGTTCCATTCCTGGGACTCGGCTTGGTTAATCGTCGGAGAGACGATGTAGTTGACGCTCGGGCGAACGAAATTCTGAGGATTTGCCGGCCAGGCCGTCTGCCAATTTTGTAGTTGTGAAGCGCTGAAAGTTTCCGATTCGAGCGAGAAGAATGGAATGCTGCCGATGGTCGATCCACCACGATTCCCGGTGAAGCTGTTCTCATAAACTCCATAGCCGCCTCGCACCACCAGATCATTCTTATTGGAGGGCCTCCAGGCAAAACCAACGCGCGGCTCAACATGCCCGCGAGCCGGGAAGATATCGTTCGGCAAGTTAGCTTGTGAAGCCGGAATCCAAAGGCCCGCAGTTGCCTGGGCCAGGAACGGAGCTACAGGCTGCTGATTCAAATTCACCTGTCCACTACTATCCTCCCCAGCCACCACCTGGCCCGTCTTCAAATCAAAGGTGGTTGTATTGCCCGCGATGAACGACATGGAATGCCAGTACTCATAGCGCAGACCCAGGTTCAACGTGAGGTTGGGTAATGCGTGCCAGAAGTCCTGCACGTATAAGCCGGAATAAGGGGCGTCTTGCAGACCAAATGTGTTCAAGGGAAGATTTCTTTCCGTAAACGAGGTCAACCCCAGCAGGTAGTCCGCTAAACCGTTGCCGGTGTACTGGCCATTGAAGCTGAACTGCCCGCGAGGATCTTGCGAACCATGCTTTCCAAACGTGGAACGATTTTGAAATTCATATCCAAACCCGATGGAATGCTTCGCCTTCATAATTCGGAGCTCAACGGTTCCATCCTCAACCCGGCTCCAGAGCGCCCCGTTCAGACCGAAGGGCAAGACGATGCCTGGATATCCCGAAATGTCGATCTCAGGGAGTCCGATAAATTGTTCTCTTCCCTGTGTTGGAATGCCCTGAATCCCTGCCTCCTCTGCGTAATTTACCTTTCCGATGAGGGGAGAAGTGAACGTGTTGTCAGAGCGCAGGTAGCCGGCAGTGGCGGTGAGGAGAATATCGGGTCGAATGGTGTACATATAGTTCAGCGCAGCATTATCCTGAGCGGTGTCATTACTCGAAACGAAGCTGGGCAAATAGCTCGGCCCCGTTGTTTCGAAGGTGTCATGAACCCAGCGCCCATAAATCCTTTGCTTTTCGGTAATGTAATGGTCCACCCGCGCCGTGTACTCATAAGTGTTGTTCTTATTCGCCGCTAAATTGGTGTAGAGGTTTCCGGGCGTGTTCGCCTGCGGCAGATAGGGGATGAAGAATTTGGAGGCGGAGTTTATGCGGTCGGGCGGAATTACATTGCCCGGAAAGGGCTGTCCGGTCAGCGGGTCTTTGATCGGGGTTGTGACCGACGAAAGGTCTCCGTTCAGCATCGCCGCCGTGGGAGCAAACTCATTGTAAACAATCTGGCCGGGAATCAGCGTCGCCTGAAAGCTTCCAAAGAAGAAGGTCTTATCCCGTTGAACGGGCCCTCCGAAGTTGCCTCCAAACTGGTTGTACCGCAGCCGTGGCACGCGCGCAGAAAAGGCATTCCGCGCGTTTAAGGCATCATTTTGGAGGTATTCCCAGAGCGAACCGTGAAATTCGTTGGTGCCTGACTTTGTAACTAGCGTAACCTGAAAAGGGTCTCGCCCGGATTCGGCGGAAAAAGTTGACGTTTGCACGTTCATTTCCGCTACATCGTCAACCACGGGCAAGTCCATGCCCCCCTCATCCATGGCTGCGTTGGAGTTGACTCCATCCAGCACAAAATTCGTTGCATTCGATCGCACACCCATGCCATAGACATACGCGCCATGTTCGGGTCCGCTTACACCGCTAAAACGCATTCCCGGAACGAGCTCCACCAGAGACACCGGGTTACGCAAAGGCAAAGGGAAATTCAGCAAGGGCTTGATATCGATAACCGTGCTCACCGAGCTGTTTTCAGTTTGCAGAATCTTCGCATTCGCGTTCACTGTGACCTGTTGCCGTGTGGCCCCCACTTGCAGGGCGGGAGAAACGCGCAAACGCGCGCCGACTGTAAGGACTGCCCTTTCAAGCTCCCAGGTTTTGAATCCGGAGGCGGAAACCGTTACGCTGTAAGGCCCAATCGGCAATGCCACAAGTTCGAAATCGCCGCCGGCATCGGTGGTTGCTGACTTTTTGAGTCCTGTTTCAAGTTGAATCACAGTGACTTTCGCTCCGGGAATCACAGCCCCTGAGCTATCTCTTACTGTTCCCACGATCGCGCCCTGCGTGCCCACCTGAGCGCAGAGCGGAAAGCACATCGCCAGAAATGCACCCAATAAAAAGGCAAAGTAAACGGATCGCTTCATGACTTCACCTCCATCCCGTGAGACATTCTTATGAGTCGGTCAAATGAGATCAATAAGAATTCGCGGTTTTTGGGGTCAGTTGTTCAGCCCGTGGGACGAAATCTTAAGCAAGGCGGGACAGCAAACGCGCTGGGTCTCGGCAGAAATATCCGCGCGCGCCGTTACTCCACATTGAAAGTTCAGGATTTAGCCGACTGCGGAAACACGCGCAACACTGTCATCCCTTCGCAGTGCTCAGGGCAAGCTCTGAGGGGGCCCGCCAAGCGGGACCGATAGAGGATGGCTGTCTTTACTTGGTTTTACAAATGCGGAGGGACAATACCAAGTTTACCGGCGCGAAGGAGCCGGCGCGGTTATGGAATCACAAAGGCAAAGGCTTGCACTACATACTATCCTGCCTGTCATTCTGATGCCGAGCGAAGCGTATGAATCCCTTGTATTTCTTTAGCTTTCAGCAGATAGCGCTCAGCTATCAGCGGAAAAACTCGAAAAGCTGAATGCTGACGGCTGAGCGCTGATTGCTCATCAGAGATTCTTCGCCGCTTC
>CADDZJ010000012.1 GCA_902812415.1 Acidobacteriota bacterium
TCTTGCGAGCATTCCGATGCCCATCCGCTTGATTGCAATTGATCTGGACGGCACGCTGCTGAACAGCCAGAGCCAGATCACCCCGTCAAATCTGGAGGCTGTGGCCGCCGCCGCTTTCCACGACGGTTCTCCTTTTTGAGATTTCTTCCAACCCGATTCTACCCGAACCGGGTCAGAGAACCGTCGCTCAAACTTCAACGGAATCTGGGACACCCTCTTATCAGGTTTTGTTATGACTTAGATTACAGACTTGCTGAGGAGTTCTTTTGGCATAACCCTGCAAAGCTTCCATCTCCAATAGAATGGGTCAACAAACGCAAGATTAGAGCGAAAGATTCTGTCAATACTGTCTGGTGGTTCTCAAAATCTGATTGGCCGAAGGCCGACATTACTCAGGTACTGACGCCATATTCTGAGCGGATGAAGACTCTCCTGAAGGATACAAAGAAGTTCTATGCACCAAAGCTGCGGCCTTCTGGTCACGATATAAGCAAAGCGTTCGATAAGGACAACGGCGGTGTAATTCCACCTAATCTCTTACAGATTCCAAACACTAGCAGCACGTCAGGGTTCATGGCACTCTGCAAGGAGCATGGCTTTGAGAACCATCCTGCTCGATTTCCCGAGGCATTGCCCCGCTTCTTCATTCAATTCCTGACTACCCCCGACGACCTCGTGGTGGATATCTTTTCCGGTTCGAACACAACAGGGTGCGTGGCTGAATGCCTGAACCGGAGGTGGGTCGCCATCGAAGTCAATTGCGATTATGCGGTCGCCTCTTCGTTGCGCTTCATGGACAAGTGGGAGCCGGAACGAATCCGCAAAGCAGTCGCTACCATGAACAAGGGGGGCAGCTTAGACCTGAACAAGAATGCTCCCAATCACCGTCTCGTCCTTGAGGCCGAACGCAACGGACATGCATCCGCAGAAACTAGCCATCCTACATTGTTTGGCGACTAATATGCTCTAGTTGACGGCTGGGCGCAGTTAAATTAGGCGCGAGAGATGAAGGTGTATATGAAAAGGTCCGAGGAATCTGCCTCCGCACTAATCGACGAGAAGATCAAGGAACTTGGGGACTGGCGCGGGAAGACGCTCGCGAAAGTGCGCGAGATCATCCACGAGGCAGACCCTAAAATCGTCGAAGAGTGGAAGTGGGTCAAGCCGACATCGCCGGGGACTCCCGTCTGGTCCCACGGTGGCATCGTCTGCATGGGGGAGACATACAAGAACGCCGTCAAGATGACATTTGCCAAGGGAGCTCGGTTGAAGGACCCTTCAGGTCTATTCAACTCCAGCCTCGACGGGAATGCCAGGTGCGCCATCGACATCCACGAAGGCGACAAGGTCGATGAGGCGGCCTTGAAGGATCTCATCCGCGCTGCCGTGGCGCTCAATCTCAAGAGTAAGAGCGAGCCGAAACCCCGCCGAGCGAGCAGCCAGCGGGCCGACTAGCTTCATCGCAGGTCCCGGCTATATGCTTCCAAGGAAGGATTCGATGTTTTGGATCGCCTTCTCAGCGGAACCCCATCGGCCGCATCGTTGGTGGCGAGGCGAATGAAGTTCGGCTGGCCTCGGCTCAATTCGGAGCACGCCAAGCAGTTCGGTATTGAAACGTCCCCTAATCTTCGTCAGTCTTATGCCAGCTTTTCGTTCGTCTGGCGCTGGGCTAGAGGTAACCGATCCGCATAACCATTCGTCCCGCGCACTTCCGCTCGCACGGTGGGCAGACTATGCGGATATCGCTCCTGAAGGAACTTGATCAAATTCTCGCGGACATAGCAGCGCAGGTCCCAGGCAGAGCCTGAATCGGGCGCGTCCATCAACGCGCGCAGTTCCACGGTGTGCTCTTTGGCGTCAGAAACCTGCAGAACGTTCACCTTGCCCACCCACTTGTCCGTTGATTTGAGAATTCGAGTCAGTTCCTGCCGCACCTCGTCCACCGGAACCGTGTAGTCCACATAGAGGTAGACGGACCCCAACAGTTCAGCGGATGTGCGGGTCCAGTTCTGGAAGGGTTGCTCGATGAAGTAAGAAAGCGGCACCACCATTCGCCGCAGATCCCAGATGCGAACCACAACGTAGGTGGTGGTGATCTCCTCAATCCAGCCCCACTCGCCGCTCACAATCACCGCATCATCAATCCGGAACGGCTGAGTCAGCGCGATCTGAATTCCCGCAATCCAGTTTCCCAGCGTGGACTTCATGGAAAAGCCGACAATGAGTCCCGCCAATCCGGCGGAAGCCAGAACGCTGGCGCCGATCGAGCGGACGTTCGGGATGGTCAGCAGCATGATGGCGATCGTCACAAGGATCACCACGGCCGTCAGGATGCGGCGAAGCACCTGAACCTGGGTCTGGATTCTCCGGGCGGCGAGATTGTCGCGCACGTCAATCCGGTAGCGGGCGTCCAGAATGTCGGCGACGACTTCGATTGCCAGAATGACAACCCATGCGATTGCTGCGATCAATCCGAGGCCGACCACATGCTCAACAGCATTCCTGATCACCATCGCGAGCGGAACCAGCGGCACCGCGACCAGAAGCGCCAGAAGCGGAAAAATCCACTTGGCGGGCCTTCGGCCATGCCGCACGATCGAGGCCTCGATGACGCGCTCCGGTTTCTGTACGAGGCGCGCAAGAATGGAAAAGACGATGTAATGCACAACCCGCGCCGCAATCATCACCGCGATCAGAACGCCGACGGATAACAGCAGATTCTGCCAATGAGTCAGAATGTAATTCATCTTCACATCACCTCCGCAGAAGCATCCTAAGGATCATTTTGAGCGTCGCGGGCGGTGGTTTTCAAGAAAATACAAGGCCGCGATTCTTGCCTTTACCGGAATCTTCGCGGAATAATGAATAAGTTTCATGCTTGACCTGAACCCAGAGCAGATCAGAGCCGTCAGATACGGCAGAGGCCCTCTGCTGATCGTTGCAGGGCCCGGCACCGGCAAAACCCGCGTCATCACCCAGCGCATCGTTCACCTGATCCAGCAAGGCGCGCCCTCTGACGAAGAAGGTCCTTTGCGCGCGGAGAATATTCTGGCGCTGACTTTCACGGAAAAGGCCGCTGAGGAAATGAAACGGCGCGTGGCCGCAGCCTTGCCCGGGCTTGAGAAGCTGCCCGCCATTTCCACGTTTCACGCCTTTTGCCTGCACGTTTTGCGCCGGCATCATGTGGACCGCCTTCTGTTGGATAAGATCGACGTCTGGATTTTCCTGCGCCGGCGAATGGCCGATCTGGGCCTGGAGTTTTACCAGAAGCTTGCAGAGCCGGGGGCGTTTTTGCACGATCTGAACGAGTTCTTCTCCCGCTGCCAGGATGAGCTGATTGAGCCGGAAGATTTTGAACGCTATGTGGGTGAATTTGAGCGGCAATTCCTTGCCCGGCATCCGCACCTGACTGATCTTCAAAGGACATCGGATTCCCCATCCGGCGCCGCTCCTTCTAGAAAAGGCCTGGCTTTGCGGCTTTCTCCGGACGAGCTTCTTGAGTGGGAAGAGGTTTTGAAGAAAAAAGAGCTTGCATCCGTCTTTCGCCGCAGCCGTCAACTGATTGAAGAGGCCGGGGCCTCAAGCCTGGGCAGTCTGGTGAGCGAGACCGTAGCGCTCTGGAAGCGAAATCCGATGGCGCTCGCGGAAGCGCGCTCTCAATATCGGGCCGTGCTGGTGGACGAGTTTCAGGACACGAACTACGCCCAGGTAGAGCTTTTAAAACTGCTGGCGCCGCCTCCTTATTTCATCACGGCCGTCGGCGATGACGACCAGGCGATCTACCGCTTCCGGGGCGCGTCTCACGGGGCTTTTGAGATGTTCACACAGGCTTTCCCCGGCCATGAAATTGTTTATCTGACCCGAAATTATCGCTCCACTCGAAGAGTGCTGCGCGTCTCGGCTGCTGTCATTGGGCGCAACGACCGTTATGCGCAAAAGCCAGCGCTCACTTCTTCCAAGGATGAAGGCGCTCCGGTCTATCTGGTAAAGTCTCACGATCCTCTCAGCGAGGCCGTCTGGATCGCTGATGAAATTGAACGATTGGCAAACCAGGGGATCCCCTTTGGAGATATCGCCGTTCTTTACCGCGCTCACAGCTACAGGGACTCCCTGGTGGAAGAGCTGCGCCGCCGAACAATTCCCTTCGCCATTCGCGGCCTTTCGCTTCTTTCCGTAACGGTTCTGCGCGATTTGACCGCTTATCTTGAGCTGATCCACTCGCCGCATGAAAACATCAGCCTCACGCGCGCGCTGCTTGCGCCTTGCTGGCGCTTTCCGGAAGCGCTTGCCCAGGCCATTCGCCAACAGGCCGCCAAAGATCGCTGCTCGCTTTACGACGCGCTCCGGAAGGCCAGACTTCCCCACCTGGTCGGCGAGTTATCCTCAACCGGCTGGAAGGATTTAGACAAGCTCCTCAGGGAGTTGCGGCGATTTGCAAAGCGGGCTTCGGTGACCGCAATCATGGATCGGCTTATCGAGCGGCTGGGCTGGACTTATCTCGAAGGGGAAGCGGAGCGGATCTATCTCGAAACCTTCCGCAAATTCCTGGCAGATTGGGAAGAGAAGAGCGAAACTCGAAGGCTTGCGGAGTTCATCGAGTATTTCAAATACTTCCTCGAAGCGGGCGGCAAGATTGAGTGGCCGGAAGCCGCCCAGGCCTCGAATGCCGTGCAGATGATGACGGTCCATGCCGCAAAAGGCCTGGAATTCCCCATTGTTTTTACCATAGGCCTCTCTTCCCGCCGCTTCCCGGCGACCGAGCGCAAACCCGTCATCGAGTTTCCTGCCGCGCTCCGCAAAGGGCCGCCGCCGCCCGCCGATATTCACTTGCAGGAAGAGCGCCGCTTGTTTTTTGTCGCGCTCACGCGAGCCCAGGAGCGACTCTATATTTCAAGCATGGCGCGATCGGAAAGGCAGCAATCCCGATTTATCAACGATCTGCTCTCGGAGGCCGTTCTGACGGCTCGCGATCTCGAAACCATCGAAGCGCCCGATGCTTCTCCCGGCGGCTTGCGGAGGGACGCTCGTTTATCAACCCGCCTTTCAAGCCAAACCGTTCCGCAGCCCGCTCGAGTATTGCTCTCTGAGCAAGCGCCCGATGCCGGCCAAAGACATTTATTTGAGGGCCTGCCTGCGAGCGACAACGGATTTCACCCGGTCCTTGAGAACTGGGTTCAAGGAAACCCTTCGATGCCGCCTGACGAGAAGCTCCGCCTGAGCGCCACCTCTTCTGAAGACTATTTGGATTGCCCGCTGAAGTACAAATTTCAATACCTCCTGAAAATCCCCACTGCGCCTCAGGCGGCTCTGACTTTCGGGAACCTGATGCATCAGAGCGTGCGCCACTATTTTGAGTTGCGCCGCGTGGCTTTGCCCGCGTTTGAGGAAATCGAGCGGTTTTATCTTGATCACTGGCAAAGCGCGGGGTTCGATGATAGCTACCAGGAAGAAACCTATCGCAAAGCAGGACTGGAACAGCTTCGCGGCTTTGTCGAGAAGCACAACCCTCTCGCGATTGATTGTCAGAAAATCCGGTGGGAAAAGAGCTTCCACCTTGATCTCGGCGATCTCGTTCTGGAGGGGCGGATTGATCAGATTAACCTCGTGGATTCCGCGGGGTCGAACGCTGTGGAACTGATCGATTACAAAACCGGCCGTCCCCGCACGGAAAAGGATGCGGAGAAGAGTTTGCAGCTTTCCGTTTATGCGCTTGCGGCGCAAAGAACCCTGGGCCTTAATCCCGTCCGGCTGACTTTTTATAATCTCACCAGCAATGAAGCGGTTTCGACCGCGCGGACTCCGGCGGATCTCGCCGCCGCGCTTGAGAAAATCCGCGAAGTGGCCTCGGCAATCCGCGCCAATGGATTTGATCCGAAACCCGGGTTTGGTTGCCGGTGGTGCGACTACCTGCCGCTTTGCCCCGCTCATGAGGATTGATTCCAGGCGCAGAATCCATTGCGCGACGACTCTTATCGCCATAAAATCTCGTGCCGGAACCTGTAAAATGGGTGGAAGCGCGAAGCGGCGCCCTGGCTGTTTGCCAACCCTGCGCGGTTCGCACAACGGGAAGGTGAATATGAATTCATGGCTGGCGGGAATTCTAGGATTGATTGCTGGCGCGATTGTCGCGTGGTTGGTTGCGCGGGCGCGCGGGCAAGCTCAGCTTGCGGCGAGCCGAATCGAGGCTGAAGGCAAGATCAAAGGCGCGGAGAGCGCCATCAGCGAACTGCGCTCACAGCTCCAGGAAGTCCATTCGCTGCGAGAAAAATTGAAGACTGAGGAACTGGCCCGCGCCACGGCTGAAACCCGGCTCGAGCAGACGGAGGCCAATCTGGAAGACCAGCGGAAGCTGCTGGAAGACGCGCGCCGCGAACTTTCGCAAACCTTTCAGGCCCTCTCGGCCCAGGCGCTGCAAAGCAACAACGAGCAATTCATCATGCTTGCCAGAAGCACGCTTGAAACCCTCCAGGCGCATGCAAAGGGCGACCTTGAGGCGCGTCAGAAAGAAATCCAGGGGCTGGTTGCGCCGCTCAGAGAGTCTCTTGAGCGATATGAGAAGCAGATTCTGGAAATGGAGAAGTCGCGCCAGAACGCCTATGGCAGCCTTGAAGAACAACTCCGCACCCTCGCCAGCGTGAACCAGCAGTTGCAGAAGGACACCGGCACGCTCGCCAATGCGCTGCGAGGCGGGCCGCAGGTGCGCGGCCGCTGGGGTGAGATGACGCTTCGGCGGGCAGCGGAGCTGGCGGGAATGGCCGAGCGCTGCGATTTTACGGAGCAGGAAACCCTGGTGACGGAATCCGGGCGTCTTCGCCCCGATATGATCGTCAATCTCCCCGGCGGACGCCGCATTGCCGTTGACGCCAAGGCGCCGCTTCTAGCCTTTCTGGATGCCGCCTCGGCGACAAATCAAGAAGAGCGAGGAAAACATCTCTTGCGCCACAGCCAGCTTGTGCGCGACCACATGAACCAACTTGCTTCCAAAGCCTACTGGGAACAGTTCGAGCAGAACCCCGAATTTGTTGTACTCTTCCTGCCCGGAGAATCGTTTTTCAGCGCCGCCCTGGAGCAAGACCGCGAGTTAATCGAAGACGCGATGGAAAAACGCGTCGTGCTGGCGACGCCTACCACGTTTGTGGCCCTCCTGAAAGCGGTGGCTTACGGCTGGCAGCAGGAAAGCATCGAGCGTAATGCGCGCGAGATCAGCGAACTGGGGAAACAACTTTACGAGCGCTTGCGAACGTTCATCGGGCATTTCGACGGCGTCGGCGCCGCCCTGGGCAAAGCAGTCTCCGCTTACAATGCCGCAACAGGGTCGCTCGAAAGCCGAGTGCTCGTTCCGGCGCGAAAGTTCAGGGAGTTGGGCGCAGCCAGCGGCGATGAGCTTGCCGAAGCCGCCCCGATTGAAGCGACCCCCCGCGAACTGGCCGTCCCTGAACGAAGCGACATCGAAGGGGATTATTGAACCTAAAATGCGCCGACGGCCCGAAGCTGCCGCCTGTGATCCTTCAGAATGACGAGACGGTTAAATCTTTAGCAAGTTGTTCAAAGGGGAACTTATGCATCGACGAAAATTTTTGGCATCTTCACTGGCTGCATCGGCTTCCGCGGCTGTCGCGCCGACGCAAGCTTTGACTGGCGAAGAAGACCGTAATTCCGGCAGAGAATATTACCTGCTCCGGCGCTATGGCTTGCGCTCGGGGCCGCCAGTGAAGCTGGCCAATCAATTCTTTCGCGATGCTTTCATCCCGGCGGCAAATCGCCTGGGAATAACCCCGGTCGGAGTCTTCAATCTGGTTCTGGGCCCTCAGACGCCGGCTCTTTATGCGCTGCTGCCCAGCGCGTCCCTCACCTTGCTGGCCAATCTCGACGCGCATCTTGAATCGGACTCGGAATATCTCAAGTCCGGCGCCGACTTTTTAAACGCTCCCGCCGCCAGCCCCGCCTACGTCCGCATGGAGGGTTCGTTGATGCTGGCGTTTAAAGGCCGGCCCAGGCTGCAACTGCCGCCCACGACAGCCGCGCGGCAACCGCGCACGTTCGAGCTTCGCACCTATGAAAGCCCCAGCGAGCGCGATCACCGAAGGAAAATTGAAATGTTCCACAGCGGCGAATTTGATATCTTCCGAAGCGCGGGCTTCTGGCCGGTGTTCTACGGCGATACTCTTGTCGGAAGCCGGATGCCGAATCTGACCTACATGCTCGCCTTCAAGACACTCGCTGAGCGCGACAAACTGTGGGAAGCTTTTGGCTCATCACCGGAATGGAAGAATCTCACCCATTCGCCCAAGTTTGATTTCGAGGCCATCGTGACCAATGTCACCAATGTGATTCTCAGCCCGGCTTCCTACTCCCAGATCTGACAAAGCCAGCCTTTGACGCGCCCATTGTGGCCCGCGCAGGGCTTGCCCGCATCATTTTTTACGAGGCGGCTGGGACGGGCGCATTTCGATGCGGCTGGCGAGCGCGTGGGGAGGAAACTTATAGAGATCAATCACCGCCTTGGCAATGTCTTCGCCCGTGAGCTTCCAGGTTTCCCGCTCCCGCGCGCCCGGCGCGGCGCCAAAATCGGTGGCTACGCTTCCGGGCATAATGTAACTTACGCGAATGCCATCGTAGCGGATTTCCTGCATCATCGCCTCACTGAAGCCATTCAGCCCGAATTTGGAGGCGTTGTAGGCGCTGCCGCCGGGAAACGCGTTGACTCCAGCCAGGCTCGAAATGTTGAAGATATACCCTCCGCCGCGTTTCCGCATGAACGGGATAGCTTCGTGGCAGCAATAGAAAACGCCCGAGAGGTTGGTTTCGATTACCGTGTCCCATTCCTCAGGAGTAAGTTGATCGATGGGTTTGAAGATTCCCAATCCGGCGTTGTTCACCAGAATGTCCAGCCCTCCGAAGCGCTCTGCGGCAGCATGGATCAACTTGCGGCAATCTTCAGACCGGCGAACGTCTGCCGTGACGCCATCTATGCTGTTCGCGGCTTTGGCGTTCCCCAGTAACTCAAGAGCTTTCTTCACACCGGCGTTATCGCGCCCGCAGATGAAAACCTTTGCGCCTTCCTTCGCCAGCGCATCCGCGATGCTGAAACCGATTCCGCGTGTCCCACCCGTGACGACAGCGACTTTATCTTTTAAGGATTGCATCTTTGACCTCCGTGAGAATATTTGTGTTCATCAGAACTCATTTATAATTTAACTGGCGTCGCCTCAAGTTGAAAGGTTGCAGATTTATGGATGCAAAAGACTGGGAAAAGAAATTGAGCAGCGAAGGCTTTCATACAACCTATGTATGGCAGGACGGGCCTAACACCTTTTATCCCGATCATACCCACTCCACGGCGACGGCGCACATCATTCTGGAAGGGGAAATGACGGTCACTTCCGAAGGCAAAACGCAGACCTTCACCGTCGGAGATCGTTTTGACGTTCCTGCCCACACGGTTCATTCCGCCCGTATGGGGCCGCAGGGTTGCCGATATCTGATTGGAGAAAAGTAGCAGGCGCCGGGCGCGAGCTTGATCCGACTGGCGAGGATGGCTGCATGAAGCTGGTTTACACCGACCAATACGACTTGAATCTCGGCGACCACGTGTTTCCTTCGGTCAAATACAGGCTGACGAAAGAGGAGCTTGTGCGCGAGCGGGTCGTGAGCGAGGGAGATATCCTCGAACCGGAACCGGCCAGTGATGAGGATATTGCGCGCGTTCACCATTGGAACTATATCGAAAAGCTCAAGCGCGGCACGCTTTCCTATGAAGAGATCTTGCGCATGGAAGTGCCTTATTCGTCCGAATTGGTGCGGGCAGTCTGGCTGGCGGCAGGGGGCTCAATTCTGGCGGGCCGCCTGGCATTGAAGGATGGCGCAGCGGTGAATCTGAGTGGCGGGTTCCATCACGCTTTTCCTGATCATGGCGAGGGGTTCTGCGTGATTCATGATGTGGCGGTGGCTATCCGCCGGCTGCAAAAAGACGGAGCAATACGCGCCGCCATGACCGTGGATTGCGACGTCCATCAGGGAAACGGCACAGCCTTCATTTTCCGGGATGACCCTACTGTCTTTACTTTCTCCATCCACCAGGAAAGGAATTATCCCTACCCGAAGCCGCACAGCAATCTGGATATCAACCTGGAAGATGGCGCGGATGACGAAGAATACCTTGCTGCGCTGGAGGAGGGCCTGGATGAGTCGCTCGCGCAATTCAAGCCGGACCTTATCTTTTACGTGGCAGGAGCTGATCCCTACCGTGAAGATCAACTGGGCGGTCTGAGCCTAAGCATGGAAGGACTGATGCGACGCGATCGCATGGTTTTTGAGAAGACGCAGGCGAAGGGTATTCCTCGGGTGGTGACCCTCGCAGGCGGTTATGCCCGGCGAGTGGAAGATACCGTGCGAATCCATGCCAACACGGTGCGCGTGGCGAAAGAATTTGCTTCATAGAAGAGAAATGCCGCAGTCCAGGTCCGATCGTCCAGCCGGCGGCGATAGTGCGCCACTCATCGCGAGCATTTTTGCTGTGCTTCCCGACGGATCACCCTTAGTTCATACATGGATTTCAGTTTGTAAACTGTTCCGCGCCATTCGATGCGACGCAGAAATGTTGCCGAAACAAAGTTGAACAACATCACCCAAGGCACCAAAGGCGCCAGTTGCCAGTAGCAGGCGCCATAATGGCGCAAGGTGTCTTTTTCCTCAGGAAACATTTCGCGTGCCGCCACCGTACGAATGCTCCCCTTGGCCATTCCCAAAGCCAGGATCGTCAGAAGAAATGCTGCCGCAGTCACGCGCCGCCCGGCAGGAGTGCCTGGCATGAGAATCATGAACAGGCCCAGAATGAAAGTGAGAGCATAAAGAGAGTAGGAAGCAATGCCTAATTTCCAGTAGCGCGCGTTGTACACCCGCGTGATAATGATCTGGCGATTGGTCCAACGCAGGAAGTCCCTGAAACCGGCGTCATTACGGGTGATGACCAGGCAGCGCGGCTCAAAGTGGATTGCGCCACGGGCTTTGCGGACGGCGCGCGTAATGGCGTAATCGTCGCTGACTGTGCCTTGCCAGTAAGATTCCGCCACTTTCAACCGCTCGAAATCGGCTTTACGGATTGCCATCGAGCCGCCCCACGCAAAGTTGTGCCGGTGCTCTCCAAGCATCGTGGCAATGGATGCATCCCACGCGGCGCGCAATTTCGAAGTGAAACTGGCGTCGGGCAGATACCAGCGGAACCCGGTGCTCATGGTGACTGCGGCATCCTTCAACGGCGCAACCAGAAACCGCAACCAGTTTGAAGAGGGCCGCCCGTCGATATCCGCGAAGACCAGGATTTCCGCCTCGGGTTCCACGGCTCGCAGACCTGCAAGAAGATTATGGACCTTTTCACCGTTGGTGTCGGAATATCCCGCTACGATAAGGCTTGCCTTGGCACACTGAGCTCGCTCGGATTCCGCATGCGCCGAAAGGATCTTCGTCAAGACGCGCCAGGCAGCGTCATCCCGCGAGGCAACGACAAAAATCACCTGATAGGCTGGATAGTCCTGGGAGAGGAATCGCGCGGCATTCTCTTCCAGACCTGGGTCCAGCCCCTTGCAGGGAATGATGACCGCCGCTGGTGGATGGTAAAGTCCAGGCAATCGTTTCCAACTTCGGCGAATGAGATTCAGAAACTGGAATCCCTCACGCAACGACCACAGGCTCTGAAGAGTGAGAAAAATCGCCAGGATGACGAAAGCGGTCATGGGATGGATTCACAGCCTAATCAGGATTTCATGTTCGCCCTTCTGCTTCGGAGGGCGCCAACGGCGAGCGGCCTGCCGAGCGCTGAATCTAGCATAGATGCTCCCTTGCTAACCTCATGGCTCGCACCCAGCCGCCGACAGATTTCAGGCTCATGCTAGAATAACCTGTCGAAACGCCTCGTAAATCCCGGGAGTCAACTTGAGTCCTCGCCGCGCTGATCCAGAGCTTGCCCGCCGCCGCCGCGAAGCCCTGATTAAAGCCGGCTTCGCTGAAATTCTGGAAAAAGGGATTCAGGCCACTACGATCGACTCCGTGGTAGCCCGGGCGGAGTCGAGCAAGGGAGGGGCGCTTTACTATTTTCGGACCAAAGATGACCTGCTCTACGCCGTCCTGGAATGGCTGCTCGCCCAGTTGGATCACACCCTCGACCAGGTGGCGCAGGCTCAGCAATCGCCCCGAGTGCGGCTGGCTTCGGAGATGGAGGTGCTGTTCCACAGCACTGAAGTGAACCGCAAACTCTATGTGGTTTTGTTTGATTTTATCGCGCTGAGTTTGCGTTCGGAGCGGTTCAGGTCTCTGCTGAACGCCTTCTTTAAACGATGCCGCGAACGGGATGTCGCCATCATGAAGGAAGGGATTGAACAGCATCAGTTTCGCCCCGTAAAACCGGAAGATGTTGCGCTCGCCATCCGCGCTCTGGTGGATGGCTATTGCCTGCACTGGCTCCTCTCAGGCTCTCAGGAAAACCTGGAAGAATATCGAGACCGGTGCCGCGCGGTCTTAGGGGCTTACCTGCTGCGGTAACCTTTCCGGGCGCAGCCCTGGTTTGAGCGACCAAATATCAGGCATAACGACGCCCTTGCTTTCACATGTTCTAAACCTTATCTGGATTTTGGTTTTAATCGTTGGCATCCCGATCGCATCGCACCTGACGATGCGGCAGGAGGAAATTTTTCGCCTTCCCCGGAAGTCGCTGTATCTTTCCGCAGCCGTCTCGCAGTGGCTGCTTGTCCTACTGACGGTTCTCATCGGCCTCACCGCCCCCGCAGGATGGGAGAGATTTCAGGGAATCGCGCCTTCTTCATTTCTTGCATGGACTGCGGGCTTAATCGCTATTTCTCTTGTGGGAATGGGCTTGGCGCTGCTTTCAGAAACCCAAGGCTGGTGGCCCGAAGAATCGCGTTGGGTGCTTCACTTGCTTCCGCAGACCCGGCAGGAAAAGGTGTGGTCCGTCCTGCTGCTCGCGCCGACGGCGGGTTTCTGCGAGGAGTTGATCTATCGCGGCTATCTGCTCTTTCAGCTTTCACGATACTCACACTCGGTGGATGCCGCCTGGGCTGTCTCATCGGCGGCTTTCGGCCTCGCCCATCTCTATCAAAAACCTTCCGGGGCTCTGAGGGCAGCGGCGCTCGGAGCGTTGCTGGCGTATCCCGTGATTCGATTGGGCACGATTTACCCTTCCATGGCCACCCACTTTCTCATCGATGTCCTGGCGCTCGTCTGGCTCGGCCCGACGTCGCTCAGGCGGCAAGCCGATTCACAAAGTGGTCTATGAAATCTCGCCTCGTGTCTCAACCTTGACGGTAAATGAGGTCTCCGGTTATCTTTAATTTTGAGCCTTTGGCAGGAGGAATTGTGGCTAATCATCGCTCGGCTTTAAAGCGCATCAAGCAAACTCGTGTTCGCACGGAAAGGAATCGCATACATCGCTCCCGCCTGCGCAATCAGATTAAGAAGTTGCGTACCGCGATTGATTCCCGCGACAAGGCGGCGGCGCAGGCTCTGCTGCTGCCGACTTTCGCGCTGATCGACCACTCGATTCGCAAGGGAATTCTGCATCGAAATGCAGCCGCTCGCTACAAGTCCCGCTTGAGCCTCAAACTGAAAGCCCTCGCGTAATAGGTTGCTGAAAAACTCTTTGGGCATGTCATGCTGGGCCTATCGCCCCCGTCAGGCCCCTTTGGCTTGCAGCAACCCCCGCGACCTCAGCGCTTTCTCCAATTTGGCGCGGTTTTCCGGTCTCATGGGAACGAGGGGCAGGCGATAGATTTCCTCGATCATTCCCATCATCGCCAGGGCTGCCTTGACCGGGATCGGGTTCGTCTCGATGAAATTCGCCTGCATCAAAGGCAGGAGCTTGGCGTTCAGCTTTCGAGCCTCGCGGTACTTCTCCTCGAGCAGCAAGCGCACCAGCGTGGTCATCTCACCGGGAATCTCATTCGACACCACGGAAATCACGCCGACGCCGCCCAGGGACATCAGGGGAAACGTAAAGGCGTCATCGCCCGAGAGCACCGCAAACCCGGGTTCAACAGCATGGATAACCTCCATCTGTTGAATGACGCTGCCTGAGGCTTCTTTAATGCCGACAATGTTGGAAATCTTCGAGAGCCTGGCAACCGTGACCGGTTCGATGTTGGAGGATGTCCGGCTCGGAACGTTATAAAGAATGACAGGCAGATTCGTAGATTCAGCAATAGCCTTGAAATGTTGAAAGAGACCCTCCTGGGTGGGCTTGTTGTAGTAAGGAGCCACCGAGAGAATTCCCTGCACGCCCAGGAGGCTGACCTCTTTGGCCAATTCGCAGATGTGCTGGGTGTTGTTGCCGCCCACGCCGGCAATGATGGGGATCTTCCCGCCCACCTCTTCCACGACCACGCGGATGATGCCCAAATATTCTTCTTTCTCAAGCGTGGGGGTTTCCCCGGTGGTCCCGCAAGGAACCAGAAAATCTATTCCTTCGCGGAGCTGAAACTGCACCAGGCGCCGCAGGGCATCCACATCAATTGTGCCGTCTTTGCTGAAAGGAGTGACCAGCGCGGTTCCGCAACCTCGAATCTCCAACGCCATATGTGCCTCCCAAAGGTTAACAGACTGTTGAGAACGCTCGAACTCACCTCAGCGTCTGCTGCCTTCTGCTTTCCGCCTTCCGCTTGCTTTCCGTCCTGCGCGATTCCCGCCTTCTGCTCTCTGCTATTCCAGAATCTCAGCGAACTTAAACAGACCCTGCCGCCCCACCACCCGGCGCGCCGCGTATAAAGCGCCTTCGGCAAATCCCTGCCGACTACGGGCAGTGTGTCGCAGGATCAAAGTATCAGCTTCGGAATCAAAGCCAAATTCATGGGTGCCGGGTATGTAGCCTGCGCGGACGCTCCATACCGGCACGTCGCGCGAAGCAAGGATGGGCTCGATGCGCCGCTTTAATTCCAGAGCCGTTCCCGACGGAGCATCCTTCTTGAATCGATGATGCGACTCGGTGATATACGGTTCGTAAGCGGGAAAGCCTTTGAGGTTCTCCGCCATCGCCTGCGCGACCCGATAAAACAGTTGCACGCCAATCGAGAAGTTAGCTCCATATACCAGGCCGATTCCCGCCTGTTCAACAATCTTGCGAACCTCGTCCAGGCGATGATGCCAGCCTGTGGTTCCTACAACCATGTTGCGCTTTAGGCTGGCCACGCGACGAATGTTTTCCACCACAGCTTCCGGCGTGGTGAAATCGATGCACACATCAATGTTCTTGAAATTTTCAGCGGTAATCCCCTGATAGTCGCTGTTGGAAATTTCATCCAGAATTAATTCCACTTGAAGCCCGCGTTGCGGAGCAAGCGCGGCGATGGTCTTCCCCATTTTGCCATAGCCGAGCAGAGCGAGCTTTAGTTCTTTTAAGTTGGCTTCCAACATAACCGCCGCTACGAAGAACTACAGAAAACCGGGATACCCTCAGTCCAGGTATCCTTCCGCTTTCATCAATTCGGCGTTCAGCAAAGCCGCGCCCGCTGCCCCGCGAATCGTATTATGGCTCAGCGCCGTATACTTGAACTGCAACACCGGGCAAGCGCGGACACGGCCAATGACAGTGGCCATTCCATGCTCGGTATAAACGTCGAACTTGGCTTGCGGCCGGTCTTTCTCCTCCCGCACAACAATCGGATGCGCCGGGGCTGAAGGCAGTTTTCGCTCCTGGGGAACGGAGCGATACTTTCTCCAAACTTCGATCAGCTCTTTCACCGAAGGACTTGCCTTGAGCAAGACGGAAATGGACTCTGTATGGCCGTCTTCCACCAGCACGCGATTGCAGTGGGCGCTCACGGCCAACGAAGCCGGCTCAACGCGGCCATCCACAAGCTTGCCCAGCAGTTTTTGGGTCTCGCTCTCCACTTTTTCTTCTTCATGCGAAATATAAGGAATAACATTGCCCATGATGTCCAGCGTCGGCACGCCCGGGTAGCCCGCGCCCGAAACCGCCTGCATGCTGGTCATCAGCACTTTCTCAATTCCGAATTCTTTCTGGAGCGGCGCCAGCGACATCACCAGCCCCACCGTGGTGCAATTCGGATTTGTGGCAATCATCCCTTTCCAGCCGCGCTCGCGTCGCTGCGCGCGAAGAAGCGCCACATGCTCGGGATTCACCTCGGGAATCAACAGCGGCACATCGGGCTCCATGCGAAAGTAGGAGGAGTTCGAAACTACGACGTGGCCTGCGTGGGCAAACTCCTTTTCCACTTCGCCGGCCACTTTCGAATCGAGCGAGGCGAAGATCAGTTGCGGCGCTTTTCCGGGCTTGCATTCATGCACCTTCATGCCCTGAACTTTTTCCGGCATGGCGGTTCGCAGCCGCCAATTGCAAGCTTCGGCATAAGTTTTGCCGGCCGACTTGTCTGAAGCCGCCAGCCACGTCAGTTCAAACCACGGATGATCCTCAAGCAGGCTCACGAAGCGTTGCCCCACCATGCCCGTGGCGCCTAAAATTCCAACTTCAATTTTCTTCATGAAAAAATTACTTAACCTTTCTGTTTTTATAGAGCTTGCTGTGAAAAATTACGTTGCTTCCAACGGATGCTGATTCTCGCCTCCTGTCAAGCCGCCCCTTGTCAGTTGCGCGTCTTGAGCAACCGCACCAGGCAGCCGTAAAGCGCCACCGCCTGCTGCAAATCCCACTTGCGAACGCGTTCGCCATCCGTGTGCGCTACATGAATTGAACCCGGCCCCAGCAGAAACGGCTGCCCCCAATTCGTGAGCGAAGGCAGATCGGTGGAATAAGCCACGACGTCGGTTTCAAAGCCGTCCAGCTTTTCCAATCTGAGCGCAGGGGTATCGCGGATGAATTCAAACTCGCACCGTCCCCGAAGCAATTCCTCGACTTGTGATTTAAGATCGGGCGCGCCCGACTGCCGGGGCACGGTGCGAAAGAGCAATTGAGCCTGCGCTTCGCCAGGGATCACATTGGCCGCGCAGCCGCCGGAAATGACGCCAATATTGAGCGTGCAAGGGCCCAGGATCTCATCGCCTGGCAGCGGCAGCTTGCGCACATCCGCCAGGATATCCAGCAGTTTCTCCACTGCCGATTCGCCCAGTTGCGGATAAGCAGAGTGCGCCATTTTGCCGCGCACGCGAAGGTCTACGCGCAATACACCCTTGGTTCCCAGAGCCAGCTTATTGCAAGTCGGCTCGCCATTAATAATATATTTCGAGCCTCGCGGCGTTTCATTCGCAGCGCGCGCGCCATCGCTGAGCGTTTCCTCACCCACCAGGAATAATAGTCCGAGATCGCTGACGCCCTCATCGAGCAGACTCTGGGCGGCCATTACTTCGGCGGCGGCAATGCCCTTGGCGTCGCACGAGCCGCGCCCATAAATAAACTCAGCATCCTCCCGGGCTGGAATGAACGGAGGCACAGTATCCAGATGGGTGCTGAGCACTATTTCCGGATGGCCGTGGGTGGCAAACACATTGAAACGCCCCTGAGAAACCGGAATCGCCTCAACCTTCCATTGCCTGTCGGCGAGATAGTTGGCAAGAAATTGGGAGCAAGCTTCTTCCTCACCAGTGATCGAGGGAATATTGACCAGGTCCTGAGTTAACCGGAAAAGTTCTGAGGAGATTGCCTGCGACTGCGACATAGGTTTAGAAATCCAGTTTGCCCCGCGCGAAGCATCCTTGTAAAGACAGGGAATTCCCTTCCCGGCAGGCCCCTGGCTGAAAAGCCTCCGGTGCAAGCTGAGGCCCTCAGCCGCTTCCATCAACGTTAACTTATCGAGGGGATTCGCGCAAGCGAGGTTACGCTAATGCGCTGCCAGCGGCTTTGAGATTTCATCCAGCAAATCGGGTTTGCCTTTCTCGCGCGCCAGGTGCGGATAGCGCTCTCCGCCGTGGTAATCAACATTGAAGGTTTCATAGTAGCCGTCATTCAGCACCAAAAGCCGCAACGGCTGGGAGCTGTTTGGGCTTTCCTTCAAAGCGTCGCGCAGGACGGCGGGCGTAAAGGCCTTGCTATTCACCGCCATCAGGCGCATGCCGGCGGAAATCCCAGCCTTATATGCAGGCGAGCCCACAATGCAGTCCTGAATATCGCCATCCTCTTTCAACAACAGACCCACCGAGTAAACCGCATTTACCGTATGATGAACTTCGTCCTCCACCCTGAGCATTTCCGGTTCCTGATCGTTATAGATCAACTTCCATCCTGCCGCTTCAATGCCGCCCATGGGAGGCTCGGGCGAAGTGGACTCCAGCCGGGTGCGGAAAAAGTTTGTCCAGTCATAAGGAGCAATCTGGTTCAAAGCCTGGACGAGGTCCTGGAAAGTATAAGTTTTCAGTTGTGGCCCGTCGTTCGGCCCGCCGTAGAAGAGATGGCAGAAATCCTTCAGCGATTTACGGCCGCGGGTCAGGTGGCGTAGGGTGGTATTCACTTCCAGCCATAAAAGGTCGCCTTCCTCGTAATAATCCGTGGTGCGCCGCCAATTCCTCCATTCATCCGGAGAAAAATAGAGAATCTGCGCCGCATCCGCCGTATCCTGCAAGGGGCGCCAGGTACGGCCCGGACGGCCCGGCCCCAGCATGGCGGCAATCATCGCCAAATGCTCGCGGTACTGTTGCGGCGTCAGGAGCCCTGAGCGCGTAGCCAGCAGATTGCCGAGATAATCCGTCAAGCCCTCATAAACCCAAAGCAGGTCGGTTTTCATAGGTTCTTCGTAGTAGGGTGGGCTCAAGTCCCGCGGTCGCCTGAATTTCCCATTCCAGGAGTGGACAAATTCATGCGGCAGAAGGCCAGCCATTTGCAGGCGCGGCGCGCTCTCGATCAATGAGCGCTCCGCCACGCGGCTGTCATCCGACTCATGATGCTCCAGGCCGAAGTGCGCCACGTGATCGCTGAGCGTGAGCAGAAAGTGATAGTCACGATAGTGGCGCGCGCCGAATAGCGCTCCCGTCTCAGCCACCAAGCGGGTATAGTCTTTCTGCAACTCCGGGCTGAGGTTAAGGGCCGCTTCGCTATCCGCAGCGATATCCATCTCGTGATGAATCGGCTCTCCGGGCGGGGTCACATTGACGACGCGCAGATATTGCCCGGCAATCACCGGCGAATCCACCAGGCGGTTGAGCGACACCGGCTTGAACTGAATTTCGTCGCCCGCCTGCTGCGCAATGGGCAACGCCGTGCCGAATTTCCATCCCTCCGGCAGCCGGAGCGTAGCGTCGTAAGTGATTTCCTGAGCGCGCAACCCAGCCGGGTAGAGCAGATTCTGATTCCAACTGATGACCACCAGCTTGTCGGTCGCGGAAGCCCCGGCGCTGAAACCGGAAGTGACCGCCGGTTCGATATAATCCAAATCCACGTTGAGGCTGCTCACGCCGTCAGGAATGGTGAGATGGAATGTAAACATATCCAGCAGATCGCGTCGCCAGGGGATCGACCTGCCGTTGGCTATAAACTTTAGCCCGGTCAGATTAAGAATGGGGCCATCGGGCGCATGCTCACCCGGAATCCATTTGGGATAATAAAGTGTCAACGCGCCCGCGTGAACAGGCATGACCATGTGGGTATGGATGATCTTCATGGGAGCCTGAGTGGCATCCACGTTGAGCGTGATCGTGGGGCCAGCCTGCGCTCGCAGCGCGAAAGGGCACATAAAAACAGCAGCGATCATCAGCACACGATAAAGAGGTCTCATGCTTCAGCAACTCCTTGGGCAAGCGGGATCGAAAATCAATGATGGTGATACGGATGCGAGGGCCTGAACGCGAGGGCCCCTCCAGGCGCCTGCGCGCGGTATTTTTAACCCCAAATCATACGCTCTCTCGGCCTTTGTTTACAAACTCGGAGCTCGTTGATATGCCGCTCGACATCAGGGCCTCAAATAGAGGAACTCGATCCCTGGGTAAACTTTAAAATCGCTGTCAAACGCCACCAGGCGGCAGCCGCTCGCCGCGGCAAAGGCAGCCAGATACGCATCGGTCCATCTGGCGCCGCGCAAATTAAGCTGGCTGGCCCATTGCCCCAGCAATTCGTCCAGACCCGCCGGCTCGCTGAGAAAGGTAATTTGGGGCAACGCCAGCCAGGTGCGAAGCGCCCGCCAAGCCGCATTGCCGTCCAGGGCGGCGTTACCCAAAATGCGAGGGTTGGTCAGGTAGCGCAGAAGCGCGAGCGCAGTCACACGACAGAAAGCCATCTCGCTCGCGGCTTCATCATCCCAGTAGCGCCGCGCCCGCGCGTAGTGCACATGGTCCGGCGCGCTTAGCGGGAGCCAGACACTTGCATCAAGAAGATCGCGCATGCTTGGCTTCGTCCTCCTCTTCTTCCAGACGCGAGAGCTCCCTGTGCGAAAGAGCCGCGATGGGCTCTCCTCGCGGTGGAATGATTACCGGCGGAGGGCCAAACCTTTTGCCAGAGATTCTCTCGTCTGTACAAGAACGGAGCCCCTGCTCGATTAGGCGCTGGATAAGCTTCCGCAGCGTCACACCGCTCAATCCAGCCCGGGCTTTGAGGGTTCGGTAGAGATCTTCAGGAATATCAATCGTAGTGCGCATAACAACATTTTGATGCAAAGATGCATCGATGTCAATTTAGGCATGCTGTTCATCTTGGGTTCCATCAAGTTGCGGAAAGCATTTCGGAACCGTGCCATTCCGAGCCCGAAGAATTTCGCTTTGATGGTATAAGGTGTTACGAGATTCCTCGTCGCATGCTGCGACTCGGAAGGGCAAGCGCAAGGGCTCTTCTTCAACCTGTAACCCATTGATTTTCCATAGGATTATGTGCAGCGCTGCGGCAATTAGGCACTGATGTACAATGATGGCGATCACTGATGTTTTCGATGGCCTTGAAAAAGCATCTCCCACTCACCCATAATGGAAAGTAAATTTTCACAGAGGATCATAGCTCATGGCATTGTCGGGTTTATTCAGGAAACTGGACCGCGAACACTGGTTCATCTGCTACACGTGTCTTGGAGACAATAACCATGATGAGACCAAGGCCATCTTTCACTCTCTGGCTCCCAAGGTTTTGATCCTGGGCCGGCCGTGGCAAAAATGCCCGCGATGTGGCGGCACCAACACAAAATCGTTTGCGGAGCTTAAGGCGGAACGTCAGGACTCTGCCTTATGGGGTTTGGAGAGGACGGTCAAAAAAAATCCTCGTAGCTTATTCGAAGTATCCAACGCGCGGCAGCCCCAATAAGGCATTCTGGTCTAAGGACGTGGTGAGGCTGTCGAACCTTGCGCCTTGATCGGAGCTATCATTCCCGCTTTTCACTGGGAATAAAGCTTTCTCTTACCCAAACCTGATTCATCGTAACTCAAATTCACTCCCCTTTAACCTGTGTGTAACAGAGCAAGCCCAGTATAGAATCTCAATCCAGCACAGGAGGACTTTGTTTCTGTGAAAAGCTCAATGTATAGCAGGGGGATGGTCTTAGCGGCTGTAGTTCTTGTATGTCTATCGCTGATTTCCTGTACTCATACCGCCACGAACGAGGGTGGGGCGGGCCACGTAACCCTCATCAACATTGCGGGAGCTACCTTCCCCTACCCCATTTATTCCAAGTGGTTTGATGTTTATCATCAAATGCATCCGACGATTGAGATCAACTATCAGTCCATCGGTTCAGGCGGCGGCATTGAGCAACTCCGCGCGGGCACGGTGGACTTTGGCGCATCCGACATGCCCCTGAACGATCAACTGCTCAGCACGTTCAAAGTGAAAATTCTCCATTTTCCCACCGTGCTGGGCGCCGTCGTGCCCACTTACAATCTTCCGGGCGTGACGGAGGCGCTCAAATTCACGCCGCAGGCTCTCGCGGGAATCTTTCTGGGCAAGATTACCAGGTGGAACGACGCCGCGATCACCCAGCCAAACCCCGGAGTCAAACTGCCCAATCAGAAGATTATCGTGGTGCACCGCTCCGACGGCAGCGGCACCACGTTTGTCTGGACGGATTATCTCTCCAAAGTCAGTCCGGATTGGAAAGCCAAAGTAGGCAGCAACACGGCGGTGAACTGGCCTGTGGGATTGGGCGGCAAGGGCAACGAAGGCGTCTCAGGGCTGGTTGAGCAGACGCCCTACTCGCTGGGATATGTCGAGTTGATCTACGCCCTCCAAAACCATCTGCCTTACGGCATGGTTCGCAATTCTTCCGGCAAGTTCATCAAGGCGAGCCTCGATAGCGTCACCGCCGCGGCGGCGGGCGCCGCGGAGCAAATGGCCCATGATATTCGCATCTCGATCACCAACGCGCCGGGCGGCGACGCCTATCCTATTTGCAGTTTCACCTATCTGTTGATCCCCACCCAAATTTCCGATACGTTGAAAAGAGACACCATCAAAGATTTCCTGCATTGGATGATGACGGACGGCCAGAAATACACGGAAGCGCTTTCTTACGCGCCGCTTCCCCAAGCTGTGGTGGACATTGAAATGAAACAGCTCGCCGAAATCCAATAGCATGTCAACTTTTACCGGCACCGTAACCCAGGCCGCTCGTCCGGAAGGTTTCGGGCGAGCGCGTGTCTTTTTGAAGCGGCTCCGAAGCGGCGATGAGGTCGCTCACCTGATCACCCTGATCTTCGCCCTTTTCATTTTTCTGATCACCTGCATGCTGGTTTATGAGCTTTATATCCATTCCGCCATTCCGCGTCGTCGCTTCGGCTGGCATTTTCTGATTTCGCGCGCGTGGGATCCGGTCTTTGAACATTTTGGAGCTTTGCCTTTCATTTACGGGACTCTCGTTACTTCGGCGATCGCTCTGCTGATTGCAGTTCCGCTGGGTGTGGGCGGCGCCATCTTCCTGGCTGAATTCGCGCCCGCGCAAATTTCCGACGGCCTCACTTTCGTTGTGGAGCTTCTGGCTGCGGTTCCAAGCGTGATCTACGGATTGCTGGGCATTTTCATCGTCATCCCGCTGCTGCGCGACTCCGTCGATCCGTTCTTACAAAAGCATTTGGGGTTTCTGCCGCTCTTTCAAGGCCCCATCTACGGCGTCGGCTTTCTCGCCGCGGGGCTCGTGCTGGCTATCATGATTGTTCCCTTCATCCTGTCGATTTCGCGCGAAGTTCTGCTGGCGGTGCCGACCGAGCAGCGCGAGGCGGCGCTGGCCGTAGGCGCCACGCGCTGGGAATCAACCTGGCAAGTGGTGGTTCCTTACGCTCGCGCCGGCATTCTGGGCTCCGTCTTTCTGGCCCTGGCTCGCGCTCTCGGGGAAACGATGGCGGTCACGATGGTGATCGGGAACACTCCCCAGATCAGCGCGTCACTCTTTGCTCCCGGATATTCCATTGCGGCGGTGATCGCCAACGAATTCACCGAGGCGACCGGAGCGGCTTATCTTCAATCTCTGATCGCGCTCGGGCTGGCGCTTTTCATCCTGACCATCATTCTGAACGGCGTGGCACGGCTGCTGATTCTGGCCACCACCGGCCGGGGGACGGCGCACTGATGCGATACCGCTCCATTTGGCGAAAGACGGTGAATGCGCTGATGCTGGGCACGACTGGCCTCTGCGCCCTGGTGACCGTCTCCGTGCTGATTCTGATTCTGGCCTACCTCGCCGTGAAAGGCTGGCGTTACCTGAGTTGGTCATTTCTTACCCAACTCCCGAAGCCCGTCGGCGAGGCCGGGGGCGGCATGGCGAACGCCATTGTGGGCAGCGGCAAATTGCTTCTGGTGGCGGCGGTCGCAGGAGTTCCGGTCGGTCTGATGGCCGGGATTTACCTTGCGGAATTTGGCGGCAAGACGTTCTCGTTCATGGTTCGTTACACTACCGACTTGCTGAACGGCGTGCCTTCCATCGTCATGGGCATCTTTATCTACACGATTGTGGTGCTCCCCATGGGTCATTTTTCCGCGCTGGCCGGAGGCCTGGCGCTCGGCGTCATGCTGATTCCCATTGTCGTTCGGAGCACGGAGGAGTTTCTTCGCGCGGTTCCCGGAACCCTGCTTGAAGGCGCGCTGGCCCTGGGCGCCAGCAGATGGAGAGGAGTGGCTACCGTGGTCATTCCAGCGGCCTTCCGGGGCATCGCCACCGGAGTGTTGCTGAGCCTTGCGCGCGTGGCCGGCGAGACGGCCCCGCTGCTCTTCACCAGTTTCAGCAATCGTTATTGGAGTCCGGGCTGGAGCCAGCCCATCGCCTCGTTGCCGGTCATGATTTATACCTATGCGATTTCGCCTTACAAAAGCTGGCGGCAACAGGCCTGGGCGGCGGGGTTTGTGTTGCTGGCCCTCGTGCTTCTTGTTAACATTGGAGCGCATGTGATTCTTTCGCGCCGGCACTCGGTCCAGCGAGGATAACGTATGGGCGCAGTCACTAATCTTTCGTCGATGAGCAGCGAGGCCAACCGCGGGGAACAGCTCACCGGGCGCCTGCTGCGAAGTTTTGAACCCAAGTTTCGGGTCTCCCATCTGAACTTCTACTACGGCGCCGTCCAGGCGCTCCACGATATCTCACTCGCAATCCCGCAGAACCAGATCACGGCGCTCATCGGTCCCTCGGGTTGCGGCAAGTCCACTTTTCTGCGCACGTTGAACCGGATGAGCGAAACGATTCGCCATACGCGAGTGGAAGGCGAAATCCTGCTGGACAACGAAGACATCTTCTCGATGGACCTCGTCACGCTGCGGCGACGCGTGGGGATGGTGTTTCAGAAACCCAATCCCTTTCCCAAGACCATTTTTGATAATGTGGCCTATGGTTTGCGCGTGAATGGCGGGCATCGCGGCGCAGCTCTGGCTGATGCGGTGGAAGCGAGTTTGCGGCGGGCCGCGCTGTGGGACGAGGTGAAGGATCAGCTTGGGAAATCCGCCCTGGCGCTCTCGGGCGGTCAGCAGCAGCGCCTGTGCATTGCGCGCGCTCTGGCGGTGAACCCTGAAGTGCTGCTTCTGGATGAGCCCTGCTCGGCGCTCGACCCCATCGCCACCGCTAAAATCGAAGATCTAATGTTCACTCTCAAGGAAAACTGCACGATCCTGATTGTGACGCACAGCATGCAGCAGGCTGCGCGCGTTTCCACCCATACCGGATTTTTCCTGCTCGGCAAGCTGATTGAGTTCAATGAAACCGACATTCTGTTCAAGAAGCCGCTGCGCAAGGAAACGGAGGATTACATCACGGGCCGCTTCGGATAGTGTTTCCGCAAGTGGCTGGAGGAAGGAGTTATTTTGCGTCATTTTGAAGAGCGATTGGATGAACTTCGCAAGCGGCTTCTGGAGATGAGTGGGCTGGTGGAATCCGCCATCTACCGCAGCGTGCACGCGCTGGTCGAAAAGGATGAGAATCTTGCCCATCAGGTCCTCGAAAATGAGTCGCACGTGAACCAGATGGAAATTGAGATTGATGATATGGCCGTGCGCCTGTTGGCCCTTGAACAGCCCGTTGCCACCGATCTGCGCTTCATCACCTCCGCCATCAAGATCAATAACGACCTCGAACGGATGGGCGACCTGGCGGTCAGCATTGCCGAACGAGCGCTCAACCTGATGCACGAAGCGCCGGTGAACGCGCTGGTGGATATTCCTTACATGGCGAACCTGGTGGAATCCATGGTCCGGAAATCACTGGACGCTTTTGTGAAAAAAGATTCGGACCTGGCTCGAAGCGTGCTGATCTCTGATGATGCGGTGGACGATTTGCGAAACGGAATCTACAACGAAATGGTGCGCTTCATGGAAGAAAATCCCCAAAGGATCCCGCCCGCCCTGAACCTGATCTTTGTGGCTCGCAGCCTCGAACGCATTGCGGATCACGCCACCAATATCGCCGAGGATGTTCTCTTCCTGGTGGAAGGCATCGACGTTCGCCACCACGCGGAAACGCGCACGTAGCGCGCGCTTCTTGCCCCGGCCTTTCTTCCTCCCTTGAGTTTGGATTGCGCGCAAGCTCGCCCACCGATATTCTTCTTTTCCTGCTGTTGCCTGTCCGTTTATCAGGACGCGTTGCAGGATCACCCAGTGGCGCTCCCCGGGGTTGCAGCAGCGTGAAGCGAGCGTCTTCAAGCCAACCCGCGATGATCTCAATGGCTTCGGAAATTGTGAGCGGCCGCCGAAAAGCGCGCGGACCGGTGGAGAGCCGAAGAAAGGCCAGGATGCCCATACAGGAGAGCGCCGCCGGCTCGGGGCCTGAAAGCGTCCGTTCAAGCCAGCGCCGTGCGGCGGAGTGGTGGGGCGAATGACTGTCGCAAGCATAAAGCAGGAGGTTGGCATCGATGAAGATCATCGGTGGTCAGATTCATCGATGAGCTCGATCACGCCTCAGACATCGTCAAGGTTCACACCGGGCCGCAATGCCATTGTTGCGAGGCTTGACTTTGAGCGGCGGGAGAGCCTTCAATTGGGCCTGCGATTGGAAGCCGGTGCGAAGCAAGCGGTTCACCACCTGCTCGAGAAGAATTTCAGGATTAACAGTGCAGAAGGAGAGTCAAAAAGGGAATAAAAGAGCTCTCAGCAGGGTCTACTGAATGGTGGAAGAGCCTGAAGCGTCGTCTTCCTCGGCTTTCTCATCGAGCGGTTTGCGGCCGGCAAAGCCCTCGTCAATTCCGTGCCAGTATTCGATCCGGTTCTCGCCCAGTTTCCAACACAGGTACACTTCCCGGCCATCCCGGAGCGTCGGAAAATCCACCAGACCGGCGTCCAAATCCTTCACAATGCATCCCGTCTCCTGGATGCGATTCACCACTTCTTCAATCCGCGCCACCGATTGCTCGCGCTCGCCTTTTTTGCGGATCAATTCCTGATAGGGTGGAATCGATCCACCCAGCATCATGATGCGCGCCGCCGCCGCCGCCAACTCCTGGTCCAGATTGTCGAGCGACCGCTTCTGCTCACGAGCCCTTTCCAGGGATCGTCGGATGATGGGAAGGAGTTCCTCGGCCTCCTCACGATTGAAATATTTTTCACTCATGGTTTTTGCAATCTCGATTCCCGGCACGGCGCTGTATGGGTGCGAGCCGCGTTTCTCTCTATGATTTTAACCCAAAGCCGCAACCGGCGACGCAGTTGAGGGCGCATCCAGCTTACCGAAGGGGCCAATTCTCACCCGCCGCGCGTGTGCATTTCTCGACGCGGGTCTTTGCGAAGTTCCTCAACCGGAAAGAGAACCCCGCGCGCGTTGAGCAGCTTGCGCTCTTCCGCCCCGCGGTCTCGCCGCTCTGTCCAGGCTTGCCGGATGGTCTCCGCAATGACTTCATGGGGCGCGCCGCTTCGCAGGAGCTTCTTCAAGTCGATGCCTTGCGAGGCGTAAAGACAGAGAAACCAGACGCCGTCGGGCGTCAGACGGCTGCGATCGCAACTGCGGCAAAAGGGCTGGCTGGTGGAAGAGATAATCCCGAAGCGAACGCCATCCTGAAACTCAAACTCATCCGCCGGCGCTTTCGAGCGGATTTCTGCGCTCCCGTCTGAATCGTCAACCACCGGACGAATCGCTCCGAACCGGCGCTTCAGCGCTTCGAGCATTTCCGCCCGCGTCATGACCTTATCCAGCGACCAGCGCGTGGCGCCTCCCACATCCATATATTCGATAAAGCGAATTTCTCCGCCGATTTGCCGCCCGAACTGAATCAGGTCCGTAAGCTCATCCTCATTGAAGCCACGCATGATGACGGCATTGACTTTAATATTGTTAAACCCCGCCTCGCGCGCCGCCTGAATGCCGTCGAGCACAGCCGAGTGCGCGACGCTGCGCGTCAAAGTCTGAAACCGTTCCGGGCGCAATGTATCGAGGCTGACGGTGATGCGCTGCAATCCTGCGGCGCGGAGATCCTTCGCATGGCGGCGAAGCAGCACGCCGTTGGTGGTGAGAGCGAGATCCTGAATGCCTTCCTTCTGCGCCAGCAATCGGATCAAGGCGCTCAGGTCGTGGCGCAGCAGCGGCTCGCCTCCGGTCAGGCGGATTTTGTTGACTCCCAACGCCGCAAAAATCCCCGCCAGCTCGCTGATTTCCTCAAACTTCAGGATTTCCTCTCGCTGCAGCCAGACGTACTCATCTTCCGGCATGCAATAGTGGCATCGCAGATTGCAGCGGTCCGTCACCGAGACGCGAAGGCTGCGCAACGGGCGGCCCAGGGCGTCCGCAATCGGGCGGGTGAATGATGAATCGGAATTCGGCATAAATGAAGGATAAATTCATCGTAGACGATTACTCGTCTCTGGAGCAAGCAGGATCGCAGAAGACACTGCCACATCGTCCGCTAATGCGGGGCATGCAGGAGCCAGATTCCGGATGACAGGATCACGCCGTTGGTATAGGCCATAAGCTTGCCATCCCGCGAGAAATCGAAGGGGTAGTTATCGCCCGAAAATTCGATGCCGCTCCAAGGCTCGACCTTGCCGCTATCCAAGTGAACCACTTCGATCTGCTGTATTTCGTCAGGGCGAAGCGTGCGAAACGCAATCCGCTTGCCGTCCGGAAACCACACAGGCCAGCCACCGGAAGGGGTCAGCCGCCTGAGGCCTGCGCCATCAGGCCGGATGATAAAAACGCCGCCTTCATATCCACGATCAGGGCTGAAGGCGATCCACCGCCCATTGGGCGACCAGCGCGGCACGGTGGAGGGAGAATCCGTCAGGCGCTTTTCCGGCCCGCCCTCAACAGGAATCACCGCGATGCGCGCGATCTGGTTTTCAGTTCGCGCAAAGGCTAACAGGCGGCCATCCGGCGAAAGATCGCCATAAGCGGCATCTTCATTGCCGGGCGTGAGGGGTTCGGGAGGCCCGCCAAGGCGTGGAATCCGCCAGATGCGGCTGGCGCCTGGAGCCCAGGTAAAGTAAGTGATCCATTTCCCGTCCGGGCTGAAACGACCGTAAATTTGCGGGGCGTCGCCGGAAGAAAGCGGATGCGCCTTTGCGCCCGCGGTCGTTCCAACCGCCCATATCCGCCACAGACCATTATCTTCGGCACGGCTGAAGGCAATCTCCCTGCCATCGGGAGAGATAGCCGGCGCCCACAAGAAAGGCGCGTGGCTGAGGATGTTGAGCGTGACGCCGGTATCGAGCCGGCGAATAAAGAGTTGATCTTTCCAATCACAATTGAGAAAGGCCACGTTTCCATCTCGGCTGACGCTCGGCCACTCATCGGGTTCGGGACCCTGCGTAAGATGCTCATCCTCCCCATCTTGAATAGAATGACGCCAAAGGTCTGTGGCGCCCGCGCGGCTGGAGGAATAGATCACTCCTTTACCATCCCAGGTAAACACCGGATGATGCTCCGAAACGCCGGATCGAGTGGATTCGAGCCGTTGAGGTGACCCACCCTGGCTTGACACAAGCCAAATCTCGCCGCTCGCTCCTCCCATGCTGCGCTCAACAGCAATCCAGCGCCCGTCTGGAGACCACGAGGGATAACGCAAAAATGGATATATGCTATCCCCAGCAATAAGGATGCGCAGGTCCCCGCCTTCAGTCGTTGCGGTGGCTAACTCCTGAGGCTCTCCTGGCCGCTCAAGAATGAAGGCCAGCCGGCTGCCATCCGGAGACCACGCCGGATAACGGGCGGCGCTGATTACAGGAGTTATGTCTCCGCCAAGCGCCGGAGTTATGCAGATTTCAGGAAGGTTGAGCGGAGCGACAACGCGTGTGTAGGCGATTCGCTCACTATCCGGGGAGAAGACCGGCTCAGCCTCCCGCACGTTCTTTTGCAAAGTCAGCTTGAGTTTGCGCCCCCCGGCGACGCGTCGCACATAGATTTGTTTCTGCCTTTCGCCTGCATTGGCCACGTAGGCCAGCATCTTGCCATCCGGCGAAATCGCAGGGTCTGAGGGATTGTCTTCGCCCGAGATCAGGAGGGTGAGTTTCCATGGGTATGACGGGCTGGTGTGGGAACGCCTATGGAAGACCGCGAACAAGGCCAGCGTTGCCAAAACCAAAATCCCGATTCCCAAAAACCAGGCGGTTTTACGCCTGACGGGAACGACGACCGGTTCGATCGCGGCGGACTCAACGGCTGGTGAGGCTTGAGTCGTATTCTCAGTTTCAGAATGACCATCCCCGCTCGTCAGATGATTGGTCGCGGCGGGAATCTGCGGCGGCTCCATCAATTCGATCGAGGCGATGAAGCGGTAGCCTTGCCGGGCGCAGGTCTCAATAAACCGGGGCTTGGCGGCAGAATCGCCCAACGTCTGGCGCAGCTTTTTGATGGCCGTGTTCAAGCTGTGTTCGAAATCAACGAACGTATCTTCAGGCCACAGCCGGGCGCGCATTTCCTCTCGGGTCACAATTTCGCCGGGTCGCTCCAGAAGCAAAGTCAGCAACTGAACGGGCTGCCCCTGAAATTTCACCCTAAATCCGCGACGGCGCAACTCACCGATGCGCGGATTGAACTCAAAGACGCCGAAGCGCACGATAGCGAGCCGGTCTTTTGAACCGCCTGTGTTCATTACCCTCGAAAATACCTTTCAAACGGAACGATAACTTATCTATTCAAAATTATATCCCAGACTCAACTCTATGGAATACAAAGAGTTGGTGAATCATCTCTGAATCATCCAAAAATCATCCCTTGTGCATTGAACGGATTCTATGATTGTGTGGAAATGAGAGCGTGGAAACCGGATGGGGCCGCAACAGTAGCCCCAGTTTAAATGGAGGGGTAACCACCGTCACGCGGAAACGCTTGGGAGTGTAAAACCTGTCGAGGAAGACCTCTTCAGTCCGAAATACGGTTCAATGACCAGTTTCTTCCCCTCGTTGTCATCAGTTTCCGGTTTCGAAGTCTGCCTTTGTCGTCGGCCGGTGGGTTGGGTCTGGAGCGCAGCTTCAGGCAATGCGCTGCCAGGCCAGATTCAGAAGCCATCAAGCTTCGCTTGGATGAGGTAAGGTTGCCGTAATCTCAATCGAAACCCTATCCGGCGCGGCCAACGGCATTTCCCTCCCCATGTAGTCATGAGTGTGGGTGTGTAAGTTAGCCCGACTAGGCTCTCCTCCAGAGAGAACGGAGGATCGGGTGGATGATTCTCCCCCGATCCTCCTTCCTGACCCGACAAAGACTCCGTTCTGCCTTACCAACCTTAACAGGTTGCTGAAAACGATTCTGAGCGCTGTCATTCCGAGCGAAGCGAGGAATCTCACTCTGAAGCTATATCGCTTAAGAGATTCCTCACCGCTCTTTTTTCAGCGTTTTCAGATACGCGACCAATTGCCAAAGCTGCTGATCGGGCAATTGCGACCATGAGGGCATCCCTTTGCGGATTCTGCCATTTCGTAAGGCCCAGAATAAAACGCCGGGCGGTGCGTTTTGGATGGCGGGCGCGTGGAGATTGGCGGCATGGCTCAGCCCTCGACCGTCTGCGCCATGACATGAGGCGCAGTGTTGCTCAAAGAGCTTGTGGCCGGCAGCCGCGGCTTTTTCATCACCCGCGAACGGGTTTCGCAATGATTGCGCTGAAGCCGGCGCTTCGCTCAATCGCACCGCCGGTCCTTCTTCTTTTGACCTTCCTCCCGCCACAGCCCATGAAGCAGCAAGCAGAAGCGCTACTCCTGCGAAGGCGGCCGAGCAGGCCCATCCCTTTATCTTCCACTGGCGAAGCATCGCTGAATTCATCGGAACCACCTCCGAACGATCCGGTCGAAGCGGGGAATTTCATAAGAAACGCCAAAGCGAATGAGGAAGCGGGCACTGTTCCTGTTTAATCCGAAGGTGGGCGAGATTCGAAGGCCGATTCCGCCTGGAAGATCCCAATTGAGCAACGGCCCCAGATAATGCGCGGTTCCGCGGAACCCAAATTCGTTCCAGGTGCCCAATCCGCCGTAAATCTCGGCGCCTGCCCTGAGGTTTTCACGGCAAAAACCACAGGCTTGCGGAGAAGCCTCGAGGGCCAATGGCCGGCTCACCCCCACCGCGTAACCGAATTCCCAAGGCTTGTTGGCCAGGTTCTTTTCGCCAATAAAATTCTCGGAGAAGTTCCAGCCTCTGTAGTTGCTGGAGAGTATCAGTTTGGTTTCGATCTCGCGTTCCTTCTGGGCGCGCGCTTCATCGTTGAGTTCCGCCAGCTCGTCTACGGAATCGTGATTCACAATCTCCGCCAGCGCCTTGTCCGCTCCATTGATGTTCTCGAACTCCACATAGAGCACCGGATTGATCCAGTGTTCGTCTGCAAGCGGATGGAAACGGTTTTCCCAGCGGTAACCGGTAAAGAGTCCGCCCTGGCCGCGGGTGGTCTGCACGTCCAGATAAAATTCGGTCGTCCACCAGCCGGTAGCGCCATACTCGAATTCTGTCCAGCCGCTGAGGAAATTGGGCGCGGTGTGTGGAAGACCCAGCACGGGGTTAAAGGACACTTCGAGGTTTCCCGGCTCCTCCATCTCATCGTCGTAGGTGATGAAGTACGGCTTGTCAGCTTTCACGGATCGAGGAAATGCGCTCCAAACAAGGCAGGCCAGGCTGCTCACCAAGAGCAGCCGCCCCACATAGGATCGTCTTTTTGCCATGGTTTTCCTTTCTCGTTGAAAGACCGTGGCTGACGACCCTACAATGAGGGTAGTCGTCAGCCTCCGGGTTGTCGATCACTGAATCCCCACGGTTACCTCGCCCAAGGTGGGTCGTGGGGATTCGCGTTAATCGACGCTGCTTTTCAGTGCGTCCTTGCCCGCTTCAGAGGCTGAAGTTGCGCTGTGCGCCGCCGCAGCGCACGACGAACAATGCCCTCCAACCTCCAGACGCGCGACTTGAATCTCGAAACCGGTTTGTGCAGCGATCTCGCTTTGCAGCCGGTCAAAAGTGTCGCTGCTGAATTCCACAATGCGGCCACAGCGGCAGCATGCCAGATGAACGTGCTGGCGATCAGGCCGCACTTCGTAATAGTGCTTCTCACCGGTCAGGTGCATCAGGTCCAGCTCATCCACCAACTGGAGCTTTTTCAGAAGATCCAGCGTCCGATACACCGTCGCCCGATTGATTCGCGGATCGCGCTTACGAGCCAGTTTGAGAAGCGTCGCTGCGTCCACGTGTTGCCGAGACTGCTGAATGATCTGGATGAGCGCCCTCCGCTGAGAAGTAAGACGAAAACCCTTCGCGACTACTTCGTCCAGCAGCAAGCGGCGTTGAGAGCACTCCGTCGGCATAAGTTGCGACTTAGTTGCAATTAGAATCCAGCTTATTTCCTGCGACAATGTCGCAGTAACTTATTGAAAATAAGCATTCTATACTAAGTTGTCTAGATTATTGGGAGGCGTTATCTTTGTCAAGAAATTTCTGCGGGAGCGTCCGCGGCGTCAGCCATCGACTCTCCCTTGGTCGACGCGCGGTCCAGGACTGAGGGGTGTCTTCCATGAATATGCTTCACCTTTTTCTGCATGCTTGCAACAGTCGCCCATACAAGGCAATTTCGTCAGTGTCTTCAATGAATATGCTTCACCTTTTTCTGCATGTAGTCCATCAGGAGATACTGGCCGAGGGTGTAGGGCGTAGTGAAGTAGGCCTTGCCGCGGCAGATTTCCGTGACTTTTTGAACGAAATTGATCAGGCCGTAATCCGAGGCCAACATGAAGGTGTTGATGAGAATTCCATTGCGTCGGCAGCGGGCGACCTCGTGCAAAGTTTCCGAGACCACCAGAGGGTCCAAACCAAAGGCGTTTTTATAAATTTTGCCGTCATCCAAGGTCAGCGCCGAAGGTTTGCCGTCGGTGATCATAATAATCTGGCGCATGTCCTTTTTCTGGCGCGAGAGAATCCGCTGCGCAAGGCGCAGCCCCTCGCGCGTATTCGTGTAATAAGGCCCCACCTGCACGCGGGCGAGTTGACCCAGAGGAATTTCTTCCGCTGAGTCATGGAACAAGACCATGTGCAGCGTATCGCCAGGATACTGCGTGCGGATGAGATGAGTCAGCGCCAGGGCCACTTTCTTGGCCGGCGTGAAGCGGTCTTCTCCGTAAAGGATCATGCTGTGGCTGCAATCCAGCATCAGGACCGTGGCGCACGAGCTTTGATATTCGCACTGCCGAACTTGCAAGTCGTCATAATCCAAATCCAGAGGGATTTTGAGACCCGCGCGCTGGATGGCGGAAAGCAGCGTGGCATTCACATCCAGATTCATCGTATCCCCGAATTCATACCGCCGTGTAGAGCCATGGGATTCCACTCCGGTAGCCATCTCCCGCGTATCATGACGGCCGAAGCTTGACTTGCCCAACGAAGCCAATAAATCCTTCAGCGTCTTGAATCCCAAGAAGTCGAGCGCCTTATCGGTCACCTCAAACCGCACCTTGCCTTCCCGTCCGTCCATCCCCGTGCCGGGCTGCTGCTCACGAACCTGGCCCTGCGGAGCCTGGGGCTGCTCGATGGTGATGTAGCCCTCCTCGGCGAGCCGATCGAGGAGCTGATTGATCATTTCATGCAACCGGGATTTTTGATACTCCTCGGAATCTTCCAGATACTCTTTCAGCAGATCTTCGGGGATCATGCCCTTGTCGTGCAAGGCTTCGAGAAGGGCCTGATGGAGTTGCTCCATCGTGCGCTCCGGGTCCATCTCATAAAAGTCGTAAAACTGGCCGTAGAAACCGCTGTCGAGCAGGAAGTCCTGGAGCAACTGAAGGAGGTCTTCGGAAGTGAGTCCCTCGAAGGGGTCGCCGATATATTGACTGTATTTAATGTATTTCATCCAAGAGTCCCTGTCTGAAAGCTTGCGGCTTAGTTCAACGACCTGCGCCGCGAAGGAGTCACAGGGCCAGCCTCTTCCGAAGGCGTCTCAATGTGACGCGATTCAACGTGGTAGCCCAGTTCCTCGCTGCGGTTGATCTTTTTCGTGGCGTAGAGGCCCTCCAGAATAAATTCCGCGCCTGAAACTTGAAGCGCCTTATCGTCTTTAGGCTTGATCCCCAGCGGTTCGACATTCTCCAGCAGCCCCTGGATTCTTTTGAATTGCGGAAAGACGGCTTCCGCGGGCGCATCCTGCGGAATCTTCAGATTGCCTCCCAGCTCAAACCACTTGACGATGCCCTGCAGCGGCACACCCTCATAATATTTCCGAAAGATTTTGGCTGTAGATTGCCTGATAATGTCTCGCGCGATGGCGTCGGCGCCGCGCAATTCGCCTTCATATTCCAGTTCGAACTTCCCGGTCAGCGAGGGCAGTGCCGCATAGATATCGGAAAGCCTGGGCACCACCGTCCCTTCGCGATTCAACAGGGAGCGTCGCTCAGCGTTGGAAACCATATTCTCCAGGCAGGTGATGGGCATGCGCTGGCTGACTCCGCTGCGCTTGTCGATCTTCTTTTCCTGGCGAGCCTCAAACGCAATGCTTTCCACCACCTCCTGAATGAACTGAGGAATCACCAGGCGGGCGTCGCCGTTGCGTCGAACCCAGGCCTCCTGCTGCGTAATCGCCATCGCGTGCTCAAGCGTCTGGGGGTAATGGGTGCGGATTTCCGAGCCGATTCGATCTTTAAGAGGCGTGATAATTTTGCCTCGCGCCGTATAGTCCTCAGGATTCGCCGTGAAAACCAGCAGCACGTCAAGCGGCAGGCGAACGGGATAGCCTTTAATCTGAACGTCGCCCTCCTGCATGATGTTGAACAAACCCACCTGAATTTTCCCGGCCAGGTCCGGCAGTTCATTAATGGCGAAAATTCCTCGATTGGCGCGCGGAAGCAATCCATAGTGAATCGTCAACTCACTCGAAAGCGCGTGGCCGCCGCGGGCCGCTTTGATGGGATCCACATCGCCGATCATATCCGCAATGGTCACATCCGGCGTCGCCAGCTTCTCCACATAGCGCTGCTCGCGGGAAAGATAGTCGATGGGGGTCGCATCGCCCTTTTCCCGAATCAGTTCCCTGCAGGCGCGGCAGATCGGCCTTAAAGGATTGTCATGGATCTCGCAACCGGCAACGAAAGGCAACTCTTCATCCAGCAGCAACGTCAGCGTACGCAGAATGCGGCTTTTAGCCTGGCCGCGCAGGCCGAGCAGGATGAAATTGTGGCGGGAAAGGATTGCATTTTCGATCTGCGGAACGACCGTATCATCAAACCCGATAATGCCAGGGAAGATGGTCTTTCCGGATTTGAGCATTTCGATGAGGTTCGCACGCACTTCATCCTTCACGCTCAGACCGGGGTAATGCGCCTTTTTCAGTTCGCCAAGTGTTTTTGCTCTTTCCATGGTTTCATTATAGTCTCTCCCGCATCGTGGCGATACCCTTGCCTTCTCTCGGTTTCAGATCTATCACCGAAAGGAACGAGTTCGGCCGTGCTGTAACCGCTAATCAATCTGATCCACCGCGCCAAGGATTGATGTCGCCAGGTCGCCTCTGCCCAGACCTCGCATACTCTCATTCTGACGCCGAGCGCAGCGAGGCGGGAGAATCTCTGCATCCGCTTAAGTTCACAAAAACAGGGATTCTTCCGCCTCGCTGCGCTCGGCGTGGCCGATGCCGTGACCGCGCCTTTCTGAACTCTGGCCCACCCCGGTTCCCATCGGCCGGAACTGAATACCATTCAACCACAGCGCAAGCGGAAATGGAATTTCTGTCGTCGTTGACGCATCAGAGCGAGCAAGCGTCACCCTCAGGCAGCGTAGATCCCTCGCCTGGCCAATTCGCGTCGAGTTGTAAGTTCGTTGCCACGAACCCAAAATTCGCCAATCTCTCGAGCTGCCACATCGAGCCGACGGACGTAATCGCGCCTGATCCGAAGTCATTGGAATGATTTGCTCCGGGCGGCAAACTCTCGATACAGTGATTCTTGTCCGCAGCGCAACGCCCTTGTGCCGGGTTCACAAGCCGGCGGTGCGCTCAGTCGCGCAGCGGGATGAGGGCTTGCAACCGGCTCTCCCGCAAAAACAACCCGAGCCAAACGAGAACTCCAAAAATGATCGGGAAGCTGGTATTAAACAGCGGGCTGCCCGTGCGCACGTTGGCGGCGGTTGCGCCGCCAAGATGGGCCGTCAGCAAGATCGCGCCCAGAACCGAGGTGCGCGGAATCACATAAAGCGCTGTCCAGACGAGCAGACTGGCCCCTATTCCGACGATCGTGGTCTCAGGGAACCCGATTCGAGCGAAGGCGTCGATGACCTGCCGAGCTTTCAGCACCTTTGTAACGCCATCGAAAGCCATGAATAACACAACAATCCCGCTTAGGGTGCGTCCAGCCCAAAGACTGCCCTTCGAAACAGAAGGGGACTCCATGATTGAGTGCATGAACATTGCCTCCTGGTTTCAGAGTGTTGACTCAGATGACGCGCGAACTATTCGAACTGCGGGGCCGGTTCAATCTTCAAAGAACACCGCCAGAACCGGCGCGAGGACTGATGCCTTGGCCAGGTGCGTTTGGCCTGCCCACGTCACCTGCCGCGCAGCGGAAAGGACGTCCGCCAGTTCTTTCATCGCCTTTTGCCACCACGCAGGACTTTTGCCGCCTCTCGGATAAGCGCCTCAATGTCTTCGATCTCACGGTCGACCGAATACGCCGCGGTATCGGGGCTCTCGCCTCGGCCGCGGCGGTCAAAAGCGAAGACAGTGAAATGCGGGGCTAAAAGCCTAGCAATGGACCGCATCGGCCCGAACCCTCGATAACAAAGCGCGCCGTCCACCAACACCAAAGCTTGCCCTTTGCCTGAACGATCAAACGCGATGGTTGTGCCGTCCTTTGATTGCACGGTTTCCATAGCCGACTCCTGTCGATTCCCGAGGCCTTAAAGTCTGGCTAGGAACTCCATCAGCCGGTCGAGTTGCTGGTTCCAGCCCATTGAGGCGCCCCGAGTCGCATCCGACTCAAATGAATACATCTGACGCACGGTGACTTCGGTTTTATCTTCTTTCTCGGCGAACGTCACTTCAGTCCACACTCGCTGGTCCGGCGAACCGTGGATGGCGCCGTCGAAGACCAACCGCTCTGGCTCGCTGACCTCGACGTACACTCCATCGAACGGGTATTTGCTTCCATCCGGCGCTCGCATTGTGTAGCGCCAAGCGCCACCGGGTCTTACATCCATCTCGCGAATCGTCGTCGTGACTCCGCGCGGCCCCCACCACTCCGCCAATTGTTTGGGATCGATCCATGCCTTGAAGACCAGCTTGCGCGGCGCATCAGAAGTGCGGGTGAGGACCAAATTCGCCTTTGGCGGAAAGGGGGCGCCGGTCTTCATGTCCCTCCGTCTATTGCCTGGCGGTATGTTCCCTCTCCTTCTTTTTCAGTTTGTGCAGATACTCGTCCAGACGATCGAAGCTCTCCTTCCAGAACCTTCGGTAGCGCTCAACCCAATCAGCGACCTCTTTGAGGGGACGGGCGTTAAGCTGACAGGGTCGCCACTGAGCCTCGCGGCTGCGCGCGATCAGACCCGCCCGCTCGAGCACCTTCAAGTGCTTGGAGACGGCGGGAAGGCTCATTTTGAAGGGTTCGGCAATCTCGGTGACAGAAGCTTCGCCCGAGGCCAGTCGAGCCAGAATGGCGCGCCGAGTGGGATCTGCGAGGGCTGCGAAAGTCATGCTGAGTCGATCGGCGCTCATCGTATTTAACCTATAGGTTAAATACACCTCAGAACGCTCTCTGTCAAGCGCTTTTTTCTGTTTTCTTCCTGCCATTCCCGGGTGGACCCGCCGTTTCAGAACCATTTGCAGGTTTGGAACTGTTGCATCCAGGCGGGCAAGGAAAAAACCAACACGGGTGTGGCCGCTTCTCTGCGCTTGCCGAAACCCACTGTGGGAAGCGGCGCGGTCGTGGAAAACCTGCGCGCAGAGCTCAAAGCGGGGTTCGAGGGCCTCCAAATGTCGCGCAGCGAATGGCGCGGCAGACTCCCCATTCGGTTCCGCAAGCCGCCCGAGAATTCGGCGGCGCGGTCAACGGGACGGTTCACGCGTGACTTGCCGAACGAACGGACCGCGAAGAGCGCGGTCCATGTGTCAATGTATAGCGACCGCCAAAGCTTGAGCAGAGCGGTAGCTATTGAACGGTAGGAGGCAAAAATCGAAAGCGTTCGTATGAGCATAGCCAGGGGAGAAGGCCTAACACCGGTTCCCCAGCCGGTTCTTGCGCCACTCACCACCGCAGCGATATTCCTGGTTGTTTGTGTTAAACCGGATCGCGAGAGCTACGCAGCCGTGCGCTCGCTCTGCGCTGATCTGCCGGGAATTTTTCGCGCAGTCGATTTCCGTCGCATCGAGGGAGGACTCTCATGCGTCGCGGGATTTGGATCGGATGCCTGGGACAAACTCTTCGGAAAGCCTCGGCCGGCTGAACTCCATCCGTTTCGTGAGATACGATCGGGGGAACGCCATGCCGTCTCCACTCCTGCCGATGTATTGTTTCACATCCGCGCCAAACGAATGGATATGTGTTTCGAGTTGGTCGCCCAAATCATGGAGCGGATTCAAGGGGCGGTCTCTGCTGTTGACGAGACACACGGCTTCCGTTATTTCGATGATCGCGACCTGATCGGATTCGTTGACGGGACAGAAAATCCGCGTGGTGAGGCCGCGCTCGTCGCTGAAGAAGACTCCCAGTTTGCCGGCGGAAGCTACGTCATCGTTCAGAAATATCTGCACGACATGCGCGGGTGGAACGCCCTTTCAACCGAGGAGCAAGAGCGGATCATAGGGCGCAAAAAACTTTCCGACATTGAGCTGAGCGATGCGGTGAAACCGTCTTCAGCCCACAACGCTCTGACGACCCTTGTGGAGAATGGAAAAGAGGTCAAGATCCTGAGGGACAACATGCCCTTTGGCAAGGCCGGTCATGGCGAATTCGGAACCTACTTTATAGGATATAGTCGATCTCCCCGGACGATTGAACAGATGCTTGAGAACATGTTTATCGGGCGACCGCCGGGCTGTCACAGGAAGCCTATTTTTCGCGCCATCGGCGACTTTTCTTGAAAATCTCGGTGACGAAGAACCTTCAGCAACTTCAGCCAGCCCACTGCCGCCAGAACCGGATCGGTCATCATCTTCGCCAGCGCGCGACACATCACTCGGAATAGGATCTCTCAAAGGAGTCAGGAATGAATAACCTTCACCGCGAGTTAGCGCCAATCTCGGACGCGGCATGGGCGCAGATTGAGGAGGAAACGACGCGCACACTCAAGCGATACCTCGCTGGTAGACGCGTTGTTGATGTTCGCTCTCCCGGCGGAATTGCGCTTCCCGGAGTTGCGACGGGCCATTTGGTGCCCATCACCCCACCGGCCAAGGGCATCATCGCAAATCAACGCGAAGTCAAAGCTCTTGTGGAGTTGACGGTGGCTTTTGAACTGTCGCGGCAAGCGATTGACGATGTAGAGCGGGGATCGGAAGATTCTGACTGACAACCTGCCAAGGACGCCGCTAAGACACTCGCATTCGCCGAGGACCGCACGATCTTCGATGGTTATCGGGGGGCGAATATTCAGGGTATTCGTGAAGCCACCAGTAATCCAAGCCATTCTTTGCCCGATGACGTCCGCGATTATCCGGACGCCGTCGCCCAGGCGTTAACCCAGTTGCGTCTTGTCGGCGTCAATGGTCCGTACTCGGTCGTGTTGGGAGCCAACGAATATACAAAGCTCGCGGAAACTCGCGATCATGGTTACCCGGTGTTGGACCACGTCAAGCGCATCGTTGACGGCGATCCTATCTGGGCTCCCGCGATTGACGGCGCCTTCGTACTGACCACCCGTGGCGGCGATTTCGAACTCGCCATCGGGCAGGATGCCTCCATCGGGTATCTCGGCCATACGGACACAATCGTTCGTCTTTATCTGCAGGAAACGTTCACGTTTCGGGTTTTGATGAGCGAGGCATCCGTGGCTTTTTCGCCATCGTCAAAGCGTGTCACGCAAAACAAGTGACAATTCCACGACAGGCATGCGCGCGGGAAGTAATTCACTCCCACCGCCTTCCTGGTAGCGATTCGCCAGCGCTGGCTTGCTAAATAGGGCTTGAGGTCCGCATACCTCAAGCGGAGGGCGACGCATGCATTGCGTTTATTGCGATGTCTGCGATCTTTGATTGGATCGCGGCCACAACATGACCCGCCAGACGCAACCTGTTTCCGCTAATGAATTCCCGCTTGCGCGGGAATAACAGTGTCCCCATGTGGGATATCAGACGGTAGGAATCAGAGGTTGCTTCGACCGCCAATTTTTCAGGCGACTGACCTCAGCGGGGGTCAGATGGCGAAATTGGCCGGGTGCAAGCCCGTCGTCGGTCAGAAAGGCGATGCGAGCGCGCTTGAGCTTCAAGACAGGACAGTGAATCCGCTCAAACATCCGCCTTACCTGATGATATCGTCCCTCGACCAGAGTAATCTCATACCAGGGTTTCTCACTTTCAGCCAGTTTCCCCAGCGGTCGAATAACGGCGGGAGCTGTCTTCCGGCCATCAAGCAGAATACCTGATTCCAATTTCCTTAGATCGTCATGAGCAGGTCTTGCCTCAAGTTTTACGTGGTAGGTTCGAGGAATCGCAGAAGCTCTCGAAAGGAGAAGATTAGCCAGATCCCCGTCGTTCGTCATCAGAATCAAACCCGACGAATGATAATCCAGCCTGCCGACCGGGTAGACTCTTTCTTTGATTCCAGATTTTTTCAAAAGGGACGCTACCGTAAGCCGGCCTTCCGGATCGCTTACCGTTGAAACATAGCCGACGGGCTTGTTGAGAAGAATGTGAATCCGTTTCCCGGCGGGGCGTAAAACTTTCCCGCTCACAGTAATACGATCTCGCTCAGCGTCTGCCTTGGAACCAAGCTCTGTCACCGTTTGGCCATTCACTGAGACAAGCCCCTGGCGGATGAGTTCCTCCGCCCTGCGGCGCGAGGCAACCCCCGCGCGGGCAATAATTTTTTGCAAGCGTTCTTGCATGATTAACAGCAGATAGCGAGGCGAGCAGAGGAACTGTTCTTTAGCTAAACGGACGAAAGCAAGGCTGCCCACCTTCGGCGGTGAATAATCTCCGAATGATATTTTTCCAAAATGCACGGAGCTGGATTTGATTGTAGCAGACAGCAAGCTAGTGAAAAAGAAGAGCGATTCGTCTAACTTACATCGCTGGCGTGGCCTTGCGGCGCGAGGCAATCCCCACGCGGGCAATGATTTTTTGTAGCCGCTCTTGCATCGAATTATGCTTCGGGAGAATCCGATTTCGTGGCTGCAATTTCGCCAGCGGATGGCGACGACTCCTCCTCAGCGCGGGGAACTGTATTGCCTTGCTCTTCGTTCATGACTTCCAAGGAGCCCAAGGCCTGGCGCGCCAATTCCTCAAACTCCCGCAGGCTGGGCAGTTCGCTCAAGTCTCTCAGCCCGAAGTGCACCAGAAACTCGCGGGAGGTCTTATAAAGAATCGGTCGGCCCACCACATTTTTCCGCCCTGCCGTCACCACCAGCTTCTTTTCCATGAGGGTATGCGTGACACCGCCGCAATCGACGCCGCGAATCTCCTCGATTTCCGGCAAAGTCACGGGCTGGCGATAGGCGATGACCGCCAGAGTTTCCAGGGCAGGTTTTGAGAGGCGGATGGGAGGCTTCAGGCTCTTCACGAAGCGCTGGAAGACTTCATGATGCTCGGCCTTCGATGAGAACTTGTATCCTCCAGCCACCTGCCGAATGCAGATGCCATGCTCCGGGCGATTATATTCCTGGATCAGCGCTTCGAGCGCTGCGCGCACGCGGTCGCGGTCTTCGCTTTCGATGGCTTTGACAATGGCGTCCACCGTGACCGGCTCCGCCGCAACATAAACAATGCCTTCAACCAACGCTTTGAGGGCGTCTTCGCTCAACATTTCCGCTTCGACCTTATCCGGGCACCACTGCCATTAAGATTCTTAGCTGCGCTGAAAATGGCTCGCAGCGCAGGCATCCTGCCGGCTTCGTCCAAGGCCGGCGAGACCCTAACTTTACATTTACTCCTGGCCTTCCGGCTCCAGACCCTTTGGAACGACAGACGATGCGCCCGCTCCATCCGCGGCGCCATCTTCTTCGTAAGTGGGGATGGCCTCAAAGCTGGCTTCCAACGCCTGAGGATCAATCCCGGACATAATTTCCTCAAACCGTTTGTTTCGATGGATGGTGATCGGACCGAATAACTCTCGCTGGCGCAGAAGAATGGCATGAATTCTCACCATTTCGAGCAACGCCAGAATCAAGGCGATCAGGGCCTGCCTTGCCACAAAACCCGCCCTCAAGTCATCGAGTCGCACGGGATGGGGGCTTCTGAGAAGCTTTTCCCTTACGTATTCAATCATTGATGCTACCGTGATTTCTTCGCGCTCCAGGCGAAGCGGCGGCCGCTTTTTAGCGCGCTCGATCACTTCGCGGAAGGCTGCGACCAGATCAAAAACGGAAACAGCCAGCCCGGGCTCATCCTCCGCCTCAAAAAACTCGCCGAGTCCCGGCTGCGACCACGCTGCCTCTTCCACAATGCGCTTCGATTGCAGCATCTGAGCGGCATTTTTGAATTGCTCGTGCTCCAGCAGCCGGTGGACCAAGTCCCGGCGCGGATCTTCCTGTTCCTCAGGCGCGGCGGCGGGATCAGGAGGAAGCAGCATGCGCGACTTGATATAAATCAGCGTCGCAGCCATAAAGATGAACTCCCCGGCCACATCAATATTCATCTCGTTCAGCGCGCGGAGATATTCCAGATACTGATGAGTGATCCTGGCGATGGGGATATCGTAAATGTTGATCTTCTGCTTGCGGATCAGGTCAAGCAGCAAGTCCAGTGGGCCTTCGTAAATCCTGAGTTTGAGCAGCGGAGTGGCTTGGTCTGCCGCGATCACAATCTGCTCTTCAGATTCTGACGCGGGTTCTGGGCGGCTGGCATCCGGCGCGGCGGCTGGCGGAAACTGAGGGTCATCAAACATGGAACACTCAAAAACCCACGAGACACAACCACTTCCCATTATTGAGGGATATAAATGGCAGTGACAACGCGGGCTGTAACGGCGCTGTCCTCAGCGCCGCAAAACACCGGTGAGAGCCTCTTCTGAGCAGAGCGCAAGAACAACCGGCGCTATAGAAAATGCGCCACTACAGTCAGTCTTTTCCGACTTCCGATAACTCTCCTTGGGCCGGAATCAAATTCATCGCAGACCGCACTTCCCTCATTGTCTCCTGCGCCACGCTTCGAGCCTTTTGAGTCCCTTCCTCCAGAACATCCCACACGTACTTGGGGTCCTGTTCGATCGTCTTGCGCCTTTCCTGAACAGGAGCCAGAAACCGATTCAGGTGCTGGGCCATCAACTTTTTGCACTCCACGCAACCGATTTCAGCCGTGCGGCACTCCCGGTTGACGCGCTCGATGACTTCCGGCGGCGAGAAAACCTTATGATGGTCAAAAACCGGACACTTATCAGGATCGCCGGGGTCTGTGCGCCGCTTGCGCGCCGGGTCCGTCATCATGCTCAGGACTTTCTTATTCACTTCTTCAGGCGGATCGCAGAGCAGAATGGAATTTTCATAGCTTTTTGACATCCGCCTGCCATCGGTGCCGCGAAGACGTGGCACAGGCGTGAGAAGCGCTTGCGGCTCCGGGAAAACCGGCTCGTAAAAATGATTGAATCGCCTCGCAATTTCGCGCGTCAGTTCCACGTGAGGCACCTGATCTTCGCCCACGGGCACGTACGCCGCTTTGTACATGAGAATGTCCGCCGCCTGCAAAACAGGATAGCCGAGAAATCCGTAGGTGTGTAAATCTCGCCCCTGGAGGTTCTCGATCTGTTCCTTGTAGGTCGGTACGCGTTCAAGCCAACCCAGTGGCGTGATCATTGAAAAGAGTAGGTGAAGTTCTGCGTGTTCTGGCAATTGCGACTGGACGAAAAATATGGCCTTCTTGGGGTCTAACCCCGCCGCAACCCAGTCCGTCACCATCTCCCGAATGTTGTCTTGGATCTCTGACGTATCGGCGTAATGAGTCGTCAGGGCGTGCCAGTCAGCCACGAAATAATAACTTTCGTACTGCTCCTGAAGTTTGATCCAATTTTGCAGCGCTCCGACCCAGTGCCCCAGGTGCAGGCGGCCCGTGGGTCGCATGCCACTCAGGATTCGAGGTCGGCTATGAGTGTTTTCAGGCATGAATGACCTATGGATTGAAAAGCCTTAGAAGGTGCCCCGGGCGATATCGCCGCCATAGGCTTTCTATTCACGTTTCAGAATAGCACAAGCCTAAACAGAGGCGCGAGAAAGCGATGTACACACCTTCGAAGCTTATCTGACGGGATCACATAAGCTGCTGAAACTTCCGCTAGCCTGGGAATTGAATGCCTGCTTGTTTGATGTATTCTTCCACCATGCGCAAATCTTCAGCCGTATCGACCCCTATGGTGTCTTTCAGAGTCTCACACACCGCGATGGGAATGTTGTGTTCCAGGAAGCGCAATTGCTCAAGTTTTTCGGTTTGTTCCAACGGCCCGGGAGCCAGTTTTCTGAATTTTTCCAAGGCTCCCACCGTGTAAGCATAAATGCCTAAGTGTTTATAATGCACTGCGGCGGGTAAACTGCCCTGGACGTAAGGAATGGGATGGCGCGAAAAGTAGAGCGCCCGCCCCTTGACGTCTGTCACAACCTTGACCTTATTGGGATCGTTCGCATCTGCCGAGTTTAACGGTACTTTCAGTGTGGTGACTTCTGCCTCAACCGACTCGGAAAAGGGGCGCAACAGCAGCTTGATATGTTCCACGTCAACCAGCGGCTCATCGCCCTGAATATTCACATAGATATCACCTTGTTCTTGCTCGCGAGTCTGCCGGGTTATCACCTCCAGGATGCGAGCAGTTCCAGAACGATGCGCGGGCGAGGTCATCATGACAGGAATGTGTAGCGTGCGACACCATTCCAGTACCTCGTCAGAATCCGTTGCCACCAGCAGATCAGAAAATTCACTTGCAAGGCGGGCACGCGCATAGACCCAGGCAATCATGGGGTGCCCGCAGATAGGAAGCAAAGGCTTACGCGGCAATCGTGAGGATTCAAGACGGGCTGGGATTATCCCTACAATTTTCGCCATAGGGCCTTCTTTAGATGTTGGCGTTGGTTTGCTATGCACATATCCCGTCAACGACATCCAGAACTGCTATCTGAAATAATCAACTCTGACTAGCCCGCGAGCTTAACTTTGGTTGGATTCTGCAGTCCACCGTGCTATACTACTTTTTTGATTCGAGCTCGCATTCCCAATCTTTGTGGGTCATCCTTACTTTTATTAACGTATTGCAAATAAATGGCTTAGCAAAGACCTATCGCTCCTATATTCTAAGGAGCAAGGTGGGCTGAGAGAGGGAATTGTGCTTCTCGAAGGAGCCTGAACCCTCAACCTCAGCCGAGGACTTAGCCCCCGGTCGAATCCCCATGAATGCCTGGCAAGAGATCCTCAGCTATCTGAAAACCAAGGTTAACACACAAAGCTATCAGACATGGCTGCGGCCCACACGGTTCAGTCATGTTTCAAAAGATAGTATCGTAGTTCGCGTACCTAACCGGGAATTCCAGGACTGGATTCAGGAAAAATATGGATCGCTAATCCATGATGCCATAGAGGAACTTAAGCTCGAATATCGAGAAGTGGCATATACTTTCGAGGGTGGGGGGGAGAAGAAACCCGCCGCTGACAATGAGCCAAAAGTAATACAAGGTAAGTTGGATTTTGATTCCACAGCTCATCAACTCGACGCTCGCTATACATTTGATACTTTTGTGGTAGGCTCCTGCAATCAATTTGCTCACGCGGCCGCGCGCGCGGTAGCTCAAGCACCCTCAGAAATGTACAATCCACTCTTTCTCTACGGCGGCGTCGGATTGGGCAAGACACATCTCATGCAAGCCGTCGGACATTCGATCAAGAGTCGATGGAAGGAAATGCGATTGGCGTATGTGTCCTCTGAGACGTTCACCAACGAGGTCATTAATTCCCTGCGCTACGACCGCATGATTTCATTCCGCGAAAAGTATCGTAATGTGGATGTGCTCCTGATGGACGATATCGAGTTTATTGCAGGTAAGGAGCGCACTCAGGAGGAATTCTTTCACACCTTCAATGCCTTACACCAGGCGCGCAAACAGGTTGTGATTTCCAGCGATTGTCCCCCCAAAGAAATTCCTGCTTTGGAGGAGAGATTGCGGTCCCGCTTTGCCTGGGGGCTCACGGCTGATCTTCAGCCGCCCGACTTGGAGACGAAAATGGCTATCCTAGCTAAGAAAGCCGAGGCCCTCAAAGTAAACCTGCCTCCGGACGTGGCCGAATTCATCGCCTCCAAGATCAGGTCGAGCATCCGGGATCTGGAGGGTGCCCTGACGCGCCTGCTGGCGTACTCTTCGCTGACCGGAGACGAACTCTCTCTTGCGACAGCCGAACACGTTCTGAAGAATATCGTCGATCTGGATGAGCATCGGGTCTCCATCGAAAACATTCAAAGACTTGTCTGCAAGGAATTTGGTCTGAGCCTTGCCCAACTGAAGTCAAAGAACAACAGTAAGAAGATCGCCTATCCTCGCCAGATCGCCATGTATCTTGCCAAACAATTGACGCCCACTTCTCTTCCTCAAATCGGAAGAGAGTTTGGTGGAAAACATCACACAACAGTTCTACACTCGATTAACAAGATTGAGGATTTGCGCAAGACTGATCGAGAATTGCACAGACTTATCAACAAGTTGAGTGATGGTTTGAGTTAGACTTAGCCTGTTTTGTGCGAAATTGACCTTTGGAAAAATTTGTGAGTTATCCGCGAAGGGAAGTTTTACACAAGGATTCACAGATCTTGTCGGATTGTCCACAGCAGTTAATCGGCGCAACTCCTGTCCACTCAAAAAGGTTCTATGTTTTCCACAAGTCCACAAGCCCTTCTACTACGATACTTATACAGGTGTAGATGAATATGGAATTTACCGCCCGAAAGTCTGAGCTTCTAAAAGAACTGGATCTGGCCCAGGGAGTAGCTGAGAAAAAGACCACCATTCCGATCTTGTCTAACATTCTTCTGGAGGCCACGGATTCTGAGTTGCGGTTGAGTGCAACCGATCTGGAGTTGGCCTTGCGATGCGGTTGCCCTGCGCGCGTGAAAAAGACGGGCGCATCGACCGTCCCGGGCAAGAGGCTTCTGGAAGTGGTCCGGTCTCTGCCCGATGCGGAAATTAAATTTAAGGTGCTGGAAAATCACTTCATTCAGGTGACCTGTGAACGCTCGTCGTTCAAGCTGGCAGGAATGGCGAAGGATAATTTCCCTGCTCTTCCTGAAGCTCCCCGCGAGTTGGCGATTATTCCAGCGGGAGTTTTGACCTTGATGATTCAGAGGACAGGTTTCGCCATTTCGAGTGAAGAGTCTCGTTATACCCTGAACGGCGCGCTGCTGCTTTTGAAGCCTGATCGGATCCTTATGGTGGCGACCGATGGTCACCGGCTCGCGCAAGTGGAGCGTGAAGTTCAGGTGGAAGGTCTGGATAACGAGTTGCGCGTCTTGATTCCCAAGAGAGCCATGGGAGAGCTTTATCGACTTTTATCTCAGGGAGGGGATCAGTCGCCTATTCGTTTCTCAAAGGACGAAAGCCATCTTTTCTTCTCTGTCGGTCATCGCATCCTTATTTCGCGGGTGTTGACGGGGCAGTTTCCGAATTATGAAGCGGTGATTCCTCGTGAGAATCATCGTGTGATGGAGGCTAAAAAAGAACAGATTGCGGAAGCGATCCGCCGGGTTGCGCTTCTGGCTGATGAGCGCTCGCGGGCTATTCGGCTTCAGTTGGCCAAAGGACGATTGGAGATCTTCTCGTCCAGTGGAGAGTACGGCGAAGCGCACGAAGTTTTGGACGTGAGCTATGACAGTGAGGATATGCAAATCGGGTTCAATTATCAGTATCTGCTGGATTTCCTGGGAGTAGTTGGAGAGAGCGAAAATGTTCGAATGGAATTAAAGGATGAGCAAAGCGCTGGCCAGCTTCGTCCGGCAGAGGATGATGCGTGTCGCTATCGCTACGTAGTGATGCCCATGCGCGTTTAGCAGGTAGATTGTCAGAATGGACCATTATTGAAGGTAGGAGGAAGATCGAAAAGAAGTGGAACAAATAAGTCAGCAAATTGAGACAAAAGCGGCGGAGAGCCAACAGTACGATGCAGCAAGTATTAAGGTGTTGGGGGGACTTGAGGCTGTTCGCAAGCGACCGGCAATGTATATCGGATCTACAGGCCAGACGGGTTTGCATCACCTGGTCTGGGAGGTGGTGGATAATTCCGTAGACGAGGCGCTGGCGGGCTTTTGTGACCGTATTGATGTAACAGTCCATTCAGACAACTCCGTGACCGTTGTGGACAACGGGCGCGGCATCCCAGTGGACCAGCATAAGGAGGAAAAGCGCTCCGCAGCGGAAGTAGTGATGACGGTACTTCATGCTGGCGGGAAATTTGACACCAAGAGTTACAAGGTTTCCGGAGGCCTCCACGGTGTGGGCGTCTCCGTGGTGAATGCGCTTTCCGAATGGCTTGACTTGGAGATCTGGCGTGATGGATACACTTGGGAGCAATCCTACGAGCGCGGCAAGCCGGTCGCTCCGTTGAAGAAAGCAGGCAAGACGGAACGTCGCGGAACGAAGATCACGTTCATGCCGGATGCGAAAATTTTCACTTCCATCGAGTTTAACTACGATACCCTGGCGCAACGCCTGCGCGAGTTGTCGTTCCTGAATAAGGGCCTCACAATCCGGCTCAAAGACGAGCGCGCCAATAAACAAGCTGAATTTCACTATACGGGTGGCATCGCCGAGTTTGTGAAGCACTTGAATAAGAACAAGGACGTGCTTCATCCCACGCCTATCTATGCAGAGGCTGAGCGCGACGACGTTCACATTGAATTTGCCGTGCAGTATAACGACGGATATGTGGAGACGATGTTCTCCTTCGCCAACAACATCAACACCGTGGATGGCGGCACGCATCTTTCCGGCTTCCGCGCGGCCTTGACGCGAGCGATTAATCAATTTGGCCAGAATCAGAGCCTCTTTAAGGACGTTAAGGAGAACCTGCAGGGCGAGGACGTGCGCGAGGGTTTGGTGGCGGTGATCAGCGTCAAGCTGCCTCAGCCGCAATTTGAGGGGCAGACGAAAGGCAAACTGAATAGCGATATCCAGAGCGTTGTGGGCAGCTTCGTTTACGAGCGGCTGATGGAATATTTCGAGAAAAATCCTTCTGTAGGACGCAAAATTTGCGCAAAGTCTATCGAGGCGGCTCGAGCCCGCGAAGCGGCGCGCAAGGCCCGCGAGTTGACTCGCCGCAAGGGCGCTTTGGATTCAGGCGGACTTCCAGGCAAGCTGGCAGATTGCCAGGAAAAGGATCCGGAGCGTTGCGAATTGTTTCTGGTTGAGGGCGACTCAGCAGGAGGCTCGGCAAAACAGGGAAGGGATCGAAGGTATCAGGCGATTCTTCCATTACGCGGCAAGATTCTGAACGTGGAAAAAGCCCGCTTTGATAAGATGCTGAGCCATGAGGAGATTCGGGCCCTGATTACCGCTATAGGCACAGGGATCGGCAAGGATGATTTTGATATCTCCAAGCTCCGCTACGGCAAAATAATCATCATGACTGATGCGGATGTGGACGGTTCCCATATCCGCACGCTGTTGCTGACCTTCTTTTATCGCCAGATGCCGGAGCTTGTTGAACGCGGCCACGTCTATATTGCGCAACCGCCGCTTTACCTGATCAAAAAAGGCAAAAACACACGCTACATCCGCGACGAAAAGGAGTTCCGGCGCGAAGTAATGCGTCGCGCGACGGAAGACCATGCGGTAGAGATCGGGGATGGCGGCAAGAAGACGCAACTCCAGGGCGGTGAGCTGACGAATTTCCTGATGGCGCTCGCAGAGTATGTGGACCTTTTCGACAAGATGGAGAAACGCCTGGGCGATGCGCGGCTTCTGAACGCCTTGCTGAAGGTGGAATTAGGCAAAAAGGCAGAGCTGGAAGAAAAGACCAAACTCGAGGCCGTTGCTAAAGAGCTTAAAGCGGCGGGCTTTAAGTGCGATCTTAAGCTGGATGAGGAACATAACCTGTTTGTGCTGACAGTTTCCAATGAGACTTTGGGAAATCGAACTCTTGACTGGGAATTGATCTCCAGCGCCGATTATAAGCGCCTACTGGACCTCCATCGCCGTGTCCGGGCTTATGACGTGCCTCCGTATGTGATCGTTTCCAACGGCGATCGCATCACGATTCAAGACCGCAAGGAGTTGCTGGATCACGTGATGGCGGCCGGCAAGAAAGCCTTTACAGTCCAGCGGTTTAAGGGACTCGGGGAAATGAATCCGAATCAACTCTGGGAAACCACGATGGATGCCGAGCAACGGATGCTGCTTCAGGTGCGGATTGAGGATCAGGTGGAAGCTGACTCGATCTTTACTGTCCTGATGGGAGATTCCGTTGAGCCCCGCCGCCAATTCATTGAAGGCAACGCGCTGGACGTGAAGAATCTTGATATCTAAAAGAACTGGCCCTCTCCTACCTTGGTGGAGAGGGAGAAACTGCGAAGTGTGGATGAGGGATATACGGCTTGTCGGTTGGAAGGGAAACCCGTTAGGAATCCAAGCGTGAGCCTGCGAACTCCTTATTTCTTCCTTGAAGTCTCCGTTGTTTTCGACGCGATCCAACCCAGGATTCCGAATGCTGGCACGACGTAGGGAAAAATCCCGTACAAGGTGTCGCTGGCCGAATGGGAATGGCGGTCAATGGTAGTGAACACCTGCACGCAAAAGGCAAGGGTCAGTAAGAAACAGAACCATCCTTGCCAGGAAATTGGCTGGTAGACCCAACCCCATTCTTTGAACCAAGCTTTCTTCATAACGCCTCTCCTCAATGATCCCTCTCAATGGGTTCAGACAACAGGCCAGCTTACTTAGATCGCTATCTTGAGGCTGGATATTGCCGGCATAACGTTCTCGGACTCCATATCCGTCGCGGGAAGGCGGCCATAACGGCGCTCGCGGGAACGAAACTCGCGGAGGGCTGCTTCAAGGTCTGCGGCGTTGAAATCCGGCCAGAGTTTCGGGCTGAAGAGCAGTTCAGCGTAGGCGCTCTCCCACAACAGAAAGTCGCTCAGCCGATATTCGCCTCCGGTGCGGATAAGCAGATCGATTTCCTGGTCGTCTGGACTCGAATGGCAGACTTCCGCCAGCAGACGCGAGAATTCCTCTCTTGTTTGTGATGGAGATTGATGGAAGCGCCGCGCTGCTTCGATGAGGGCGCTCTGGGATGAATAATCAATTGCAATTCGAAGATGCAGCCGCGCGCCGCAGCAAGTCGCCATTTCGGATTCCTCAATGACCCGCAAAAGCGAGCCTGGCAAGCGATCCCTGCGCCCCATCGCTGAAAAATAAACGCCCTGGCTCAGCCACCTTGCGCGCTCCGATCGAAAGAAATTCTCAAAAAGATCCATCAGCCCGAACACTTCTGCTGTCGGCCGCCCCCAGTTGTTTTCGGAAAAAGCAAAGAGCGTCAAGGTGCGAATGGGCAGCAAAAGAGCAGCGTCCACGATCTCCCGGATGGTTTGCGCTCCCGCGCGGTGCCCTTCCTGGCGAGGCAGGTCTCGCAAAGTCGCCCAGCGCCCGCTGCCGTCCATAATGATGGCAATGTGGAATCGGTCTTTCTCAGAAATTCTACTCGTCTCAGAATGCATAAGAAAGTGCTCCTCTTGGATAAACCCTGATCGTCGCGGAGTGGATTGACTCACAATCAACAAGTACTTTGCATTATAAAGAACAAAGCCAAAATTTTTTCAGCTAGTGAACACGCGCCGCTCGGATCAATTCTTCCATCTGATCCAGGTATCGCTCGAGCGCGCGACGGCCTAATGAAGTAAGTCGGTATTCGGTTTTCGGCATTCTTCCCTCAAAGGACTTGCTGCACGAGATGTACTCCGCGGTTTCCAGCTTGCGCGCATGCACGCTCAGATTTCCATCGGAAGTTTTCAGAATCCGCTTGAGATCTTTGAAGCTCAGTGATTCGTTGACGGCTAGCGCGCTGACAATTCCCAGCCGGGTTTGCTCGTGAATCAGGCGGTCCAGTTCCACACGCCTGATTGGAACGGGCCGCCGAAAGAATCGAATCGCGAGAGCCTTTTGGGGTTCTCTCTCGCTGCGTAATTTGTGAATGCGTTCTTCGCTTCTAGCCACCGTACCTCCTTGCAATGATGATCCCAAAAAGAATGTGAAGCCCTCCGAATCCGGCGCCCAACAGCCAGTTCTCCCACGAAGAGGGACAAAAAAGCGCCGCCGCGCCATCGGCCATAAAACATAAGCCCATCACCGGCACCACTCTCACGGAAAATGCTCCCGCCGTGACCACGCCGACGCCGTAGGTTAAAAGCCAGAGTCCCGGCATGACGTGGAACAGCCCTTCGTGGTCGAGTGCCAGGGTCAGCAGCCCACCGGCAACAATGGGTGGAAGCAGGTTGAGGGCGAACTTGCGTCCCGCGCCGCTCAGAAGAGGCAAGTCGGCTGCTCTGGCTTTTCGCATTGCCGCCCAGCCCCCGATCAGAAAGGCCAATACCCCCTCGAGGATCCAGACCACCAGCCATGCCCGGGACGAGGGTTGTCGCGCCGCGACCCATGCCGCGCCCAGGGCAGTGATCCCCATCGCAAGGCCTCCCCATCCGGGAACAGCCGTGAAGGAGGTTGAGCGTTCAATGGTTTCGCGGATGAAGCGCAGATTTTCGAGCGCGTGCTGGCGCACCGCCGGAACTTGTCGAAATTGCGAATGACGATGGGGTCCTCGAAGCATTGCCGCCCATCATAGGGGATTGGCACTATATCTGTCAAGTACTTTGTATGGCAAAGTACAAATACCAAACCGACAGGCCCTTGCAACACGCACCCAGCGCGGCTGAATGGGATGGGCTGACTACGGCTCAGGGATGCCCAGATCCTTGCTTCCCAATGGCGAGATCTTGATCTCCGGCGCGAAACGCTCCAGTAAATCCAGGGCAATACGCGCTCTCCGCACGCGTTCCCGCGCCATCAACGTAGCGGTAGGCTCAATGTGGACGCCGGAGGGATAGATATCGGGAGCGTTGCGCAGTCCGAATTTGAGATACATCGGCGCGGCCACAGAAACCAGTTGGGGCATCTCGTAGTAGCGGACGAAGCCGCCAAAACTGTCCGGGACTTCGATATACATATCGATGGGGATTTTTACAGCCTGGCGAATAGCGCCGATCTGCGCAGGGCTGAGATCCGTGGGAATATTCAAGGTTGAGACGCCGGCATCTTCAAAAATCTTCGCGGTAGCAGGGTTGGCGGCAGGCAGCGTGACCGAACTTTTGATCACCAGGTTTTTCGGCAACTCTCCTTTCTTCTTCATTTCGTTGAGCGCCCAGATCAGGCCTAGATCGGCAGGCAGAATGCTGCGAATGCCCAGATCACATGCCCACCGCACGTCCTCGATGGCATAAACCAACTGGTCTGCGCCGCGATGTTGAAGGCCGATCACTTTCCCGGCGCTGGTCAGCGTCTGCGCGCCGGTTTCAAAGGAAGCGCGCGGTCCTACAAAAAGACATACCTCCACCTTGTTGTCGCGGCCAATGCGGGCCATCTCCGCAATTTCGCCTTTGGGCAACAGAAGAACTCCGCTGCCCTGGCTGACGCGGTGGACGGGAACCTTCAGCTCCTTTGCCAGCGCGAGAACTTCGAGGAAAACGCGAGGGCCTTCAACACTGGGAATCTCAATGCGGAATTGGCCGCCATCCGGAAATCGCCGGCTGCTCGGCTTGAGTTCGTGATTATCCTGAGTAGGGAGATTGAGCTTACGCAAAAAATCCCGGGTCTTTTTCATCATGGAAACTCCTCAAAAAGATGGCATGGTCATAGCGACGATCACAATTTGTACGTAAAACCGGACGCTGCGGCGGTGTACCCACAACCTGTCACCCTGAGCGCAGCGAAGAGTCTCTGCATTCTCGCCAGTGAAATACGGGGATTCTGCGCTATCGCTCAGTCTGACATGTCGTTTTGCGACACCCCGAAGGATGAAAATTACGCCGAGACTGGCAGGTGTTTGGGTTGCGTGCCGAAATATCGGCGTATTTTTCAGATCAGAATGACAGACAAGTGAGCGCCGCGCCGCACGTTCTTATTGCGTATATTTGAGGTAAACCGTGCGTGTTTCGGTATAAAAATCAAGAGCCAGAGGGCCTTGCTCGCGCATCCCGAAACTGGACTCCTTAGTCCCGCCAAAAGGCAATTGGTATTCAACTCCAGCAGTCGGCAGATTCACGGTGATGAGGCCCGCTTCGATTCCCTGAACAAACTGATGAACGCGAGTGAGGTCGCGCGAGACGATGGAAGCGGAAAGACCGAAAGGAATCCCGTTGGCAAGCTTCATTGCTTCGTCAAAATTTTCGGCTCGCATCAGCGCCAATACCGGACCGAAGACTTCCTCCTGGGCAATGCGCATTTGAGGCGTGACCTCATCGAAGATTGTCGGCTCGACAAAGTAGCCATGCTCATACGTGCCGCCTGTCAAACGCTTGCCGCCGCAGAGCAGCTTTGCGCCCTCTTTTTTCGCAATTTCAATGTACTTGAGATCGGTTTCAAGTTGGTTCGCATCCACGGCGGGGCCCATCTGGACTCCCGATTCAAGCCCGTTGCCCACTTTCAGCTTCCGCGTTTTTTCCAGAAGCTTTTCAACCAGCGACTCATAAATGGCTTTCTCGATAATGGCCCGGCTGCATGCGGTGCATTTCTGACCGGTTGAGAAAAACGCGCCATTCACCAGAATATCCGCCGCGTAATCCAGGTCTGCATCCTTGAGCACGATAGTCGGGTTTTTGCCGCCCATTTCCATCTGGATGCGAATTTTTCGCGCCGCCACTTTTTGATAAAGCTGATTTCCCACCGCGCAGGATCCGGTGAAGGAGATGGCGCGGACGGCAGCGTGCTCAACCAACGCGTTCCCCACAGTTCCTCCACTGCCAGTCACATAATTCAGCACTCCAGCCGGAAGGCCCGCGTGATGCAAGGCCTCGATCAGGCGGTAAGCGCTGAGCGGAGCCAGGGAGGCAGGTTTAATGACAACTGTGTTTCCGGCAACAAGCGCGGGAGCGATTTTCCATGCCGGAATTGCGCTTGGAAAATTCCAGGGAGTGATGAGGGCCACCACGCCTAAAGGCTTGCGGAGGGTATAGCAAAAGACATTTTCGCGCTCGGAAGGAATTTGATAGCTGAACGCTCGGGCACCTTCTCCGCCGAAGTAGCGGAAAATATTGATGGCGCGCTTCACTTCGCCTTTGGCTTCCGGAAGTGTTTTCCCTTCTTCCCGCGTCATTTCCTCGCCGAGTTGCTGCAAGCGGCTTTCCAGGAGCTCCGCCGCCTTGAAAAGGAACTCGCCCCGCAGCGGCGCGGGCTTGGCCGCCCAGGCTGGTTGAGCCTTGGCCGCCGCCTCACAAGCCGACTGAATATCCTCGGGTCCCGAAGCCTGAAACAGGCCGACAGTCTCCCGGGTGTCCGCCGGATTGACGTTGGGAAAAGTCTGCTTGCATTTGGATTCCACCCACTGGCCGTCGATGTAGTTTTGAAAGACTTGAGACATTGGAACTCCTTACAAAAAGGGCAAAGAGGCTAACGAGCGATCGCGGTGATTCTTTGGAGGCGCTGATCCTTCAGCGCGCTCAAAGTAGGTAGCCATTATGATGACCCGCCGAAGCTGGTGTCAAGCCAGAGAATGCCTCGATGTGTGTAGCGTCGTCATGAAGCTATGATCGGCTTTGCAGGATCAAGTTGAAAAACCCGGTTCTATGAAGATAAGATGATGCCTTTTGGCTGGAAGGACTAACAATCTGTAGGAGGAATCACTTTCATGGGTCTTGATCTTTCAGAATCAAACCTCGGATATCGGCGCTATTTTTGTGCGCTGGGCCTCGTGGGAACGCTTCTTGCGCTGGCGCTTTCCGCGCAGGCCAAAGACTATGCAACCGTAACCTTCAAGCCGGCTCATCTGGGCGGCATGGAAGTGAATTTCAATATCATCCTTCCGCAAGACTACGATTCCGGATCACGCCGTTACCCCGTGCTTTATCTGCTGCACGGCTATACCGGTCATTATTCCGACTGGGTTACGAAAACCGGCCTTACGGATTACGCCCAACATTATGAAGAGATCATCGTGATGCCTGAGGGCGAGAACGGCTGGTATGTGGATAACTATGCCGACCCAAAACTCGGCTGGCAGAGCTACATCATCGACGATTTGATTCCTTACGTAGACCGCCACTATCGTACCGTGGCCTCGCGCAACGGGCGGGCCATCGCAGGGCTTTCCATGGGAGGTTACGGCGCCATGCTCCTGGGCTTGAAATATCATCAGATGTTCGCCGCCGCCGCGAGCCTGAGCGGAGCTTTGGCTTCCGCGGAGCCTGCATTTGAAGACGTCTTGCCTCCGAATAGCCCGATAAGAAAAACCCTCGAGGAAGACTTCGGCCCGCTGACAAATCCCAAGCGGTGGGAGAACGATCTATTTGAGCTGATTGGGGAAATCCCAGTTTCCGAGATGCCGCAGCTCTATTTGTCGGTCGGCTCCTCCGATCCCTTGCTCAATGAAAACCGAAACTTCGTGAGGATTCTGGCACTGTTAAAGATTCCCTATCGCTACTGTGAAGTCCCCGGCAAGCACGAATGGCCGGTTTGGGACAGGCAAATTCAGAGGGTGCTGGCGCTTCAGGCGCCGGTGATTGGCGCGGAGCCGGAAAAGCAGTGACCAGTTCTAAGTGCTGAGTTATGAGTTATAGCCGGGTCTGGTGTAAGCCAATTTTCATGCGCTGAACTCAGGTGTGCTCATAACTCGTCAGAAGGTGTGAAAATATCGAATCTGTCATGCTGAACGCAGTGAAGCATCCCGGTATTGTACGGAAAAGAAAATGCGGGATCCTTCGCTATCGCTCAAGATGACAACCGCCCCCAATTTTTTCACACCTTCTCACTCATCACTTCTTCTCAGTAGTTCCCGCTCAAAAGCCGCTCAATGCGTTTCTGAATGGGTGGATGGGTGGAAAAGAGACTGGAAAAAAGTTGGCCGCTGGTGAGTGGCTGGGCGCAGTAGAGATGCGCCGTTGCGGGCGACACTTGCATCGGCAGGCGCTTGGACCACTGATCGATTTTTTCAAGCGCTCGCGCAAGGCCCTGTGGATTGCCTGTGATGTGCGCGCCGGTTGAGTCTGCCTGATATTCGCGGGAGCGGGAGATGGCGAGCTGAATCAGGGTGGCGGCCAGAGGCGCCACGATCATCATCGCCAGGGCGGAAAATACCCCGCCGCGCTCATCGTCGCGCCCGCCGCCAAATCCGCCGAACATCTCCGCCCACATCACCATGTTAGCGATGTAAGTAATCGCGCCTGCCAGGGTCGCCACCACCGCGCTGATCAAAATATCGCGGTTGCGCACGTGCCCCAGTTCGTGCGCCAGCACGCCTTCAATCTCTTCGTCGTTGCACAATTGCAGGATGCCCTGCGTCACCGCCACAGAGGCGTGCTCGGGATTGCGTCCGGTGGCGAAAGCGTTGGGGGAATCCGTGGGAATGAGATAGATTTTAGGCACAGGAATGTTGGCCTTGGCCGCTAGGCGCTCGACAATCTGATAGATGCGCGGGTTCTCGTCGCGCGAGATCGGCGCCGCGCCGCTTGAAGCGATGGCGATCTTGTCCGAGAAGAAGTAGCTGCCCAGGTTCATCACCGCCGCAAAAACAAGGGCGATCGTCAACCCCTGCCGCCCGCCCCAGAGGTCGCCGATCGCGAGCAACACGCCCGTCAGGCAGGCCAGCAAGATGGTTGTCTTGAAATTGTTCCACATGATCCTTCGTTCCTTAGCTCCTCGCCTCGGTGGTTAGATGCAAGCAGCGTGTTGCGAGTTCAAGCGCCGGTTTCCCAATCCGTCAGCAGCCGGACCGCGGCCATCGAGGGGCGGAGTGCCCGAAACAACTTCTCATCCCCGGTCAAGAGCTCGCTTCGCTCCTGCATGGCCAGTGTCGCATACAGGCAGTCATAGACTGGGTGCTTGAGGGAGAGCAAAAAGCTTAGCGCTTCTTCAAGCAACGGTGCGCTGGTCGGGACCAGGGGCAGCTTCAGAGCTGCAAAGCGGACGAGCAACCGTTTCGCGTCGTCGGCACCAATGATGCGCTGCGCCGCGGTCTTCCAGAGGAGGTTCGCGATCTCCACATGAAGCAGAACAGGCGCCAACAGGGCCACGACACCGTGATTCCATGCTGAAAGAACGGCCTCCGCCTTATCACTATCCGGCTCGGGGAGCAGCCACTTTGCGGCGACACTTGCATCAACCACCAGCCTCATCGGCTGTCCCTGTCCTCCCGGATCAGTTGAACGCTATCCGTCTGTACCAAGTATTTTCTAGCGATCTCTGCCCGAAGGCGGTTAATCGCAGCGATAGCCCAGCTTCTCCGCCGGCGCTGCCGGAGCAGCTCCACGCGGTCCCGTATTGCTGCAAGGATTTCCGAATTCAGGCTTCGCCGGTCCCCTCCGCCTCGCGTCGAAGCGTGGAGTAAAGCTCGTCTGGGATGTTTCGAACCGTAGTATTTGCCATGCACGTGACTCTAAAACGATGACATCACAATGATATCATCCGGCGTCGTGGCCTGCAATCGCGCGATTGAAGCCTTTGTTCGCAAGCGCTGCTAAGCGAGCAGGGTACTGAGTCGAGCCCGCGCTATGAGCCGTCATTGTCTCGCCCCTCCGGGGCTGGCGGCTCTATTGCCTATAGCCAATACGATTTCCAGCCCTCTCCTGGGGGAGAGGGTGGACCGCGTAGCGGGACGGGTGAGGGGCCGGTTGACCGCTATAACGCCAGCGAAGCTGCCCTAATCTCGCTAAGGAAGCCCTCTGGGTCTTCGAGGACCTGCCCGTTTGTACGGAGCACTCGAATTCCCTTACCTCGCAAGTACGAGTCCTTAGCACTGTCCTTCTTCATTTGGCTGGGTTGCGAGTGCGCACTTCCATCAAGCTCGACCGCTAGGCGGTGCTCGAAACAGTAGAAATCTACCACGTATCTTCCGATGGCGTGCTGACGACGAAACTTAAGTCCGGTGCCGCGCTTGCGCAGAAGCCACCACGCGGCCCTCTCCGCCGGGGTTTCGCTACGCCGCAGCTCCCGCACCTTGCGGGTTGGAATTTCTGCACTCAAATAACCCCTCACCCGCCCGGCCAAGCCGGGCACCCTCTCCCAAGGGAGAGGGTTGGTCAGAATTCGCCCTCAAAGCCGCTTCTAGCCCGACACGCCCAAACCAGCCCAATCAGGCGGATGAGGCTCTCGCTTTCCCCTTGGCCGTCAGCTCGTGCAGACCTCGCTGCACTTTTCGCAAGAACCCTTCCTGGCAGAGGTTCGCAATATAACTCCGCACGGCGTGCTCATAGGCGGGCCTACCCCCGTAGGCCGTGGGTGCGAGATGTGACGCACCCAGATGAACAAATTGTCCGATCCGTTCGTAAACCTCGCGGTTCGACGTCCTGCCGCCATTTTCCAGATATGACTTTAAGGTAGCGTCTTCCCAAATCCTCATCTGCGTTTTCCCCCTTTCGACGGCCGTAACGTATGCGACGGTGCGGCTGGCATACAGGCAGGTTTCCTCACATCCGTCAAACCAAATGGAAACCAGCACCATATGACAGGCCGCAAGTCCATAACTACCGCCGCGCGGCTCTTACCGCTTCTTTCTCAAATACCATCTCGCCTTTCTTCAGGTCTGCATCGACCGTGATCGACTCGCCGGGCATCACTTCGCCGTCGAGCATCTTCATGGCCAGCGGGTCCTGGATCATGCGCTGGATCGCGCGCTTGAGCGGACGCGCGCCAAACTGCGGATCGTAGCCCTCGCGGAAGAGTAGTTCACGCGCCTTATCGCTAAGCTCAATGTGAATTTTGCGGTCTTCCAGCATCCCGCGCAAGTGGTTCAACTGCAAGTCAATGATCTTTTCGATTTCCATCTTGCCGAGCGGATTGAAGATCACGATTTCGTCAATGCGGTTCAAAAACTCGGGCCGGAAGTGAGCCAGCAGTTCCTGATGAATGCGCTGTTTGACTTCCTCGGAAATTTTTCCGGCTCCGGAATCCAGTTTTCCACTGCGGCCCGCCTCTTCATGGATGAAGTGCGAGGCGATGTTGGAGGTCATAATAATGACCGTGTTCTTGAAGTCCACCGTCCGGCCTTTGCCGTCCGTCAGGCGGCCATCGTCGAGAATCTGGAGAAAGATGTTGAAGACGTCTGGGTGCGCCTTTTCGATTTCATCAAACAGGAGCACGGAATAGGGCCGTCGGCGGACCGGTTCGGTCAACTGGCCGCCTTCTTCATAGCCCACGTAGCCCGGCGGCGCGCCGATCAGCCGGGCCACAGCGTGCTTTTCCATGTACTCGGACATATCAATGCGCAGCATGGCGCGCTCGTCGTCAAACAGGAATTCGGCCAGCGCGCGGGCCAATTCCGTCTTCCCCACGCCGGTCGGTCCCAGAAACAGGAACGAGCCGATGGGCCGTTTCGGGTCCGAAAGTCCCGCCCGGCTACGGCGCACGGCGTTCGCTACTGTCCGCAAAGCGTCGTCCTGACCCACCACGCGCAAGCGCAGGCGGTCTTCCATCTTCACCAGCTTGGCCATTTCGCCTTCGAGCATTTTGGAAACCGGGATTCCCGTCCATTTCGAGACCACGCGGGCAATATCTTCTTCGTCCACTTCTTCTTTCAACATGCGGCCCGTTTCCTGCATTCCCTCTAACTTGGTGTTTGCTTCCGCCAATTGCTTCTCAAGCGACACGAGCTTCCCATAGCGGATTTCCGCCGCCTTGTTCAGGTCGCCTTCGCGGGTAGCGCGCTGTTCGTCGAGTTTGGCCTGCTCAATCTCACTCTTAAGCTGGCGAATCCTGGCAATGGCCTCTTTTTCGGCTTTCCAGCGGAGTTTCAACTGGTCGGCTTTCTCGCGCAGGCCGGAAATTTCAGGCTCGATCTTCTGAAGACGTTCGCGCGAAGCCGGGTCTTCTTCTTTTTTCAGAGCCTGGCGCTCGATCTCAAGTTGCGTCAGTCGCCGCTCAATCTGATCGATTTCCGTGGGCATGGAGTCAATCTCGATCCGCAAGCTGGAAGCCGCCTCGTCGATCAGGTCGATGGCCTTGTCAGGGAGGAAGCGGTCAGTGATGTAGCGGTTCGAGAGCACGGCTGCCGCCACAATCGCCGAATCCTTGATGCGGACGCCGTGATGGACTTCGTAGCGTTCCTTCAGGCCGCGCAGGATGGCGATGGTATCTTCCACAGAAGGCTGGCCTACGTAGACAGGCTGGAAGCGCCGTTCGAGCGCCGCGTCCTTTTCAATATGCTTCTTGTATTCGTTCAGCGTGGTCGCGCCAATGCAGCGCAACTCGCCGCGGGCGAGGGCCGGCTTCAGCATATTGGAAGCGTCCATCGCGCCTTCCGCCGCTCCGGCGCCCACCAGTGTGTGCAATTCGTCGATGAACAGAATCATCTGCCCGCTCGATTCTTCAATCTCTTTCAATACGGCCTTCAGGCGGTCTTCAAATTCGCCGCGGTACTTCGCGCCCGCCACCATGGCGCCCAAGTCGAGCTGGATGATGCGCTTCGACTTGAGCGTCTCGGGAACGTCGCCGGCCACAATGCGCTGTGCAATGCCTTCAACAATGGCTGTTTTGCCCACGCCCGGCTCTCCGATCAGAACCGGATTGTTCTTGGTGCGGCGCGAAAGCACCTGAATGACGCGCCGGATTTCGTCGTCACGGCCAATCACCGGATCAAGTTTGCCGCGCCGGGCAAGTTCCGTCAGGTCGCGCGCAAAACGCTCCAGTGCCTGAAATTTGCTTTCCGGATCTTGGTCCGTAACCCGCTGCGTGCCGCGCACGGCCACCAGGGCCTTCAGGATCGCGTCATGGTTGACGCCCAATTTGGCGAGAATGCGCCCGGCCGGATTGGTGGTCTTGCGCGTGAGCGCCAGAAGCAGATGCTCAGTCGAAACATACTCGTCCTTGAATTGTTCGGTTTCCTGAGAAGCTTCGTCAAGGATTTGCTTGAGGGCGGGTGAAATGTATACGTCTGCAACGCCGCCCACTTTGGGAAGCGCCCCAATGGCCTTCTCCGCTTCCGCAGATACGATTGCGGGACTTACGCCGAGCCGCGCCAGAATGGCAGGCACAATGCCTTCCTGCTGCTGGACGAGTGCTAAAAGCAGATGCACAGGCTCCAGTTGCTGATTCCCGTGCCGGCTGGCGATTTCCTGAGTCGCTTGCAACGCTTCCTGCGCCTTTACCGTAAATTTGTCAAATCGTGTTGCCATAAATCACTCCTTGGGCAGGTGACCGTTCCCCGTGGTTCACCCCCCATTATCCTCTTCCTCTGCGCTTCCCCAAACCTCTATGCAAGAAAAAGCCGCGTCCACCCCTCGGTACGGCATTTCGTTGTTTGGTGACATTTAGAACGCTGGCTCTATCCCCGAGGGGCGTCACTCTCGTCAGAAATGACCATACTTTCCGGGCTCTGACGCGGCTACTTTCCTGCTCCCTTACCTGCTCCTTAAGCCAAGTGTGCAGGCATTACTTCTTAGCGGCTGCGGCCTGGGCGCCTTCAGTGACATTGATCTTGATTGTCTTTGGCTTCGCCTCTTCGCGCTTGGCCATGGTGAGCGTCAGCACGCCATCCTTGTACTCAGCCTTCACGTCTTCCGTATTAACGGAATTGGGCAGGGTAAAGGTGCGAGTGAAGGTTCCATAGGCTCGCTCGATGCGATGGTAGTTCTCTTCCTTCACCTCGCTCTCGTGCTTGCGTTCCCCTTTAAGGTAGAGCGTTCCGTTTTCAACGCGGAGCTCCACGTCTTTGGGATCAATGCCCGGTAATTCGGCTTTCAATACCAAGTCATGGTCCGTTTCGTAAATATCCACGGGCGGAGCCCACGCCCTGGTGGGGAGCTGCTCGCCCCCAAAGAAGTTTGAAAACGCCTCGTTAAATAGACGGTTAAATCGATCCTGCGTGGCCACAAGATCACGGAATGGTTCCCATCTTACGATCGCCATTGATATTTACCTCCTTCAATCAGATGATGTTTTCTGCATCCAAGTTTAATAGATGCAGCTAATATAATCTTAGTTGCATACTGTAAACAATTATATTTTCATTTATTTTCAACAACTTAATAGATGTATGTGTCTCAAATTGGTTGCGATTTTGAACTGCCATGGCCATGGCTTCGCCCTATAAGATAATTTTTGGACCATCAATTACGAGCGGTGTACGAAGCATAGCGCTTTAGATGACATTATATTAGCCTTGCATTATAAATATTAATTTGAAGTGGGGAGTTTGATAACTCATAGCTCATCACTTCGAGAGTAATACCTTGAATTGCCAAGTCTTCCCTCCACAGGGTGGCCTGATCCTGATTACGTCATTGCACACCTTCTCACCAATTGTGAGGAGAGTGGAAGCTTGAATTCGCTTGTCCCCCGCACTTTTTGGAGAGTAGGGTTAGGGGATAAGGGAGGACAAATAGCAGCCTGGTGATTCCGCCTGCGTTGGAAAACGCAGGCCGAGTTAGCCAGAGAAAGAATTGACAAAATCTTGAGAAACTTCCAACGGTTTGATGCGCCGAATGGAGCTATAATGCAGCACGGCTATCTAAGGCGCTGATGCGGCGCAAGGCTAATA
>CADDZJ010000013.1 GCA_902812415.1 Acidobacteriota bacterium
ACTTCCAACTGGCGATGCTGGCCTACAACCTGAACTGCTGGCTGATGCTGTTCAACCGCGAGGAACCAGCGAGCACGCAGGAGCTAAAGCATACGAGGCTGGCCACGGCGCGGCTGCGGTTTCTGTTCAGATGCACCGGTGGCTTGCCGTTCCGTTCAGAAAGTTCAATTTCGTATTTTCCTGGCTGGCTGCCCATCGGCAGGTAAATGACAAGCAAGGCGTTCGCCCGTTGGAGCGTGAGCGGCTTTCTGGCCGGATTCGGCACACCTTCGTCGCTGCGCACGGCGGACCAGCTTCTAAGGTCCACGATTGCCGTCCGCAAGATGCCCGCGCCCGAGTTCGTCGCTATTGCAGTGCCGGACTTCACCTGCGGGTGTCGCCCGACGGCCAGCCAGATGGCCGCGCAAATGGCAATGATGATGACAGCAGAGGCGCTCCCTACCTCAATGCGCTTCCGCCAGCGGATTTGACGGAAGAATTCGTTGAACTCCCTTGAACACGGAGAACAGGATACAAAGTGATCAATCCAGCGATTCTCTTCAGCCAGGCTGAGCTTTCCAGCGGCAATCTGCTTGATGAGCTTCGATTCGGGACACCCCTTCCGCTCCGGGTTGGGAAAGTGATTTATTGAGAATTACAAATTATAGTGACAACGAAAACGGTAGCGGCGCTGCCCTCAGCGCCGAAAAACGCCGGTGAGGACACCGGCGCTACAGAAAACGGTGTCACGATAATTGTAAACCTCAGTAGAAAGACTTCACGCCCCAGCTCAAGAAACCGCTTTTCCTCTTTTTTCGACAGCACGGTATTTTCACCCATGCGGATTTACTCTGCTTTGCTCCGTTACCCGCCGATCCTCATTGCGAATCGTGCTTGGTAGGGTGCATGGCACGCGCCCGGGCGCGGACGCCATCCGCGAGACCTTGATTTAAATAGACTATAAATGTAGACTATGCATGAGACGGATGCGCACGCTTTCATTGGACGCGCCCAGTAAGAACTTCAGGACCAGGATGAGACCTTCCACTACAGGAAGAATAACGAGCGTTGACACGCAAGCGTCCCTTGCCTTGCGGAATGCGATTCTCGGGCCGTCGCAAGATGGGCGCAGACTGAAATTTTTCTCAACGAACCCTAATCCATGTTTGAAATCAATAAGGCGAGTTTTGACATGAGGCGGATTTTCAGGCCGAAAAACGAACCTTGGCAAGGATTTTCGTCAACACATTTTTTACGGAACGAACCCTAACTATGTAAATTTAACACTATGTGTTTTTAATATATGAAATATGTAGTGGAAGATGCGTAGGGGCTGCAAACCATACGCTTTGGGAGGATGCCGTCCGCTCCCGGTGTTTGACCGGTAGGCCAGTCGTGATCAGTATCCTTCCATCCCGATTTATCCCTCCGGTATTTCATATTCGGAAATAACTCTGTTGACATCGATTTGATGCTGAATTAGAGTGAGCGGGGTCGGAGGTAGTCATAAGTGAAGAAACTGAGCGAATTCGATCAAGACAGGAGACACATAAAATCCTTCAGGAGTATTTTATGGAGAGCAAAACGGATACCCGAAAGCACGCCAGATTTCTTCATTGGCTTTGCGTGACGGCTGTAGCCCTGTTCTTCTTATCTCCGGCCCATGCAAACGCCCAGACCACTTTTGGAGCCTTGACCGGCGCCGTTACAGACCCCTCCGGAGCCGTCGTCCCCGGAGTGCAGGTGACACTCACCAACACTGGCACAAATGCCAAGCAGGTGACCACCACCAACGCGGACGGTATTTATGAATTTGTGAACGTGCTGCCGGGCAATTATCGCATTGATGCGGAAAAGAGCGGTTTCAAGCATTTCAGCCGGTCGCCCGTCGTGGTGCAGACGCAGCAGAGCTATCGGATTGACATCCTCATGCAACTGGGCGCTATCACACAAAGCGTGCAAGTGACGGCCGCCACCCCCTTGCTTCAGTCGCAAAGCGCCTCGCTGGGTCAGGTGATTGCCGGGCGGGCCGTCGGCGAGATGCCGCTGAACGGCCGCAACGTGTTCAACCTGATGTCTCTTGTGCCCTCCGTCGTGCCGCAAGGTCAATCCCAGGGAACGCCTACAGGAGCCAATCCCTTCGCCTTCAACAACTATCAGATTAACGGAGCTTTTGGAAACCAGAGCGCCATCTTCCTGGACGGAGTGCCGGAAAATAATGGTTACCTCAACCTTCCAGCGTTTGTCCCCACCCAGGACTCCATTCAGGAATTTAAGGTTCAAACCGATAATCTGGGACCCGAATGGGGGCGCTTTGCCGGCGGCGTGATGAACCTTACGACCAAGTCGGGCACCAATGAAATCCACGGCGAAGCTTACGAATATTTGCGAAACAAGGTGCTGAACGCCAACACGTTCTTTAACAATCGGGCAGGAATTCCCGTGGGGCCTTTCACCCAGAATCAATTTGGCGCCAATGCCGGCGGCCCGCTTGACCTCCCCGGCATCTATAACGGCAAGGACAAGACGTTCTGGTTCTTCAGCTACGAAGGATTCCGGCTGCGGCAGGGGCAGACCTTCGTGGAAACCGTGCCCACGGCCGCAGAGCGGCAAGGCGATTTCTCGGGCCTGCTCGACTCGAACGGCAATCAGATTCCGATTTACAGTCCTGTTCAATGCGCAAACGGCCCTTGCACCGTGGGGTCCAACGGGCAACTCACTTCTCCCCGCGTGCAGTTTCCCGGAAACGTCATCCCAACTTCTGACATCAATATTACGTCTGCTGCGCTGATGCGGTTATGGCCGGCGCCCAACGCCGTAGGCGCGCCGTTCACCAACCAGAACAACTTTGTTACCAATGCCAGTGTCGGCGGCAACAACGACGAATACGTGGCGCGGATTGACCAGAATGTCAGCGACAAGCAGCATGTTTTCGGGCGCTATTCCCGCTGGAGCAACCTGAACCTGCCCATCGATCCCCTGGGGACAGGCGTGTGCCAGGACCGCTGCACTGAAACGTTCACCACGAACGACATCGTGCTGGACGACACCTATAACTTTACTCCGACGCTCATCAGCGACATTCACGTGGGCTTTGACCGATTTGCTTATGACCGGACTCCGCTCTCGAAGACAGGCTTTGACCTCACCTCCATCGGCTGGCCCGCCTTTACGAATGCGGAAGTTCCGCCCAACCTGCGCACCTTCCCCATGCCAAACGTTCAGGATATGTCGAGCGGTCTCTTTGGATCGCAGGGCGGAGGGAGCGTGATCATCGCGCGGGATAACAACTGGTACGTTTCCGGCGACTTGACGAAAATCGCCGGCCGCCACACGCTGAAGGCCGGCGCGCAATTTCTCGTTTTGCAGCACAATTACGCGCAGACCAACGTCGCCACGGGCATCTTTGCCTTCGACCGTAATTTCACTGCAAACGTTCCCATCGGCGGCACTGGGGGCTTCGGCTTTGCCTCCTACTTGCTGGGTTATCCTTCCAGCGGCGGAAACAGCCTGCCTGCTCTGGTGGCCGGCCAGCAAATCTATCGCGCGGCGTACGCCGGCGACACCTGGCAGGTGACCAACAAACTCACCCTTGATCTTGGCCTGCGCTACGACCAGGATGGGCCGTGGTCCGAACGCTTCAATCGCCTCAGCTTCTGGGATTTGAACGTTCCCAGCCCCTTGGCCCAGGCCACGGGGCTGCCGCTGAAGGGGGAGTTGGGTCTGGTTGATTCTTCTCTGCGCCAAAGCCGCAATCCCGTGAATCTGAATGAGGCGCAATTCGCTCCGCGCTTCGGCCTGGCCTATCGCATGAATGACCAGACGGTGGTGCGGGGCGGCTATGGCATCTTCTGGATTCCGAACCTGGTGGCCTGGAATATCGAACCCAACAATGATGCGGTGAACAGCATCGGCACGCCGTTCGTCGCCACAATCAACGGCGGCGTGACGCCTTTCAATCCGGCTCAGGGGTGGACCAACCCTTATCCTAACGGAATTCTTCAGCCGCCGGGCCGCTCCCCCAACCTGAACCAGATCCGTCTGAACACAGGAGGCGCGGGCGCGGTGGTTCCGAACGAACCCTCGGGGTATATGCAGCAGTGGAATTTTGACATCCAGCGCCAGTTGCCCAGCGGCTTCTTCGTGGATTTGGCCTATGCCGGTTCGCGTGGCACTCACCTGCATACCGGCAATCAGAATATAGACTTCCTGCCCGATCAGTACCTTTCTCTGGGGAATGCGTTGAATGCGCAGGTTACGAACCCGTTTTTCGGTTTGATCTCGAGCGGACCACTCTCTACCCCTACGATTGCCGCGGGCCAGCTTCTTCATCCCTATCCGCAATACACGGGAGTGAGTATTGCCGGCGCCGGCTGGGGTGACAGTTATTACCACTCCTTCCAGATGAAGGTCGAAAGGCAATTCAAAGGGGGTGGAACGCTTTTGGTCGCTTACACCGTTGCAAAACTCATGACCGACACCGATACCGTCTCCGGCTGGCTCGAAGGGGACACCGGCGGTGTAGGAGGCACGATCGATTGGAACAATATCAAAGGCTCATCCTATTCTATTTCCTCTCAGGACATTCCGCAGCGCCTAGTCGTGAGCTATGTGTTGAACCTGCCTGTGGGTCACGGGCAGCGGTTCCTTCCTAGGATAAGCGGCGTGGCAGACAAGCTCATTTCCGGATGGGGTTTGGACGGGATCACCACATTCCAGTCAGGCTTTCCGCTGAAAATCGGCTCCTCAGGAGGCGGCAATCACCCTAATCGGATTTGCTCCAATGCAGGCCGTCCGGGCAGCCCCGAGTCGCGACTGAATGAATGGTTCAACACCGCGTGCTTTGTCCAGTCGGCGCCTTTTACTTACGGCACCGAATCGCGTGTTGATCCCAATCTGAGGCAGGAGGGGACCAATAATTGGGATGTCTCTCTATTCAAGACGACGAACTTCGGTCCGGCTGAGAGGCTCGGCTTGCAGTTTCGAGCGGAGTTCTTCAACCTGTTTAACCGGCCCCAGTTTGGCCCCCCGGGCACAACCCAGGGGACTTCATCATTTGGGGTGGTAAGCTCGCAGGTCGGTAATCCGCGCCTGATTCAGTTTGCGCTGAAGTTTCTGTTCTAGCTGGTTGGAATGAGCGGGAGCTTTTTCCGATAACACGAGTCGCCGTCACGGTCCTTCAAAAACGATGGGCCGTGACGGTTGCCTGTTTCCAACTCGAGGTCAGGCAAGGGATGAAGGAACTGGTGCATTGTTTGAGGAAGTTAGTTTTAAACAAGGCGCCAAGAGCCTACGATTCACCACGGTGGATGAAAATAGCAACGTCATTCCTGCGCAAGCGGGAATCCAACCTTGGACCCGCTTGCGTGGAGATGATGGCGAAAGGCGCCTGCGGCATGAGGCTACCGTGCATCGCTTTGACTTCTCGGCGATCTGAGCGGTCATTTCCACAGCGGTCTGTATTTGGAAATGCGAACGAACTGCTTAAATAGTTTATTTTTTCTAATTTCGTTTTTGCTGGCTGAAATCGGTCACTTTATAGACTTTGCCCTTTCGATCATAGGTAATCCATTCACCGGTTTGTTTACCATTTTTGAAATGGCCTGACCGCATCCGGGTTCCATCTTTTCTGAACCATTCCCAATAGCCTTCGGCGACGCCATCCATCATGGTTCCTTTTGCCCAGATGCGGCCATCGTTGTGATATTGGATGTGCGGCTTCTTCGATCCCTTGTTTGCAGCCATCAATTCCTCCAGCGCCGGCTTGCATATCGAGACCGATGGCGAAGGTGGCGGAGAGGGTGGGATTCGAACCCACGATGCAGTTTCCTGCATACACGCTTTCCAAGCGTGCTCCTTAAGCCACTCGGACACCTCTCCACTTCAAACCCATTTCAGCAATCGTTCAGCGCATAGCGCAGCAGCGTCACACGCGGCGCACGGAAGGCAGATTGCTCTATGAGTATAGCAACTCACGCTGGAACGTGCACAGCGTCTTAAATTGGGTAGTCTTGAATTTGAGCTTCCCCAAAGCGCCAAACCATCGCGTCACTTCAGCCTGCGGTGGAAGCGCACCTCAAAACCAAAAACTCCGTTAATATCCCGTTCGCCGATCAGCGAGATCTTATTGCTGAGGTCCCAGCGTACGCGAATATCGCGCTGCTGCGCCGCCGCCGTGTTGGTGGAATAGGTGATCGTCAGGTCTCGCGACACCTGTTCTTCGATGGTGACTCGGGCGCCGCCAGCCGTGGTGGGTCCAAGCAGATTCGGGTCGATGCGAATCCGACTGACCCCGAAGAGTCGCTGCACGCGACCGGATACCTGGCTTGATAGAGCCTGCGAAAGCAGAGCGCTCGCGCCAATCGCTCCAAAAGGCTCGGTCCCGCTCGAACGCATCAAGGCCTGCTGGGGAGCATAACCCAGCGCCAGCAACGAGAGAACGTCTTCGCTGGGCAACGGCGGATCGGAACGATAGGCCAGCTTGGGCCGATCGACAGGGCCGGTGACATCGACGATGATGTTATAGCGTTCCACCCTCGTTTCCGCCTCAATATCCAGCACCGGCGTGGTCTGAAAGGGGCTGGTCATGGTGATGTCGCCGCGCGTGATGTTGTAGCGGTTGCCGGCGATCACAGCCTGGCCGTTCCGGATGTGAATGTTCCCCATCGCGACTGGATTGGCCAGCGTCCCGCGCAGGTTCATATTCATGGAGGCTTCCAGAGTGAGCGCGCGCGATGAGAGCCTGACCTCCGGATTGGTCATCGCGTGGATATCCAGCCGAATCTTTGACGAGGTCGACGGCTCGGTGGATATTTCAACTCCGTTCGATGGAGCGCCCATTTCACCCAGCCAGTTGACCAGGTTGAAGTTCTCGCTCACGAACATTTGCCCAACGGTGACGTCGCCCGTAAGCTGCCCTGCCTGGGTCGATCCGGTAAGCCTCAGGTCCCCTGAAAGCAGGGTTGTGAAATCCCTGGGGTACTCCAGTCGAACGCGCTGGAACGCGGCGTGCAGATTAAACCGGGGAACGGAACCGATGGTGGCGTAACCCGTAAGCTGAATCGAGGTCTGTCCGCTCTGCGCGCCCAGCGATTCAATGGTGGCGCGGTTCCCCTTCAGCACAATTGTCCCATTGAGACCGGCGATGGGGAGAGGCAGGCTGGCATAACGCATGCTCAGGCTGTGGATGGCAATCTGTCCCGAAAGCGAAGGCTGAGTGAGAGCGCCCGTGGCATGAAAGTTGATGTCAAGCCCTCCGGTAGCTTGAATGGATGGGTCTATCAGTTTCAGGACCGACGCATCTGTTTTACCTATCGCATCTAACGACACGGCAGGCGCCGGTCCGGATCGAGCCGCGAGCTGGATCCCGAGGTTCGTTGAAGGACCTTGCATCGCAAAATGATTTGAATGAAGGGTGCGCGCAGCGTAACGGATCTCCACAGGTTGCGTGTTTTTCAGATCGAAGCCGGGCAACACGACTTCGAGCTTCTGCGCCTGGGCTTCCATTGACATTTCCCTGGGCTTTTTCAGCGGACCTGTTCCTTTAAAGGAGCCGGAAACGATCACCGGCGTCTGGAGGTTGTGGCGGCCAAGCCAATCGAACCACGGGTCGAGGCGGAAATTTGAGAATTTCCCCGAAAGTTGTGATGTCCAATCACCCTCGATGGAAGACTTCAGGTCAATCCTCACGGTTCCAGCAGGCCCTTGCAACTGGCTCTGGCCTTGAAGTTGCTTCCCTTTCAACGTGAGTTGGGCTTCGAGATCACCCAGCTTGATGTCTTCAAGGGTCAAGCCCTGAATGTTCAAGGTTGATGTGATCTGGGGTTGGGTGAAAGTTCCGTTGGCCTGGACGCGAAACTCTGCGACCCCCTGGATGGGCTCCGATTCGCTCTCCTCTGCTTCTTCGGGTTGTCGCAGCTTCAGACGCTTAAACTCTGCGAGTGAGAAATGAGTCCCGTGAAGGTCGGTTGCAAAAGAGTGCTTGGGTAAATCCACGCGAGCCCATCCCGTAAGGCTTCCGCGTCCCTTGCGAAGCAGGATATCTTGAAAATTCCAGACAGAACCGCTGATCATGACCTTGCCTGACAGCGAGTTGAACGGCTCCTGCTCAATCGCGCCGTCCGACAACTGAAAATTTCCGGAACCTTCCAAACTGGCAGAAGTCCCGGCCAGCTTCAGCCCGCCCGTGATGACTCCTGTGACCGGATAATGAACTCTGAATGCATTTTCTAATCCCTGTAAGGGTGAGCGCCGGGCCTGGGCTATCAACTGGATTGCGGAATGTTGCGTTACCTTCCAATCAGCCAGTTTCACGAAACCGCTGAAATTGAGAGAACTGGGACCGGAGCGCAACTCGCCGGAACTGACTTGGAAGCGCTGAGAAGAGGCCTCAAGATTGGCAGCAAAACTCTGCCATGACCATCCGCCATAATCGAATGCTCCGGCGCTGAGATGACCCTGAACGTTCGGTCGTTCCACAGAGCCTGTCACCAGCCCTTTGAACGTGGCGGTGGATTTAAGCTTCAAGGGGACGCTTTCGGAAAGCCCGACAACGTGCTCGATTAAGGGCGCTACTTCCTGAAAGTTCGTCGTGGAACAGCTCACATTCAAAGCTGAATTTGAGCCGCCCAGAATTCCCTGCACCGTAAGCGAAGCATGGGGGCTTGTAAACTCCGCCTGCTCCAGGCTTATCGTTAAAGCCGGGGTGTAAGTCGCTGATCCGCGCGCGGCGCCGGTCACTGGAAGCCGGCCCGGCGATGGAGTAGTTGGCGCGGTGAATTGCAAATCAAAATTCGACTTGAAATTGTGAAAGGTTCCATTCCAGCTTGCCTCGATAGGGCCATCTACCTTGGACGTAACCGGAATAAGCTTCCCAAACTCACGCCACTCGGAGACCACCTGAAGCGCTTCGGCAAGGTCGATGTCCCGCAGTTGACCACGCGTCCTGAAGACAGGGGTTTTACCCCGAAGTTCAACGTTCGTTTCACCTTCGAGCGAGCCTCCCAGAGATTGAACCCGAAGATTGGTAAATTGAATGCGATTTTGATCGGCGGTGAAGTTCGAGATTAAATTCACTTTGCCCGAGGCGAATTCGGGAGTCTGAATATCAACCCCTTGCGCTCGAGCGCGGCCTGTGGCTTGAAACTTTCCTCCCTGATAATTGACCTCGCACTCCATCTGAAACTCGCCGGCTTTCACCGGCGTCAGACGTAGGGCCGCCGCCAGGCGACGAAGATTTCCCTGTGCCTGGAGCTTCGCCCACCCCTGAAGGGCGGGCTCCCATTTCAGGTTAGCCACGCCCTGCCCCGTGACGCCTGTTGATCGCCAGATGAGATCCTTCAAGCCCAGTGTCTTCCGCGAAAATTCCAGCCTTGTTGCCACCGTCAGCGGAGGAAGAGTGTTCCGGCCGGAGACGAGTTGGATCGGGGAAGAAGAAAAAGTTCCCCAATAGCCGCGACCAGCGCTATAACGCAGCATCACCGCTACATTGTGCGCTGTCAGGTCAAGCGGTATTTTCTGATCATTCCAGAAGAGGTTCGTATTTTGGAGGTTCAGCGCGCTAATTGAGAGATTCATCAATTCATCCACCGCAGAACCGGCCTGATGGCGCGGACCCGGAAGATTGGTGCTGCCGTCGCGGTATGTCCAAAGATGCGCTTCCAACCCTACGCCTGCGAAGCGCGTCAAAAGCAGCTTTCCGCGAAGCGCCGAGACCGGGTTGATCCCAACCATAAGCGTCTGGGCTGTGAATAAAGGCGGCTGTGTGGGAGCTTCCTTTCCATGCAGGATCAATCCCTTTAGTGTGACTTGAAAAATGAAGGGCTGAATGTTGACGCTGCCCAACTGGACGCTGGCGCCGGTGAGTTTCTCAAGGTTTTGGACAATGTAGCGTTGAAGCTCAGAGTGAAACCACTGAGTTCTAAGCAGCGCAACGGAGCTTCCGTATAGCGCCAGCAGAACGATGAATATTCCCAGAATGGCGCGAACGGGCCACGAGATTTTAAAAGACTTGGTCATCGTTGCAGCCAGGCAGCTTACATCATCCGATTTCCCTGTGCGATGTCTGCCGGGTTCGCCCGAAAATCGGCCACAGCTTATTGAAAAATGATGCGCACATGATGATCTTTCCTCAATTCAGAAAGCCATTCATCAAGGAGCTGATTGATTTTCCTTTGCACTAAAATTTCCTGAATTTTATCCTGGACGTCCGCTACGGGCGGCGGAGCGCTCCGCGATTGTTTCTTAAATTCCGGCACGAAAGTCGCTCGGTAGTAATTTTCGATTTCTTCCTGCGTGACCCCGGCAGCCGGCCGTAACCGCTCATCGATCATGCGCAGGATGCGTTGTTGTTCCTCGAGATGTTCCAGAAGTTCGCTGGGACTCATCCCGACCGCGCGAAGCGCAGCTTGAAAATCGTCGTTAGTCTTGAACATCTTTCGCACCGCAGATAACCGTTCAGCCGCCTGGCGCTGGATTTCCTTTGAGTTTACGGGATAAGAGCTCAGCTCCTGCTGTAACAGCTCCTGATCGATTAATTTCGACTGTGTTTGCTGGAGGGCATTAGGATCGGGCGGCGTGGCAGGGACGCGGCCTTGAGAAAGAAACATCTCGAGGCGGTATTCACGTTCAACATCGCTCTGGGTGATGGCTGTATTCCCGATGGAGGCCACAACGCGATCCAGGATCTCCGCGCGAGCTGCAATCATCCGCCAGGCGCACAAAAGCGTCATGAGCACCAGGAGCGCCTTGGCAGGCAGAAGGCCCAAGGCAGGCTTCGGACTTCTTGCGGGAAATTCAATCGCCAGCCCAAGTCGCCTCGTCTCAATCTGCGGACGGCAGCCTTGGTGAAGCCGGCGATGTCGAGTAAAAGCTTTTATCATACGATTCAGAAGCTCTGTCCAATGCTGATGAAGTACTGAAACCTGGATAATTGTTGCATCTGCAAAGGGCCGCTGGGCTGCGGACGAAACTGAAAACGCGGTGCATTCAGGTCGTAACCTAAATCCAGACGTACCGGGCCGATCGGAGTTTTATAGCGCAAACCAAAGCCGATCGCCTGCACGGTGTAATTCAGGTCTGTCGAGGATGTCTGTTTGAATTTAAGCAGCCGCATTTCCGCCAGGCTGGAATAAACATTTCCCGCATCATTAAAAAGAACCAGACCATAGCGCCCGCCGCGCAGCGGCACGCGAAGCTCCAGCGAATTGAGAAAAAGAGCATTTCCACCCACTGGAAAGCCTGTAACGGGGTCGCGTGGTCCAGCCTGATTCAAAGAGAAAGCGCGCAACGAATCCGCGCCGCCAGCAAAAAAGCGCTCCGCGAGTGGAATCTGGTTGGTGGTGAAGACCTCTGAGCTTACTCCCGGGAGGGTGATCTCGCGCGGAGCGCCGTAGGGATTTTCCACTCCAAGTTCAGTGTTCCGGGCAAAGATGAGATGGGTATTTATCCGATAGTATGTGGAGTTCTGTCCAAAAAACCGGACGAAATTGGCCTGCGAGCCCAGCTTCGTTGTAGAAACACTGGCATCCAGCAGTGAATAAGAGCCACGACTGGCGTCCGTAGGATTGTCGCGCGTGTCGTGGATGAAAGTGGATTCAAAACCGGCGTCTCGCACAGGCTGCGTAAAGAGAGGGATTTCCAGAGGGTTGATCCTGAGATCGGCCACGGAAACAAGCCGGTAGTTGTAACGGCCTACTAGAAAGGTGCTGGGATTAAATTGTTTCTCAATCGAAAGCGATGCCTGCCGGATGGTGGAAGTGAATGTCAGGATATCCCGCGTGCGGTCCACGATGCCGTCGACGTGCAGCCTCAGACTGGGATGATTCAGAAGATGCGGAATCAGGTAGCTGGCTTCGCCTCCGGTTTCCAGGTCTGAAAGGCGGCCGCGAAGAGAAAAAGTCTGGTCGCGGCCACCCACGTTGATCCGCGTCAGGTCGAGTGAAAGGCGCGGGCTGGCCCTGAGCTGCCCTTGTGGCTGATTTCCGCCGCCGCCCAGCTGTTGCACATCGATGCCAAAACCGTAACCCAGAGTCCAACGCCGGGCCTCTTCCACGTTTACCAGAAGGGTCTTCGCGGTTTCATCTCCTGCCGGATTTGCCGGGGCAATCTGCACAGAATCAAAAAGTCCCAGGTCATACAAGCGCCGTTGCGAATCAAAAATCTTGGATTGGCTCATCGGCTCGCCGCTCTTCACTTCGAGCTGCCGGCGGATGATGCCCGTCCGTGTATAACGGTTGCCCATCACCACCACGCGCTGAATCGTCCTCTGCACGCCAGGAGTTATTTCATACTCCACATTTACCTCATCGCGGTCCGGGGGTGAAACATGGGCCGTCACCGCAGCTTCGCTGTAACCGTGATTGGCAAAGTAGGTGAGAATGGAATTCCGATCCCTGCTAACAAGCGCTGGAGAGTAGGAATGGCCGGGAAGAGCCTGAAGAAGCGCGCGCAACTGCTTGGCTGTCTCGTCGTCCACACCCTTGAAGCTGAGCGTTCCTACTCGCGTTAGCGCGCCCTCGTGAACGTTAAAGGTGACAAAAAGCTCGCCTTCCTTCTTGCTCAGAACCGGCGTGACGCGCGCCTGGAGAAACCCTTTCGACTGGTAGTAAGCGGTCAGAGTTTTTACATCATGATCAAGCATTTCCTGACTGAAAACGCCATGGAGATGGCTGGGAAAACTTTCAGGCTGGATGGTCACCAGCGGCGAAAGCTCTGCAGACGGAATGCTTCGATTGCCGTGAAAATCGTAGCCCTCAAATGCTGCCTGCGGACCTCGGTTCACGACGTAAGTGATATCAATTTCGTCCGGATGTTGCACCCGCAGCCATCGGGCCTTGGCTGAAAAATAGCCTTTCTCCTCAAAATAGTTTTCCAGCCGCTCGGTTCCGGCATCCAGGGAAAGAGCGTCAGTGAGCCCGTCACGATAGACAGGCAGAATCTTCTTCAATTGAGAAGACGAAATCTTTGCGCCTTCCACGCGCACCCGGATGCGGGGTCCTGGATCAATCCGGACCACCAGCGACTCTGTGTTGTGGGTTGAGTCGTAAATCCGTTTTTCGCTCGTGCCCGCCGCCTCCAAACGATCCTGCTTGGTGAAAAATCGGTGAATGCGATAAAGACCGCGCTGAATCTTGGCGGCAGTCAGATGCATGCCCCGATGCCAGCCGGCGATCGACATCAGCCGGGCCGGAGAAAGTCCGGTGTGTCCTTGGAACTGGACCATACTCAACTTCGCCGGCAGTCCAGGGCGGACAGTAAAGACGATATCAGCAATCTGGACAGCAGGGTTCCTTTGAAGGGAATAGGTCACTTGCGCCTGATAATAACCGTCGCCAGAAAGAACGTCTCGAATGCGGCCGACCGCCACCTGCAAAGCACTCCGGGAAATGGATTGCCCAAGATTCAGACGAGTGCTGCTTGCCAGGGCTTCTGGCGGCACTGCTGGCGGACTCTCATCCACGGTAACCGTTCCCAGAAAATATCGCGCTTCACCGGTGAAGATGAGGTCAACCCCGCCTGCCGCCTGCTGAATCTCGGCCTGGAGTGTTCGAAACCGGCCTGTGGAGTAAAGATTCTTTAGGCTCTGGGAAACCTTCTGCGCGTCGAGCGGCTGGCCCGCCTCCTGGACGATTTCCTTCTTGAACTCGGAGATGTTGAGTTGCGGCTGGGTTTGAAGCTGAATATGCAATACCAGCTTCCCCTGGGAGGGCGTCACCTGCTGGGCGCGGCATCGAAGCAAATTGCAGCGACCCATCAATACCATCAGCAGCAGGACGCGCAGCCCAGTCATTCGCCATGTTGTATCCAAGGGGTGAAAAGGCATTGAGATATGAAGATATATTGTCCCCCGAGAGATATATTGCTCAACTCATTAGACCGGCGGCTGCTCTCCCGGCGATGCATCAAAGCGCCGGGAGTGCAGCCGCCGTTACAAACAAACTCTTCCTCTATTTGGAAGTGTACAGGAGCAAGGTGGATGCATCCAAATTTTTCACGAACCTGAGGACCGGCTCGGAAGTCGCAAAAGGGTTGTAAGCGACAGGCGTTGCACGGCTCCGAATAAACGGCACGCGATGGCGCGCTTCCACGGATTGCTTCTTGCGTCTCGGAATCCTTTCGAGTGTAATGGGATTGAAGATGGACGAAAAACAAACAGCAGCGACGGAAATTCTCAGGAAATTGCGTCGGGCTGGCTTTCAAGCCTATTTTGTGGGCGGCTGCGTGCGAGATCTGGTCATGGGCGTGAAGCCTAAGGATTATGATGTTGCGACGGACGCGCATCCGGATGAGGTGCTGGAGATCTTCCCTGACGGTCTCGCGGTGGGGGCGCAGTTCGGCGTGATCCTGGTGCCGCGCAAGGAAGGTCAAGTTGAGGTTGCGACATTCCGCAGCGACGGAATCTATTCAGATGGCCGACATCCCAATGAAGTGTGCTATGCCAGGACCGCCGAAGAAGATGTCCGAAGGCGGGACTTTACCATCAATGGCCTGCTCTTAGATCCCATCGAGGAAAAGGTCATTGACTACGTGGGCGGGCAGGAAGACATCCGCGCGCGTCGCATCCGCACGATTGGCCCTCCCCTGGAGCGCTTCAGCGAAGATCGCCTGCGAATGCTGCGCGCAGTGCGTTTCGCCGCGCGTCTTGGATTTGCGCTGGACCCCGCAATTCTCCCCGCTATTCGTGAGCTTCGGACGCTTATCGAGACGGTCAGCCATGAACGGGTGCGAGACGAGATTCTAAAAATTCTTACTGAGGGCGCTGCGCGAAAGGGAATGGAATTGTTGGACGAGACGGGTTTACTCGAAATCATTCTGCCGGAAGTAAAGGCCATGCAGGGCGTCGAGCAGCCTCCGCAATTTCATCCTGAAGGCGACGTTTGGACGCATACTCTGATGATGCTCGAAAACCTGGAGCAGCCGAGCGCGACTCTCGCTCTCGGAGTTTTGCTTCATGACGTGGGGAAGCCCCCTACCTTTTCAATCCGCGATCGCATCCGATTTGATCAGCACCCCGAGGTGGGAGCGAAAATGGCGGCGCAGATTTGCAACCGCCTGCGCTTGTCGCTGCGTCAGACAGAGCGCGTCGTCGCTCTGGTGGAAAATCACCTTCGTTTCAAGGATCTGCCGCAGATGCGTCGCTCGACGCAATTACGCTTCCTGAGGATGGAAGGCTTTGAGGAGCATTTGGAACTGCATCGTCTAGATTGCCTGGCGAGCCACGGAAATCTCAGCAATTACGAGCTTGCCCGTAAACTCCTGGATGAGACGCCCAAGGAAAACATCAAGCCCCTACCTCTGCTGCGGGGAGACGATCTCATCGCACAGGGCTATGCGCCGGGGCCTCAATTTAAGGAAATCCTGCGGGTTATCGAGGATGCGCAACTGGAGGGCGCTATTCACACTCATGAAGACGCGCTACACCTGCTTCATGAGAAGTTCCCTCAATCGACTGATCACTTCATCCCTTCAGGTAGTGCGAGGTCGCCAAAAAATAAATGAAGACACCCACGCCACCCATTGCTGCGATGAAGGCGCCTATCTTATATAGCAGCACCTTTCGATCCTCAGCGGTGGGCTTCTCCTCATTGATCATCTGGAACATAGTACCCTCCTGCTGACCGAGCGAACTCATGGGGCCCGGAGGAGCACTGATGATTCAATTCTCGAAGTTGGCCTCCATGTTCGCTAACCAGGAGAATGACTCGTGAACCCAACCCGGCGCGTCTTGGGAGTGAACTTAGGCGCATGAGCCGCTGGCGTCGGGACTACCCTGTTGATGACTTCAATGTAACTCTTCCGTTTGAAAAGTCAAGCCCCTTTTCCGCCTTAAAATCAGGTGCTCCCCTTTTCAGCTTCTTGTCTTTAATCCTGTACAAGCGGGCGCCGGAAATCATAAAATCGTTTCAGTGCGCAGTAAGCTGCGGGCTCGCGTGGAGGGGACAGCTCTTAAGTCAAGGCCGTGCTCAAGAACTCCCCACCTCAATTTTCGGCAGGAGCTGGACGGGCTCAAAGCGAGGCTGGAGCCGAGCCAGGCCTGCTTCAGATGACAGAGAATAACCATGGAAGAAAGCAAAATTAACGCTGAGGATGCTCTCATCCCCAACAGAAACACCTCATCCCCTACCCCTGCCCTCCCTACCGAGCCCTTCCCATGCCCGAACTGCGGTCAAATGCTAGCGGCCACCTGCAAGGTCTGTGTGATTTGCCACGAGCCGGTCGATTTTTCCAAGGTGCGAAGAACGGCCACCCCATGGACGCCTGCGCCCAGGCCTCAAGAGGAGGCTTCCATCAAAGAGGTGAAATCTCAATTTTCCTGGCCCATCTTTTTTGTAGTTGTGGCGGTTTACCTTGCAATTGCCGTCACCGCGCGAGCCTACCTGAACCCCATTCACTACGAGGCGCTTCTCAGTGCGCTCCTGGTGATCTCTTCCGTCTGGGTGTTTTACGACGCGCACTCCAAACGCTTGCCGCATCCGGTGCGCTGGGGAGTGAGCGCGTTGCTGCTTTGGATCGTTGTATTTCCCTGGTATCTTTCTCGCCGCAGAAACCCACAGTCTCCCTGCCCGCTGATGGAAGCTGAGGGCAGCGTCTTTATCCGTGCGCTCATCTGGGTTTTGCTGATCTTCTTCGTGCTTAGCCTGATTGCAGCAGTGGTTGTGCGCAAGCCGCCGCATTGATGAGTATTCCGCTGCAGGAGTGCGCAGCGCGTACCCTTCAAGGTGAACGCCATCCACACCTACAACTTTATGAGCCGGCCTGCGGCGCAGGCAGCGCCCTTCACAGGAACTCTTTTGTTGCCTGCCCTGGACGCCCAAAGCAGGTGAAGTCATATTCGGAATCCAATTCAAGCACTCGCAGCCAGGCCCGGACGGCATCGTTCGGGGCGCCAAGCTCCACAAACGAGAAGCCTAAGGCGTGATGAACGAAGGCGTCTTGAACGCGATAGCCGAGAGCTTCGTCGTAGGCAGCGCGTGCGCCCATCCAATTTTTAAAAAGAAGACACTGATAGCCCCGCTCGCAGGCCATCGCCCATGGCCGGAGTTCCGCGCTCGGCGACATGGGAATCCGCCGCTCCTGCCTGCGCTCGAAGAGCATGCGCGCGCACTCGCGAAGATTGTCGGCAGCCGGCGAGCCGTCAAAAATCGCAATAGACTGCACCAGTTCGCGCACAGCGCGGTTCAGATCCTCCACGCCTGGATGCGGCAGATAGAGAAGCTTCAGCGCATTGCGATAATGCTCGCGACTTTCCAGGAGGGATTCAGCCTTAATCAGAAACTCTTCGGCTTTCAGGTGATGAGGATCCGCTTCCAGCGCCCGCCGGTAGCAAGCGGCAGCCGGTTCCAACTGGCCTGTCGAACCATACGCATGGCCTAGCAGATAATGCGTCATCGCATCAGCCGGGTTGTACCTCAAGGCGCGGGCCAAGGCTTCCAGCGCCAGATCAGGCTGGCGCGTTTCAAGATAACACTCCCCCAGTTGCCGCCACGCTTCAGCGTTAGTGGAATCTTCGACGACAATTTCCGAGAGGATTTTGATCGCTTCAGGGAAATCCGCGCGATAGATAGCTTCACGCGCCTGAACAAGACTCACTTTGGGATCACCACTCATGGTCATTCCATAGCAGCCGACGATGCAATCCGGCCACAAAAGAATGATCGATAATTTAACCCGCACAAGGACGCTACATCTTCTTTGAAAAGATCGATCGATACTCCTCAAGGCTTAAAGGGGGCGCTGCGGCTGTAGCAAGGTTCTGCTCGACATGTTCCATGCGGCTCATTCCCACCAGCGCGCAGGTAACGCCAGGAGTTGACCGGACAAACTGAATCGAGCGCTGGGCATCTGTCTTCAAACCCTTGAAACACTCGGCAATTTCCAGGGGCAAGCCGTCGGAAAGCTGGCCTTGGAGGAGAGTAGCGCTGGCAAATACCATAAGCTTCCGCATCATTGCGCTGCGCAGGAGGGATGCGCGTTGACCATCCAGCGACTGGGTGCTATTCAGCAACGCTTCCGGCATAGCGAGATTGAAAGGGAGTTGAACCGCGCGGAAATGATGACCTTCGCCACCCGCCTCGCAGGCAACGCGCAGGACTTCCTTCAACGAGATAGCTTCAGGGGAGTCTGGCTCGGAGCGAAAAGCGTTCCAGGTGGCGACGCCATAAAAGCGAATCTGGCCTTCGGTCACAGCTTCCTCCAGCGCTGCAAAAGCATCTTTCAGGCGTCTGTAAAACTCTGCGTGGTCCGCGCAACTTAACTGCGTCTCGGGATTATGAACATAATAGAGGTCAATGGTTTCAACGCCCAGGTTCCTGCGACTCACCTCGACCTGATTTTTTAAGTATCGCGGGGACATCACATGGCATTCCGCCGCCACGTCCTCCGGACGCGCGAGACCGGTCTGAATAATCCGCTCATAGAAATAAGACGCTGGATCGGCGGGAGGGTCACCATCAAAGGTCAGAAATCCGCCTTTCGTCGCCAGGAAGATTTCATCGCGCGACAGTTCACCCCGGGAAATCAGGTTGGAAATTGCGCGGCCAATCGAGCGTTCGCTTCTCTGGTGACGGTAGTTGATCGCAGAATCGATCACGTTGACGCCCAATTGAATGGCGCGCTCGATCGAGTGGGAATAGGAGCGATCAAACTGGGCGTTTGGTTCACCCAGATACGTGCCGATTCCGATCGAAGAAAGCCAGAGACCCTCGAAGCGCCGGAAATGCTCCGGGAGGCGACCTTCAAAACGCTGTCGAAAACGCGTGGTCCCTTGCTCGGTAGCGTAGCCTGGAATCAACATCAGCAATATTTTCCCTCTTCAGCATCCCCAAAGCGACAGAAAAACAGAAGGCAAGCCTTGCATCGGCGGGCTCTCAGCTCGTATGACCTGAATAGCAAGACACTGACGGAGTCTCCTTCATTTAACTCTCGCCCAATTCTTCCGGATTTCCTCGCACCAGCAAGAGAGGGATTTCCGCAGAGTGACGGACGTGGGTGATCGTCGTGCCGTAGATCACGTCGCGGAGCCAGCGATGGCCATGCGTTGCCATTGCGATCAGATCACAATTTTCCTCGCGGGCCGTCTTTAAGATCTCCCGAGCCGGCTTGCCCGCCGCATGTCGCGCGCTAACGCGGAGGCCCTCGCTTCGCAGATCACCTTCGATCTTGCGAAGATAAGCCCGATCCTCCCGCATTTCCTCGGAATCTGTCAGGTTGAGGTCGCGTTGCCATTGCGCTTTCCATCCCGTCGAGACATGCAGCAACAGGACTTCCGCCTGCATCAGGCGAGCCAACTCCTTCACATGAGAAAGCAAAACGGCGTCGGCTTTGCTGTGGTCCAGCGCGACGAGGATTTTTTTGAACATACAAGCGGTTTCACGCCGCGGCTGCCGCGAAGGCTGTCATTCAAGCTCTTCAGCCGCGAAGGAGCAGGATCAAAAAATAGCCGTCCAACACGGCGATGAAGAAAGCCGCCAGCCACGCAACGCTCTGCAAGGCCCGCGAGCTGGCGAATTCGCCCATCTTCTTTCGATCGCCAGTAAACTGCACCAGAGGGAACACGGCAAAAGGAAGCTGCAAACACAGAATGACCTGACTCAGAATCAGCAACTTCGCTGTCCCCTGGCTGCCGTAAAGAGCGACCACTACGATGGTCGGAACAATGGCCAGCAATCGCGTGAGCAGCCGTCGCAGCCAGGGCGCCAGGCGGATATTCAAAAATCCTTCCATCACCACCTGGCCGGCAAGCGTGCCAGTCAGCGTGGAATTCTGGCCCGAGCACAGCAAGGCCAGCGCAAATAAAAGGCTCGATGCCGGAACGCCCAGCAAAGGAGCCAACGTGTGATAGGCGTCCTGAATTTCCGCCATGTGATTCAGCCCATGTCGATGAAACGCTGCCGCGGCCATAATCAGGATCGCGGCATTGATGAGAAAGGCGAAATTCAGGGCGATGAAACTATCCAGGAAGTTATAGCGGATCGCGGTTCGCATGCCTTCCGAAGTCTGCTCGATGGCGCGCGTCTGGACTAACGAGGAATGGAGATACAGATTGTGCGGCATCACCGTGGCGCCCAGAATGCTGATCGAGATGTAGAGCATCTCTCGATTGGAGAAGATTTCAGGAGTGGGCAGGAAACCTCGGGCAATCCCTATGAAATCCGGCTTCACCACAATGATCTCCACCAGATAACAAATGCCAATAGTGCCGATCAGCGCCAGCACCACAGCCTCCAGATAGCGGAAGCCGCGATGCTGTAAATAAAGGATCGCCAAGACGTCCAAAGCCGTGAGGCAGACACCCAGCAAAAGCGGAATGTGAAAGAGCAGGTTCAGCGCAATCGCTGAACCGATCACTTCCGCCAGGTCACATGCCGCAATGGCCACCTCCGCAAACACCCAGAGGATAACGCCGGTCCGCCGCGAATAGGCGCCTCGGCACGCCTGCGCGAGGTCCTGTTGCGCCACAATGCCGAGCCGCGCTGCAAGCGTCTGAAGCAGCACAGCCAGGGCGTTCGAGAGAAGCAGGATAAAGATGAGACGGTAGGCAAATTGGGACCCGCCGGCGATGTCGGTGGCCCAGTTGCCAGGGTCCATATAGCCGACGGCCACCAGGAATCCCGGGCCTGAAAACGCCAGGATCTTCCGCCAGAAGCCTGCACCGCTTGGCACTGGAATCGAGCGATGGACTTCCGGCAAGGAAGGAGCAGCGCTCGATTCACCCACCGAATTCGAACGAATAAGATTCATGAACACGCTCTAAACGGATTACTCTTCATCGACGAGGTCAAAGCGCCGCAGGCCGAGATTAGCTACAAGCGCAGGCGAAGGGAAGCAGCGCTCCTCTTATCAAAGGTCGCTTGTTTGGATATCATCCAACACCCGACGCAGACGGTTTTCCAGGATTTTATCAGGGGTGAAGTTGGCGATCTTCAACTCAACCGCCGAAGTATCCTGAAGCGCTGCCTTCGGGACAAGGCCCACAATTTCGCTCTCCAAAATGCTGATTCCCTGTGCATCAGCTTCGCGGCGAACAGCCTCAAACACCGCCCGAAGGGGCGTAATTTCATAATCGGTCAAATTCATGGAGACCTGCGCCAGGTTCCTTGAGACCAGCGGCAAGCCGAGCGCCTTGACACACCGGAGGCCGCCATTCGCGGCGCGAATCCTGCGAGCGATTGCCCTGGCGGCGGAGACATCTGAAGTGTTCAAATTGATATTGTAGGCGATCAGGAATTTCCGCGCTCCAACGGCTATGGCCCCCGCCGTAGGGTGCAATTGCGCTTCACCAAAGTCCGGACGGCGCTCCGTCTGGGTTCGGACCTCCTCGCGCAGACTTTCAAATCCCCCGCGCCGGATATCCTCAAGATCCTGCCGCTTCGAGCGGCCTGCTGCCGCGCCATAGAGATAAGTGGGAATTCCGTACCGAACCCAGGCCTGTTCAGCAACCCACCGAGCGATCTGAACACAAGTTTCAAGCCGAACCTCCTGAAGCGGAACGAAAGGTACAACGTCGGTCGCGCCAATACGCGGATGGACGCCATGATGTTGATTGAGGTTGATGAGTTGGGCAGCTTTCCCGATGGCGCGCAAAGCGGCTTCTCCTACGGTTGTTTCGGTTCCGACAAAAGTAATGACAGACCGGTTGTGATCCGGGTCTATAGATTGATCCAGGCAAAGGACTTCCGGACCTTCGAGGATCGATTCCAGGATCGCCTGGACCTTCCCCGTGTCGCGGCCTTCGCTGAAATTGGGCACGCATTCAATGAATGGGCGTAAGGGCATCAGGTGAATTCAGCCTCCGCATGGGCTTACCTGTGCGCACGAAGCGGCCTGGGGCCGTCAGCATCAAAGGGTCAGAATCAGGCTGAGGCGCTTTTCCGATACTGGTTAAGACACTCTTCCGAACAAAAATGGAGGAGCTTCCCGTGCCATTCCAGGCGATGTGACAATTCGGTGGAAACAAACATTCCACAAACCGGGTCTCGCGCTGTTTCGCCGCGCACCGTCTCTCTTTTGCCCTGCGGTCGGGAGGCAGGATCAGTCGGTGAGGAACGAGTCGCGGCGGAGCCAAACAGCCCGCGAAGGGCGCTCCAAAGCATGCGCGCGACCACAATGACGAGGATGAGATCGAAGACGATATCAATTAGACGGGCCATCTATTCAATGTGACGGGCTTGAAGTTCTCAAAGATGCCTGTGTGCTAAGGAGAAGTTGCATTGCCGGAGGGGGCTGCATTTGCCTCATCCAAACTTTGCTTCAGGCGGTCGAGGTTGGGGTAATTGGGATTGATCTTCTCCAAGCGTTGCCAGGCCTTTCGCGCGGCGGCAACATCGTGCGTTCCCTCCAGGTTGACCACAATCAGGTTGAATAAGGTAGGCTCGTGACGGGGATCAACCTGAAGCGCTTGTTGTAACTCCTTCAAAGCCTCGTGCGCATTCCCAAGATTAAAATAGCAGGTCGCCATGTCCGTGCGGGCGTCAACATTGCGAGGATCGAGCTGCAATGCTTGTTGGTACCACCCGATAGCCTCGGCAAACTGGCGCCGGTCATAGAGGAAGTTTGCCAGCTTCAGGCGCGGCTCAGGGTCAGAAGGGTTGTGAGCGGCGGCATCCTTGAAGAACTGAACAATCTCGGCATCATTAAGGGGAGGGTGGCCCTTGGGCAGCCCCGACAACTCATCCGATGCGCCATCCTGGTTGGCAGCCTCGGTGGAAGACGATTGTGAGGCCGTCGCGGCCGTGATCTGCTCTCGCAGAGACGAGCTTCTTCGCGCGCTGAAGACAAACCCCGCCAGAAAGCCAACTCCCAGAAAGACAATTGCCGTGATAAGTGTCTCTTTTTTCACTGAACTGCCTTGCGCATCGAACCGTAAAGAGAGTGTATCGGACGCTGATAAGAAACGTCAAGAAACCAGCCGACGCGGCGGGCGTCAAACAACAAGCGCGAGGGATTAATCTGATGTAACGCCGATAACAGTCCGTTCAACCCGTTCTCTAGCTGGCGACTGTCCGTTTTCGGACACTCGAATTCCAAAAGCGGACACTTCAGACAGCTTTTCGGAGGCCATATTATCCACTAAGTTGCTTATAATGAACAACTTGCTTAAAACAAAATTTCTGGCAACTCCTTTGCCGTTATAAGACCGGAAGAACAGGAGATTTATATGGATATTCCGCGTAAAGATGCAGCCCGTAAAAGACGCATTCGGCTGACAATCTACTCCGTCATCGGTGTGATTGTCGTGGTGGCAGTCACTTTAGGTCTTTCGCGGTTGAAACCTGCGCCGCCTAGTGTAGATCGCTCGACCGTCTGGATCGATACGGTCAAGCAGGGCGCTATGGACGTCCAAGTGCGCGGCCTCGGCACGCTGGTACCAGAGCAAATTCAATGGATCCCTGCCATTACGGAAGGCCGCGTGGTGCGTCGCTTTCTTCTTCCGGGTGTGGCCGTCAAACCCGATACGGTATTGCTCGAGCTCAGTAATCCGCAGCTCCAGCAGGAAACATTAAATGCGCAGTGGCAGTTAAAGGCAGCGGAGGCTAACTACAATAACCTCAAGGCGCAATTGCAAAAGCAGTATCTTGACCAGCAATCGGCGGTCACCAATCTTGAAGCGCAATATCGTCAGGCCAAGTTGCAGGCTGACGTGGATCAGGTGCTGGCCTCCAAGGGCATTGACTCCAAACTGAAATCGGAGCTTTCGGCGGTAAACGCCAAGGACTTATCCGAGCGTGAGCAGATTGCCGAGAAGCAACTCAACATGATCCAGGACTCCATCCGCACACAACTGGCGGCCTCCGAAGCGCAGGTGGAGCAGGACCGCGCGCTTTACGAACTTAAGCAGAGCCAGATGAACGCCTTGATGGTTCGGGCAGGGTACACTGGCGTGCTGCAGGAAGTCTCGGTGGAAGTGGGCCAGCAGGTGCAGCCAGGGACCACGCTGGCCAAAGTTGTGGACCCCTCCAAGCTCAAGGCTCAGCTTCAAATCGCTGAGACTCAGGCCAAGGATATTCAGATCGGCCAGAGCGCTTCGATTGATACCCATAACGGCGTTATTTCCGGCCGCGTCACCCGCATTGATCCGGCCGTGGTGAATGGCACTGTGACAGTGGATGTGGCGCTTGAAGGCAAGCTGCCCGAGGGCGCGCGGCCCGATCTGAGCGTGGACGGCACGGTTGAGATTACTCATCTCAGCGATGTGACTTATGTGGGCCGACCCGCCTTCGGCCAAGCCCACTCGACCATCAGCCTCTTCAAACTAGTCGATGGCGGAAGAGAAGCCGTCCGCTGCCAGGTGAAAGTGGGTGAGGCTTCCGTCAATGAAGTCCAAATCCTTCAGGGGCTGCAAGCGGGTGACCAGGTGATTCTTTCTGATATGTCGCGCTGGGATAGTTTTGATCGCATCAGGCTGGAGTGATGAAGAATGATGATGAAGCAAAACCATCGGAACAAGTTTTCAGCATTCATAATTCATCATTTGAACGGAGTTTGATGTGAGCACCTTAATTCAGGACCTGAAATTCGGCTGGCGGCAACTGGCGAAGCGACCTGGCTTCGCTGCCATTGCCGTTCTGACGCTGGCGCTCGGGATTGGCGCGAATACCGCCATTTTCTCAATGGTGAACGGAATTCTCTTGCGCGCGCTACCGTACCCTCAGCCACAGCAACTTTACGAGATCGAGGAAGTCGTGCCGCAGTGGAACATCGGTCCGGTGGGGGTGGCGGGAGGAAACTTTATCGCCTGGCGGCGCAACTGTCCGGGATTCTCTTCCATAGCGCTTATTGAAACGGATCCTGTTAACCTGAAGGGCGCTGGAGCGCCCCATCAGGTTCTGGGCGCCCGGGTCTCCACCGTGTTTTTCCCAATGTTGGGTATCCGGCCGGAACTGGGTCGGCTATTCAGGTCGGGCGAGGACGCGGCAGGGCGTAACCACGAAGTGATTTTGACGCATCAACTCTGGGAGCATGACTTCCACTCAGATCCCGGCGTGATCGGCAAACCCGTCGAACTGAACGGCACTCAGTTTATGGTAGTCGGTGTTCTCCCATCCAGTTTCCCTTTTCCCAGGATCACAGGTTCTCAGGTCCCCGCATTTTTCCAACCCCTCGGTCTCAGTGGCGGCGAGCTTCGCGAAGGCTTTTATATGCACAACTTCCATGCACTTGGTCGTCTCGCGCCAAGCGTAAGTCCCAGGCAGGCTCTGGCGCAGCTTGACGCGGTGGAGACACGGATTGCGAAACAAGCATCGGGCGGAAAGTACGGCCTTTACGCCGTCATGACGCCTTTGAAGACCGCCATCGTGGGCCCGACAGGGCAAGCGCTCTGGATGCTGTCGGTAGCGGCAGCAGTCGTCCTTCTGATTATCTGTGTGAATCTGGCCAACCTGATGCTGGTGAGGAACACAGGCCGCGCGCACGAAGTGGCCATCCGCTCGGCGCTGGGAGCTGCCCCAAAGCGCATCGCGCGGCAGTTGCTGACCGAGGCGTTGATTCTCGCCGCTGCGGGCGGAGCCTTGGGCCTGCTGGTTGCCTGGTGGGGGCTTGACTTGCTGGTGCGCAACGCGCCCGTCGGAATTCCCCGAGTGGGTGATATTCGGATCGATCCGCGCGTGCTGTGGTTCACGCTGGCAATTTCCTTAGTCGCGGCGCTGCTTTTCGCGCTGCTCCCCGCACTGCGACTTTCGCGCATCGCGCCCTCGGAAGCGTTGAAATCCGCCGGCCCGACTGTCAGTGGCGGCAGAGCTAGCGGGCGCCTGCGCGGCGGATTGGTGATCGGTGAAATCGCGCTATGCGGCGTGCTGCTGGCGGGGGCGCTGTTGCTCGTCAAAAGTTTAATGCATGTGGTCGCGGCGAATCAGTGGATGGAAGAAGAGCATGTCCTCACGTTGAATGTGATGGCGCCGCCCGACACGCATGGTTTCACTGACGCTCGTATCGCCAAGCGCAGTCGGTTCTTTTCCGATGTCCGGCTAAAAGTTCAAGGTTTGCCAGGCGTTCGTGCCGCCGGATTCATCAGCACGCTGCCTTTGGAGGGAAACGATTGGGGCGATGGAGTACAGTTCCAGGAGGCGCCGCGGTCTGACACCGAAACCCCGATCGGCGACTTTCGCTTTATCAGCCCGGGCTATTTTCAGGCCATTGGTTTGCCGCTGGTGAAGGGCCGGTTCCTCGAAGAAAGCGATCGCGGTAAAGATGTGGCGCTCATTTCCGAGAGTGTCGCGCGAAAGGTTTTGTTCGGCCGCGACCCTATTGGGATGCACGTAGGCAGCACGGGCATGGACGAGGGGTGGCCTCGCGTGATCGGAGTTGTCGGCGATTTTCGCACAGCTTCTGATAAACCAGCCCCGCTCGCTGTCTACCTGCCCATCTGGCTGGTTAGCCGGGATCGTGAGTCCCTGGTAGTGCGCACCGCCATGGATCCGCGCACGGTCGCGGCAGCCGTGCGCCGCGCCGTTTCGAGCGTCTCCCCAGACGCTGCGGTTTCGCGCGAGGAAACCCTGAAAAGCATTGTCCAGACATCCATCGCGCCGCGACGGTACGAGACCTCTTTGGGCGCTCTATTTGCTCTGGTTGCTGTGCTGCTTGCCGCCCTCGGTCTTTACGGTGTGATCTCCTACTCCGTCAGCCAGCGCACGCACGAAATCGGCATTCGTATGGCCTTAGGCGCGCAGCGACGCGACGTGCTGAGGCTTGTGGTGAGGCAAGGATTACGGCTGGCGCTGATCGGCGTGGCCGCAGGACTTATTGCCGCCCTTGGGCTGACCCGGTTCCTTGAAAGCATGCTTTTTGGCGTCCGGCCCACCGATGTAGGAACTTTTGCAGTGGTCGCGCTCGTATTAATAGCTGTGGCTTTTCTGGCGACCTATATTCCCGCGCGCCGGGCGACGAAAGTGGACCCGATGGTGGCGCTTCGTTATGAATGATCGATGATTGTCGATTGACGATTGCTGATTGAGAGGCAAAACAGGTTCACCCCAATGACACCGGAAGAACTCAAAGCGCGCACCAAAGCCTTCGCGTTGTGGATTCTTAAGCTGGTTGACACCATGCCCCGCAGTCTCTCGGGCCAGGTCATTGGAAGGCAATTGCTGCTTTCTGCGACCTCGGTCGGAGCCAATTACCGTGCGGCGTGTCGCGCACAGTCGCGAGCTGAATTCGCCGCGAAGCTGTCCATCGTTGTGGAAGAAGCTGACGAAAGCCTCTACTGGCTGGAACTATTGGAAGAATCCGGCTTATTCAAGGCAGAGCGGCTCATTGACCTGCGGAGGGAAGCCCATGAGTTGCTGTCCATAGCCATTGCATCGCGAAAGACATCGAAACAAACCGATGCGGATAAAAGGAATCATCCTCCCGTTTCAATCATCAATCGAAAATCAGCAATTGTGAGGCGGAGAAGAAAATTCCATGAGCGCATTACTTCGGGACTTACGATCCGGCCGAACCATCATGCACAGAGTGCGATTTTTGCTTTGTTCTCATCATTCGTCACTCATCACTTTTTTCGGCTTGGATCAAGGACAGAAAGATGTTTGAAATAAGCGCGGTAAAATCCACGGTCCCGCGTCAGCAGCCGGTCGGCCTGGAGCAAGGCATGCGCGCCGATCAGGAAATCTGCTGCGACGCGCGACCTGGTCCCACCGTGTTGACGATAGGCCTTCCAGGCCCTGCCGGCCTCGAACGCAGCTTCGGCGGTAAGGGGGCTGAACTCGATTCGGAGTTCAGCCAGCATCTGGCGTACAACCTGGCCGGAAGGGAAGAACCCAACGATCTCCGCCCAGACGACGTCACAAGCCACAACGCGTCCCTCGGCGGCCGCAGATTCCAGGGCTTCACGAGAATCCCGGCCAAAAGCGGAATCGCGGATGACAAAATCGAAGATGACGCTGCTATCGACGGCGGTGACCACGTGGAAATGCTTCTCCGCGGAGTTCGGTTATGATCTCATCGGTGGTCTTGCCAAGCGGCAGGATGCCGTAATATTTCTCGAAAGGATCCGGGGAGTTCAATTTAGTCATCACAAGCTTGCCCTTATCTTCGTGGACCTCGAGCACTTGCCCCTTGCGGAGGCCCAGACGCACACGCAATGGCTTGGGGATGGTGATCTGGCCCTTTTCGGAAACAATGGTTTTCATACCTTAATGGTATGAATTCCTACTGAACTAGTCAAACGCTTGACGCAGGCACGGGTGCAAAAGGGGTTGGGGTAATGCTCATCTGCGAACGGGATGATCAGTGCTGGAGAGCGAATTATGAATGCTGAATTATAAATGGTGAATGATGAAGCAGAACCGATAAGGCAATTTTTTTCATCATTCAGAATTCATCACTTGAACGGAGGTTGGCGTGAACAGCCTGATCCAGGACCTCAAATTCGGCCTGCGCATGCTGGCGACGCATCCAGGCTTTACGGCCATTGCCATCATCACGCTTGCCCTGGGCATTGGCGCAACCACAGCCATGTTTAGCGTGGTGAATGGAGTGCTGCTCGCGCCGCTGCCTTATCCGAATCCCAACCGGCTGATGATCCTCTATGAGACCTCCCCCAGGTTCAATGAGTCGTCCGTCTCCTATCCGAACTTCCTCGACTGGCAGCGCGAAAGCCGATCTTTCAGCGGCATGGCGGCTTACCGGAATGATCGCTTTAACTTTGCCGCCTCGAGTGGCGCAGAGCGCGCTTCCGCCCGGATGATTTCAGATAACTTTTTTAAAGTGCTCGGCGTTTCCCCGGCGCTCGGCCGCGGATTCACCGCCCAGGATAGCCGTTTCGGCGCGGCCCCCACCGCGATTCTGAGTTACAACTTCTGGCAGCGGCAGTTTGGCGGGAAACCCAGTGTCCTCGGCAGGACCATCACGATGGACGATCAGAACTATACCGTGATTGGCGTGCTGCCCAAGGACTTCTGGTTTTTTGACCGCAGGGACGTCTACGTTCCCATTGGCATTTACCACAGGTTGTGGAGTCAAAATCGCCAGAGCCGTTCCAATACGCGTGTCGTGGGGCGGCTGAATCCAGGCGTCACTCTGGGCCAGGCGCAAGCGGAAATGACAGGCATCGCCGAACGGCTCCGGCAGGAGTATCCCAAGGACAATGCGGGCGTCGGCATCGGAGTGAAGCCGATCGAGAGTTATGTCGTGGAAAATGTGCGCGGCACGCTATGGCTGCTGCTGGGCGCGGTGTGCTTTGTGCTGCTCATCACCTGCGTCAACGTGGCCAACCTGCTGCTCAGCCGCGCCGCAGCGCGGGAGAAGGAGTTGGCCATTCGCGCCGCGCTCGGAGCAAGCTGGCGGCGCGTAGTGCGGCAACTTCTTACTGAAAGCGTTTTGCTGGCGCTTTTGGGCGGCGGTCTCGGAATCCTCCTGGCGTTTGCTGGAACAAAACTGCTGCTGGCGTATGTCCCGGGCGAGTTGCCGCGCTCGCAGAACGTGGGGCTTGACCTCCGCGTTCTGCTGTTTGTCGTTTTCGTCTCGGTGATCACCGGAGTGATTTTCGGCCTTGCGCCGGCGCTGCGTTCGGCCAAGCCGGATTTGCAGGATGCGCTTAAGGAAGGTAGCCGCGGCTCAACCCGTGGACGGCATCGCCTGCAGCGCGGTCTGGTGGTTGCCGAGGTCGGTTTGGCGCTGGTGCTTCTGGCGGGCGCCGGGCTGGTGCTCGAAAGCATCCTCTGGCTTAACGGCGTCAAGACGGGTTTCAATCCGAACCACGTTTTGATTTTTGACGTCTATCTGCCTCCCGCCCGCTACTCGGGCGCTACGAGCACACTCGGTTTTTACCGCGAATTGCTCCATCGTCTCCGCAATCTGCCGGGAGTTGAAGCAGCCGCAGCAGCGGACGACATTCCCATGACCGGTGACGATGAGATTTTCTATTATGTCGCCGGACGGCCCAAGCCAGAGCCGCAGAATATGCCCTGGGCCATGTTTTATCTCACCACTCCAGGCTACCTGCGCGCCATGGGCATCAGCCTGCTGCGCGGACGCTTTTTTACCGACCAGGATAATCTCAATTCCCAAGCGGTGGTCGTAATTGACGATGCCATGGCCCGCAGCATGTTCCCCCACCAGGACCCCATCGGGCAACATATCATCATTCCCTTCAAAGGCCTTGAGGAGCCCAGGGAGATCATTGGTATTGCCCGTCACATCAAGCACTACGGGCCAGCCGAAAGAAATTGGAAAATCCAGACTGCACTCTACATGCCGATCGCGCAAATCCCCGACCCGTTGTACCGCGTTGTGGGCACTTTCAATGCGACGCTCGTGGTGCGCACGTCGGTAGACCCGCAAAGCATCACCGCGTCCGTCAAACGCGCTGTGGAAGCCATCGATAGCGGGGTGGCGGTAAGCGGCGTCCGCACGATGAACGAACTGGAGCGCACATCGCTGGCCGCGCAGCGGTTTACGATGATTCTGATGGCAGTTTTCGCCGCGCTGGCCTTGGCGCTGGCCGCGATCGGAATCTACGGTGTGATTTCTTACCACGTATCGCAGCGGACCCACGAAATTGGCATTCGCATGGCGCTTGGGGCGCGACAGCGCGACGTACTTATCTGGGTGGTCAGGCAAGGGATGACCTTGGCCCTTTGGGGAGTTGCGGCTGGAGTCGTGGCTGCGCTGGCTTTGACGCGGCTGATGGCGAGTATGCTTTACGGCGTCAAGCCCGGCGATCCGGCTACCTTTGTTGCGGTTTCGTTCGTCTTAGCAGGAGTGGCGCTGCTGGCGACTTATATTCCTGCGCGTCGGGCGACGAAGGTGGACCCGATGGTGGCGCTCAGGTACGAATAAAGCGGTCAACCATTGTTGGCAAATGGGTTGATGATCTTCAGCCCCTCAAACCGGCTGAAATCCCGGTCTCCGGTGATGAGTTCTGAGACGCCGTGTTCGAGACACAGAGCTGCAATATGAGCGTCGTGAATCAAATTGCCCGTCGCAGCGGCTTGGCGAATGGTTTGCTCGAGCAAGGAACGGTGTCGCACCGTCTCAGTAAGCAGAGCCAGCGAAGGAGAAGCCAGCACTTGTCGCAAATCTTCGAGAGCAATTTCCAGAGGAACCGGAGGATGGAAGATGCGGGGATGAGTGACAACCCGGAGGAATTCGTAAATGCAAGGCCAGGGAATTGCCCAAGGCAGCGTTCCTTCGGCAAGTCGCTTCAAGAGTTCAAGCGCAGGACCATGGCGCTTGCTCGATTCGACTTCAGCATAAATGAGGATGTTTGTGTCGATGGCTTGCATGGGCTAGCGCCCATCCATCAGGTCAAACAGCGCGTCGCGATCCAGCAAGTCAACCCCCGGAAGTTCAACGGCTTTCCATCCCCGAAGACGCAGTTGGTACGGTTCCTGCGGGCTGGCGCTCAAAGAGCGGCGAAGAAGATCATTCGTCACCGCCTGGAGTGTACGACCCTCTTCGGCGGCTTTCTTTTTCAGTTCAAAAAGAAGCTGATCATCGATCGTCAAAGTGGTTCGTTTCATATGCAAAAGCATATTATGCTTGCATCAAGATGTCAAACACGGACAAATACTGAGTGATGAAGATGAATATGAATGATGAAAAGCAACTGAGCGCTGGGCGTTTTCACCATTCATAATTCATCATTTGAACGAAGTGCGACATGATCACGCTGATCCAAGACCTTAAATTCGGCTTGCGCCAACTCGCGCGCAATCCCGGTTTCGCGGCGGTGGCGATCGTGACGCTGGCACTCGGCATTGGCGCGAATACGGCCATGTTTAGCGTGATCAATGGCGTGCTGCTTCGCCCGTTGCCCTATCCGCATGCTGAGCGGATGGTAACCATCTCACTGAGACGCTTCGGGAAGTTGGAGAGGAAAATGTCTTTCAGCGCGCGCGGTTTTGACTTCTGGCAAGAGCACAACAAACCTTTCCAATATCTGGCTGCTTTTACGGACATGGGCTTCAACCTGGCCGGGGCGGGGAGGGCGGAGCATCTGGATGCCCTGCGCGTCTCCTCGGAATACTTCCATCTCTATGGCGTTTCGCCGTTCCTGGGCCGCGATTTCAACGCCGAGGAGGAGCAGCTTGGCGGCCCGAACGTCGCCATCCTGAGTTACAACCTCTGGAAGGAACATTTCGGTGGCAGCCGGAACGGGATTGGAAAGGGGATCCTGCTCGATGGGGCGCCTTACACCGTCATCGGCGTAATGCCGGCCGGCTTTGCCAGCGTCCCCGCTGCGCGCTTGTGGACCACCATCGGTCAGGTGCGGCATACCATTGGCAGCGGCTGGAACTATGACGTGATCGGTAGGCTGAAGCCGGGTGTTTCCCAAAGACAGGCAGACGCTTACGTGGCTTCGCTCACTCAGCCGTTTCTCGCGGAATTTGCTCCCGGTATGAAAGAAACAGCCCGAAGGGCTCTCAGCCTCGCTGCGATCCCTTATAAGTACTCTATTTCAGAAAATGTCCGCACGCCGCTGCTGGCGCTCTTTGGAGCGATTGGGTTCGTCCTGCTCATTGCCTGCGTGAACGTGGCCAACCTCCTGATGGCGCGCGGGGCAATGCGAAGCCGGGAGATCGCGGTGCGCGTGGCGCTGGGGGCTAACCGCGCGCGAGTTTTCCGACAGCTTTTGACCGAAAGCGTCCTGCTCGCCGCGCTGGGCGGCGCGCTCGGGCTGCTCCTGGCCTACTGGGGCCTGCATTTCCTGCTTGCGCTCGCGCCCGCGGACCTGCCCCGCGCCCAGCACATCGCGCTTGACGGCTGGGCTTTGGGCTTCACTGCCCTCGTGGCAATAGCAACAGGAATCCTTTTTGGTTTGGCTCCCGCTCTTCAAGCCTCTCGAACCGACCTCAACGAATCTCTGAAGGCAAGCGGGGCGCAGGCGAGCATCAGCCGGGGGCGAAGGCGGCTGAGCGCCGCGATGGTCTCGGGCGAGGTAGCCCTTTCGCTTGTGCTTCTGCTCGGTTCCGGGCTATTGATCAAAACCTTTGCCAATCTACTTCGCACCAATCCCGGTTTTGACCCGCATCACGTTCTTTCGCTCCAAATCTGGACGACAGGATCGAAATACAATTCCACACCTGCGCTGGCGAATTTCTATCGAAACCTGGTTCATCGGATTGACGCCATCCCCGGGGTAAAAAGCTCTGCGGTGGTGGCGGTGGGGTTGCCGCTCGAGCGAGGCGGAAACGTGCCCGTGCGGATTGCGGGAGATTCGAGAATCTATTCTATAGATTACCGTGAAATCACTTCTGGCTATTTTGCTGCAATGGGCGTGCCATTACTTCGCGGACGGGCATTCACGGAAAGCGATTCGGCGGAGGCTCCGAGAGTAGCCATCGTCAATAACGCTTTTGCTCGCCGATGGTTTGCGTCGCGTGATCCAATCGGCGGTCTGGTGATGCTTCTCGGCATCGGGCCGGGCGCCGGAGAAGAAGCGGTTCAAATTGCCGGCGTCGTTGGCGATGTTCGATCGAGTTTGAACGATCCGGCGCCGCCGACAGTCTTTATTCCCATCGCACAGGCATCTTACGGCACAGACCAGCTTTTTCAGGGCTGGTTTCCTACGTCGATTCTCGTGCGGACAAGCGTGGAGCCGCTCAGCCTCAGCCGGGCCGTGACAGAAGTCGTGCGGAACCTGGACCCCAGTATCCCTGTGGGTCAAGTCCGGTCGATGGAGGAAGTTCTCTCAACCTCGCTGGCCTTCCAGCGCTTCCTTGCTACGCTCATGAGTTTGTTTGCCGGGCTGGCGTTGTTGCTTGCCGCCGTGGGAATTTACGGGGTCATCTCCTACTCGGTCAGCCAGCGCACGCATGAGATTGGCATTCGCATGGCGCTGGGCGCGAAGAGGCGAGACGTGTTGCTGATGGTCATCAGGCAGGGCCTGGTCCTGGCAATGATGGGCCTAGCCGCTGGCTTGATCGCGGCCCTCGGCCTGACACGATTGATTGCAAGCATGCTCTACGGGGTGAAGCCAACGGATTTTGTCACCTTCACCGTAGCCTCGATCATCTTGGTGGCCGTAGTGCTATGCGCGTGTTACATCCCCGCGCGCCGTGCGGCAAAAGTGGAGCCGATGGTGGCGCTGAGGTACGAGTGACAAGAGGCAAGTGATCAGTGACGAGACAGAAGCAAGCTCTCAGCTTTCAGCAGTCACCATTGGGCTGTGAAGCGGGCTGAGCGCTGACCGCTTGCTTTTTGGAATTCTCGTCTCTCGTCACGATTCACTCATCACTGTTCTTAAAAGGAGAAAAATATGGAACCGAACGGAACCGACCTGATCCGACTCGAGGGCGTCACAAAGGTGTTTTACACCGATGAGGTTGAGACGCACGCGCTTTCGGGCATTCATCTTGAAATTCATAAGGGCGAATATATCTCGATCGCCGGCCCCTCCGGCTGCGGCAAATCGACGCTGCTTTCCATTATGGGCTTGCTCGATACGCCGACCGAAGGCAAGTATTGGCTGAACGGCACGCCGGTGGAGGACCTCGATCTTGCGGATCGTTCCCGCATCCGCAACCGCGAGGTGGGATTCATTTTTCAGAGTTTTAACCTCATTGGCGACCTGAACGTTTTTGAAAACGTGGAACTGCCTCTGACCTATCGCGGCATGCCTTCAGGCGAACGCAAGGAGCGCGTGCAGAAGGCGCTTGAGCGCGTGGGCATGTCGCACCGGGTGAAGCACTATCCCTCGCAGCTTTCCGGCGGCCAGCAGCAACGCGTGGCCGTGGCGCGGGCGCTCGTGGGCGAGCCTGCCGTCTTGCTGGCGGACGAGCCTACGGGGAACCTCGACTCCAAAAACGGCACGGCGGTGATGGATTTGCTGCGCGAATTGCACCGCGCTGGCGCGACGATCGTGATGGTGACGCACGATCCGCGCTTCGCGCGCTACGCCCAGCGCACCGTAACCTTATTCGATGGCCGCATTGTGAATGAATCATTCGAGCAGTTGGAAATGGGCGAGCAGCCCTCGGCCATCGAAGGCGCGTAATTGATGGCGCTCGCCGGACGATGCCAAGACTGTTTCGGTGCGCCGCGCAATGGCCTGCAAGGCCAGGACGCAAGCCTCCACAATCATGCGGAGATTCTTCACTGCCGCTCAGAATGGCCGGCGAAAATCTGAGCATGACACATCCAGAATTTTTTAGGAACTTCCTTTAATAGAATCGAGCTTCCGTGATCCGGATGATCAACGTTGAAAAATCTTATCCCGTGGGGCCCAGCCGTTATTGGGTGCTGCGGCGAATTAATCTCGAAATTCGTGAAGGCGAGTTCATCACCATCATGGGCCCTTCCGGCGCGGGCAAGTCAACCTTGCTCGCCATTCTTGGCATGTTGGATGGCGAATTCAAGGGCGAATACTATTTTCTGGATACTCCGATCCATAAGCTCAGCGTGAAGCAGCGCGCGGAGATTAACAAGAAATACATCGGCTTTGTCTTTCAGCAGTACCATCTGCTCGATGGGCTGACCGTGGCCGAAAATCTGGATATCCCGCTTTCCTACCGCGACATAAGAGCCTCCGAACGCCAGGCCCTGGTGGGAGACACACTCGACCGGTTTCATATTGTCGGCAAGAAGGACCTCTTTCCCAGCCAACTCTCAGGCGGGCAGCAGCAATTGGTGGCGGTGGCGCGAGCCGTCATTGCCAGCCCCAGGCTGATCTTGGCGGATGAGCCCACGGGGAATCTGCATTCTTCGCAGGGCAAAGAAATCATGGACCTCTTCAAGAAGCTGAACGAGGAGGGCACGACGATTATCCAGGTGACTCACAATGAGAACTGGGCCGCTTACGGCAACCGGACCATCAAGCTGGTGGATGGATGGATATCCTGAAAGCAGCGGTCAGCCATCAGCATTCAGCTTTCAGTGGTCAAGGCACAATTTCTCCGCTGATCGCTGAAAGCTTCTCCACTCCTCCGCACTATGAAGATCTCTACGGAGAATCCGCCCCGTATCCTCGTCGCTGACGACCAGCCCGACGTCCTTGAGGCTTTGCGCTTTCTGCTGAAGAACGAAGGATATGAAGTCGAAACCGCCGCTTCTCCGGCAGGACTGCTCAAGGCGCTGGAAGGCCGCGAATTCGACGCTTTGTTGATCGACCTGAATTACGCGCGGGATACAACCTCCGGCCATGAAGGATTGGACCTGCTCGCTCGCCTCCAGACGCTCGACAGCACGCTGCCCGTGGTGGTCATGACAGCCTGGGGAAGCGTCGAACTGGCGGTTGAGGCCATGCGGCGCGGGGCGCGGGATTTCATTCAGAAGCCCTGGGATAACGCCCGCCTGCTGGCCATCCTGCGCAGCCAGGTGGAGCTCAGCCGGGCCTTGCGCGAAGGACAGCGCCTGGAGGCCGAGAATCGCCTCCTGCGCGCAGAGGCTCAACCGTCTATCGTGGCCAAATCTCCGGCCATGCAGAGCGTGCTAGCCCTGGTTCAACGCGTTGCGCCCTCGGACGCTAATGTGCTCATCACCGGAGAACACGGCGTGGGGAAAGAGGTGGTGGCGCGAAGCCTACATGCGCTTTCCCAGCGCGCCTCAAAACCCATGGTCATCGTGAATGCGGGAGGCATCCCCGAGGGAGTCTTCGAGAGCGAGCTTTTCGGTCACGTCAAAGGCGCTTTTACCGATGCGAAGACTGATCGCGTCGGACGCTTTGAGATGGCTTCCGGAGGCACGCTTTTTCTGGACGAAATTGCCAACGTGCCTCTGAACCAGCAGGCAAAATTCCTGCGCGTCATCGAGACAGGCGAAGTGCAGCGCCTTGGCTCCTCCAAAACGCATCGCGTCGATGTGCGGCTGCTCGCCGCCACCAACGCCGACTTGCGCGAAGAGGTGGCCGCGGGCCGCTTCCGCGAAGATCTGCTCTTTCGCCTGAATACCATTGAGATTCACATCCCGCCTTTGCGAGAGCGCCGGGAAGACATCCTGCCGCTGGCTCTTTCCTTTCTCAGCCAGTACAGCAGCCGCTATCGCCGCCCTTTGTCAGGCTTCGATTACGCCGCCGAACAGGCGCTGAAGATCTACTCCTGGCCCGGCAACGTCCGCGAGCTCAATCATGCTATTGAGCGAGCTGTCCTGATGGCGCAGGGAAATACGGTCAGCGTTCGCGACCTCGGCCTTCTGCCCTCGGAATCCACGCCCGCGCATCTGGAGGAAATGCCTCTCGAAGACGCGGAAAAGCTTCTCATTCGGAAGGCGCTCGAACGCTTTCAAGGCAACATCAGTCAGGCGGCGCACGCTCTGAGGCTGAGCCGTAGCGCGCTCTATCGAAGGCTGGAAAGATACGGAATGAAAGGCAGCGCAGATTAGGCGCCGGGTTCCACGCCTGGGCATCTGCAGGCTGTGGTTCGTATTTTAAGCGCCGGATGTGGTTAAAATGATTCCACGAAGCGATTCAGCCATCGCTCGCAGGGTGGCGTTGATGGCCCGCGACTCCAGGACAGACGCGCGCGTTAGAAGGCTCACGTTCGTGCGGCGCATTGTCGGCATGGCCTTGCTGGCAGGCCTTCCCGCCTTAATCGTGGCGCTGGTTCTTTTGTGGAGCGGGCCTTATTCCTCGCAGACTCAATGGACGCTCACCATCCTCATGACGGGCTGCTGGCTGGGAATCTCTCTTGCTTTGCGCCCGCGCGTCGAGATTCCTCTGCACACTCTCTCCAATCTGCTGTCGGCGCTGCGCGAAGGTGATTACTCCCTTCGCGCCCGCGCGACGCGCGGCGATGACCCGCTTGGGGAGGTGATGCGGGAAGCCAATCTTCTGATCAATACGCTGCGGGAACAACGCCTCGATGCGCTCGAAGCCACGACTCTGCTTCGCAAGGTCATGGAGGAGATCGACGTAGCCGTTTTCGCGTTTGATGTAAGCGAGCGGCTGCGCCTGGTGAACCGCGCCGGCGAGCGTCTGCTGGCGCAGCCGGCTGAAAGATTGCTGGGTTCAACCGCTGCCGAACTGGGATTAGGTTCGTGCCTTCAGAGCGGGTCACATCCGGGCGAGCGCGTCTTTGAAAGGACCTTTCTCGGCGAACCGGACGTGACGGCGCGATGGGGCGTAAGCCGCAGCGATTTCCGCCAGGGCGGGCTGCCGATGCAACTGCTGGTAATTACAAACCTCAGCCGCGCTCTGCGCGAAGAAGAACTCAAAGCCTGGCAGCGCCTGGTCCGCGTGCTGGGCCATGAAATCAACAACTCGCTTGCGCCGATCAAATCGATGGCCGGAAGCCTGGAAAAACTGCTGGGCCGCGCCCCGCGGCCCGCCGACTGGGAGGAGGATATGCAACGCGGCTTGCGCGTGATTGGCGGAAGAGCGGAAGCCCTGAGCCGCTTCACCGGCGCCTACGCCCGCCTGGCGCGGCTTCCGAAGCCCACATTCCAGCCGCTTGAAGTAGGCCCCTGGGTTCGCCGCGTAGCGGGCCTTGAAACCCGGCTTCCGGTTGCTGTGCTTCCGGGCCCTGACATGATCATCTCTGCGGATGGCGATCAACTGGAACAACTTCTGATTAATCTGGTCCGGAATGCCGTGGATGCTTCTCTTGAGGGCGGAGGCGGTGTGCGGGTTGGCTGGAAGAAAAACGGCGCTAATCTTGAGGTGTGGGTTGAAGACGACGGCCCCGGAATTTCCAACCCCGGCAACCTTTTCGTGCCGTTCTTCACCACGAAGCCGGGCGGCGTCGGGATTGGCCTGATCTTAAGCCGTCAGATCGCCGAAGCCCACGGCGGCACGCTCTCATTAAAGAATCGTCTTTCAGGACAAGGCGCGGAGGCGAGGTTGATTCTGCCCCTCCGAGGCGAATTGATTCATTGACTTGAGGTCACAAACCCAGGCCCTGGTTTTTCATGAGTCGCGCGATGCCGGAGACCCATGAATCTTCGCTCCTTTCGAGAGACTCCATCACGCTGGCTTGGTCTTGTTTTGAACGGTTTTGACTCAGCTTGAATTTTCCTTCCAGCCTTGTGGCAGCGATTTCAAAACCAACAATCTGACCCATCATCCGCGCCCGATATTCCTTCCGCAAGGCAAACCACTGGTCAAGGTACGGCGGGTCAAATGTCTGGATGGTCTCGACGAGGATTTCTTCCAGACGCCCGGCTTCCCTCAGCACGGTCGCACGACCGTAAGCGTGAACGGCGGCGTAGTTCCAGGTGGGAACGCTCTCGCGACTTTCGTACAGGCTGGGTGAGATATAGGCATGAGGGCCGTGGAAGATCACCAGCGATTCCTGCTCCTGCTCCAACATTTGCCAGTGGGGATTCGCTTTCGCGACATGTCCTGTCAGGATGATCTGATTCTCATGCTCGTCCGCCAGAACCGGAATGTGCGTCGCAAAGGGAATTCCTCCCGACGCAGAAACAAGTATCGCAAACGGATTCGCCTCCATGAACGCCAGCGCAGCCGAGAGATCGTCGATACGATAATATTCCGGTATGTACACCTGTTGCCTCCAGGAACAATTCGGCTTGCGCCAAGTCGTTGTCTTGCTCTTTCACCAGATCTTGCAACGGTCCTGAGGCGGCCGCACCATGGCGTCGCCGGGCTTGCAATCCCAGGCCTCGGCAAAAGCCGGCATATTCGAAAGCGGTCCGTTCACGCGGAAGCGCGGAATGGGGTGGGGGTCCACCGAGACCAGCAGGCGCGCAAACTCCGGCCGTATATTCTCGGCCCAGATCTGAGAATAACCCAGGAAGAACCGCTGGTCGGGCGTAAAGCCGCCGATCTTCGTCTGTGACTTCGCTTCGGGCGTTTGCTGGAAGGCGGCATACGCAATTGTCAGGCCGCCCAGGTCGGCAATGCTCTCGCCCAGCACCAGCTTGCCGTTCTCATGAAGATGGTCCTCGACGACGTAGCCGTCAAACTGCTTTTCGACGCACTCAGCCCGCTGCTGAAAGCGTTTCAAATCCTCCGGCGTCCACCAGTTCACTAGGTTGCCGTGCGCGTCAAACTGACGGCCCTCATCGTCAAACCCATGCGTCATTTCATGTCCAATCACCGCGCCCATCGCGCCATAGTTGATGGCGTCATCGGCGTCAGGGTTGAAGAAAGGCGGCTGAAGAATGCCGGCGGGAAACACAATCTCATTCATCGAAGGATCGTAATAGGCGTTTACGGTAGGAGGCGTCATTTCCCATTCCGTACGGTCCACGGGCTTGCCGATCTTGTTCAAATCACGATGGAATTCAAATAAATCCGCCTGGAAAACGTTTTCCACGTAGGGGCCCTGCGCGATATGAAGAGCGGAATAATCCCGCCATTTTGTCGGATAGCCAATCTTTTTCATCACCAATTGGAGCTTGGCAATCGCCTGTTCGCGCGTCTTCGGACCCATCCAACTGAGCGTAGAGATATCGCTCCTCAGCGCCTTGATGAGGTTGTCTACCATAGCCATGGCCCGCGCTTTCGCCGTCGGAGGAAACGCCACCTGCACGTATTGCTCTCCCAAGGCCATGCCCAGCCCCCGGTCTGTAGCCGCCACGCACCGCTTCCAGCGGGGAAGAATTTCCTTGGTTCCGGTCAGAATCCGTCCGTTGAAATTGAAATTCTCATCCACGAAGGCCTTGGAGAGATACGGAGCAGCCGCGTCAATCAAATGCCAGCGAAGATAGGTTTTCCAATTGGCGAGCGGCGCGCTAGCCAGAACTTTATTGACCTCTTTGAAAAAATCAGGCTGGCCCACATTGATGGAATCAAGACTTGGATGGCCCACCTCGTGAAAATAAGCGCTCCAGGAAAATTGCGGCGTCACCAGGTTCAGTTGCGCTAGAGTCATCTTGTGATACACCGCCTTCGGATCTCTCAACTGAACGGGCGTCATCGAAGACTTGGCAAGCTCGGTTTCAAGCTTCATGACCGTTTGCGCTTCTGAGGAGGCCGCATCGGGCTTATCGCCCAGCAACTCGAACATTTTTGCAACGTGGTCAACGTACTGAGCGCGAATCTGTTTTGACTTCGGGTCCTGCTTGGTGTAGTAGGTGCAGTTCGGCAATCCCAGCCCGCCCTGCTCGGCGTCGCCAATCACCATTTCGCTATTCTTGAAGTCCTGCTCGGAGCCAAACGCAAACAGCGCGTTCACTCCCATGCCTTGCAGGCGCGCAATCTCCGCCTGCAGGCTCGCTTGATCGTGAATCTGATTAATCCGTTCAAATTCGGAATCCAGCGGTTTTGCGCCCTCCGCCTCAACCTCTTTCTCATTCATACAGCTTGCGTAGAAGTCGCCCAGCTTCTGAGTGTTGGAGCCTTTCGGAGCGCTTTTGTCCGCCGCGTCTTTTTCGAGAATCTTCCGCAGAATTTCGCGGTTCCGTTCAGCCAGCTCGTTGAAAGCGCCCCAGGCGGGATAGGCAGGGGGAATGGGATTCGCCGCCATCCAGCCGCCGTCGGCGTATTCGTAGAAGTTCGCGCACGGTTTCACTTTGGGATCAAGATTCTTCATGTTAAATGCCGGAGCAGCCGGAACCGTGACCGTGCTGGAAGTTTTGGATTGATTCCCCTTGGAGCAACTGAAAGTTGCAAGACTCAGGAATGCTGTGATGACCAAAGCGCATAAGCGGGCGCTCTTCCGCGAAAGACTCGAACGGCGCATAAGCCAGTCACCTTCAATTCGGAAAGATGCTCTTCCTGGCCGGAAAAGGCCAGCGTGAAATGCTACCAGATTACGCAGAACCGCGCCACATATGGCGTTCCGATGCGATGTTGCCAGGAGAGCAGGAAAGGAAAGAGTCTCAGGCCGAGACTTCGGCGGGTTCAGCCTGGACCTTGGCAGGTTTCTCCGAAGGGCGCGGCAAATCGAGGCACACCGTCTTTTCGTGGCAGTGGAAGTAGCGGTCGCAGCGCAGGCAATCGCGCCACACCTTCATCGGAAAGCGTTCGCGGGCTACCTCGCGGAAACCGCATTTCAGGAAGAATTCAGGGGCCAGCGTCAGCGCGAAAACCGTTTTCAGACCATAGCTTTCCGCTTCCGCCAGCACGCGCTCAACCAGCGCGCGGCCCATCCCACGGTGTTGGGTTCCCGGAGCCACGCAGAGCGAGCGAACTTCGGCCAGTTCTGCGTTGTAGAACTTCAAGGCGCCGCAGCCCAGCACTTGGCCCTCTTCACCCTCCGCCACCAGAAACTCTCGCACCGATTCATAGAGATCCGTCAGCGGGCGCGGAAGCATGATCTTCTCAGCCGCATAGTGGTTGATCATCTCAAAGATAGCGGGCACGTCCCGGAGTTCGGCTTTCCGAATGGTCATAAAAAAACTTTCAGCAGTCAGCCATCAGCTTTCAGCAAAAACAGTGGAAGATCATCTCATGCTGACCGCTGATGGCTGAAAGCTGACGGCTTGATTCACGAGTGGTTATCCTGCAACAACAACAACAAAATGGCCTTCTGCACGTGCAGGCGGTTTTCGGCCTGATCGTAGACGATGGATCTGGGCGAATCAATCACCGCGTCCGTCACTTCCTGGCCTCGATGCGCGGGAAGGCAATGCATGAATACCGCTTCCCGCCCCGCCGCCTTCATCAGGTTCTCTGTCACCTGAAAAGGGGCGAACACCTGCGCCCGCAGATGGGCGGCGTATTCCTGCCCCATGCTGGCCCAGACATCCGTATAGACCGCCTGGGCGCCTTCGACCGCTTCCACCGGATCGCGGAAGAATTGAATCAAGGCCCCTGTGCCTGTAGCGCAAGCCTGCGCGTCCTCCACCATCTCAGGTTTGGGTTCGAATCCGGCCGGCGTGGCGACGCGCAGGGAAACGCCCAGTTTCGCCGCCAGCATCATCAGTGAGTTGCATACATTATTCCCATCGCCGACAAAAGCCACTCGCAAGCCTTTCAAACGTCCAAACTTCTCCTCCAGGGTAAAGAAATCCGCCAGCGCCTGGCATGGATGGAGGAGGTCGGTAAGCCCGTTGATGACCGGAATGGAGGCGTTCTCCGCCAGTTCCAGAACGGATTCGTGAGAGAACGTCCGCGCCACAATGCCGTGCACCCAGCGGTCGAGGTTCCGGGCAATATCCTTGATGCATTCCCGCTCGCCCAGTCGGGGTTTGGCATGGTCAAGGTACACTGCATACCCGCCCATGCTCGTCATCCCCACCTCGAACGTGACTCGGGTGCGAAGCGAGGGCTTCTCAAAGATCATTGCCAACTGCTTGCCCTGAAGGGCGCGAGCGTAAGCGCCCGGCGACCTTTTCACCCGCTCGGCCAGAGAAAAGATCAATTCAATGTCTCCGCGCGTTAAATCGCGCTCAGCGATTAGGTCCTGCACGCTGAGTTTTTCCTGCACCTCAATCTGAGTCAACACAGGCGTCATGCGTGTACCTCCTGCCGGGTTTCCTCTCTAAGACCGGCCAGCAGCGGCTTCAAAGCCGCGATCAGCTCGTCGATGTGATGCCGCTCCACGATGAGCGGGGGTAAGAAACGTAAAACCTTTTCCTGCGTGCAATTGATCAGGAAGCCTGCCTCAAGCGCCTGGCGGACAATATTCTTCCCCGCCACGGTGAGTTCCACAGCCAGCATCAATCCCTCGCCGCGCACTTCACGAATCACCGGCAGTTCCTGCTTCAAATTCTCCAAGCGCCTGCGGAAATAAGCGCCCACTTCGCGTACACGTTCCAGAAACCCAGGCCGTTCGAGGATTTCCAGCACTTTCAACGCCAGCCGGCATTGCAACGGACCGCCTCCGAAAGTCGTGCCATGCATGCCGGGCGCAAAAGCCTTGGCTGCATCATCTCGCGCGATCATGGCCGCAAGAGGCAGACCCGCCGCCAGAGGCTTTGCCACGAGCACCACATCGGGCTTCAGGCTAAACCGTTCGTAAGCAAACATGCGCCCTGTCCGGCCCAGGCCGCATTGAATCTCATCACAGATGAAGAGGGCGTCATTTTCCCGGCAAAGTTCCTGCGCCGCCCTCAGGAACTCCTCCCGCATCTCGACCACGCCGCCTTCGCCTTGGATGGTCTCAACCAGGAAGCCCGCAACGCGCGGGGTGAATTTTGCCCGAAGGTCATCCACGTCGTGGAGGCGCACGAACCTGATCCCCGGCGTCAGCGGCTCAAACGGCTTGCGGTACTTCTCCGGCCAGGTGGCCGCCAGCGCCCCCAACGTGCGCCCATGAAATGAGTTTTCGACCGCCAGAATCTCAAATCTTTCAAACGGCTCCGCCGGATGACGCAGCCGCGCATAGGCACGCGCCAGCTTGAGAGCGCCCTCGATCACTTCCGTGCCCGAGTTGCCGAAGAACACTCGATCCAGACCCGCAAGCCGCGCCAGCTTTTCGGCGAGCGGCCCCTGATAACGGTGATAAATAAGATTGGAAACGTGCAGGACGTTCTCGGACTCATCCCGCAGCGCTTTCATGATCTCCGGCTGCCCGTAGCCCAGGGCATTCACCGCAAGGCCACCCAGAAAGTCCGTATACCTCTTCCCACGATCGTCATAGAGATAACAACCTTCGCCCCGCACGGCCAGTATCGGCAGGCGCTCATAGGTGGGAATCAGCGCCCGCCTTTCGAGTTCCTTGATTTCTTCGTAGTTCATCAGGTTCGCCCTGCATGCAAAGCCGCTGGATTCCCGCTTGCGCGGGAATGACGGCATTCGGCATGGCAGCCCGTTCAGTTATGCGCCCGTGCGCTTCACCTGACAATCCGCGTGCCCGCGTGCTCGCGGCTATGAATAACGCGCAGCAGGCCGTTGGAGGCAGCCGGAGAGATCATATCGATCTCACTCACTTCGCCGGCCATAATGCGGGCGCAGGAAAGAAGCTTGGGGATCATGCCGTCGCGCACAACCCCCTTGCGGATCATGCCCCGAATCTCCTTCACCCGCACCTCGGATAGAAGCCTTTTCTGCGCATCCCAGACGCCGCCGGATTCCGTCACGTAAACCAGGCGATCCGCCGGAAGCGCCGTGGCCAGCGCCGCCGCGAAATCATCTGCATTGACGTTGAAGTACTCGTTCCTCGGCCCCAGGGCGATGCTCGCCACCACCGGTATCATGCGCTTTCCGAAGGCCCATTCCAGGATGGCCGGATCCACCTTGCTGGGCCGCCCAACAAACCCCAGATCGCACCTCTGGCCTCCATTCCGCAACGCCAGCTTGCGCGCTTCCATCAACTTCGCGTCTCCGCCGCAAATTCCCAGCGCCGCCTGCCCATGGCCCTCAATCTCAGCCACCCACTGCTTGTTCACCAGTCCGGCGAGCACCATCAGCGCCAGGTCGCGCGTCTCTGCATTCGTCACGCGCAATCCAGAAGCGAACTCGGTGGGGATTCCCATACGCTCAAGAGTCTGGGTGAGCGTTTTCCCGCCGCCATGCACTACCACCACGTCCTCTCCCGAGCGGCGCAGCTCAGTGATCTGGCGCGCCAGATCGTGGCGGAGCTTGCGATCCTCCGCCGCCTGCCCTCCAATCTTGATGACCAGCCTCATCTGAGCGCCGCATCCTCCGCGCAACCCAGCATCAGATTCATGTTCTCAACAGCCTGCCCGGCTGCGCCTTTGCCCAGGTTATCGAGCGCCGAAACCACCACCAGGCGGCAAGAGTCCGAATCGAGCACAAAGCCCAGATCGGCATATTGGGTGTAAGCAACAGCCCGAATCTCCGGCAGCCTGCCATCCTCATAAATGCGCACCAGGGGCGCTGCGCCGTAAAAATCCTGAAACACGCGCATCACTTCCTGGCTCGAATACGCCCGATTCAGCCTTACGTAAAGCGTGCTCAACAACCCGCGCGTGATGGGCAGAAGATGAGGCGTGAACGTGAAGACCTCAGGCTCGAGCTTCAGCGCCTGAAGCATTTCGGGAACGTGGCGGTGTTTGAAAAAGCCGTAAGCCCGGCAGTTCTCATTCACGTTTGCGAAAAGCAGTTCGTCCTTGGGCGACCGTCCGGCGCCTGTTGCGCCTGACTTCGCGTCACAAACAATGCCTGCCTCGACATCCACCATTCGGGCTTGAAGCAACGGAGCCAGCGCCAGAATCGCCGAGGTGGGGTAGCAGCCCGGATTCGCCACCAGGCGAGCCTGGCGAATGGCATCTGCATGCAGCTCCGGCAAGCCGTAGACGGCTTCCGCCAGCGCTTCTGCGGCGTGATGCTCAAAGCCGTACCAGCGTGGATAAGCGCCAGAATCCTTCAGCCGGAAAGCGCCGCTCAGGTCCACCACGCGCAGCCCGCGATCGAGAAGCTGCGGAACAAGCTCGAGAGAAGCCTCGTGCGGGGTGGAGAGAAAAACAAAGTCCACTTCGACGGGTGTCAGCCGTTCGAGATCAAGCGGCTGGATGGGAACCGGCAAGGCGCCGCGCAATACGGGATGCGATTCCGCAAGCGTCACGGCCTCCCTTCCGCCGCGCCCCGAGGACATGAGGCTGACCACCTCGACGGCGGGATGCCGGGTCAGAAGATGAATCAGCTCACCGCCCGCATAACCTGTCGCCCCGACGACGGCGACGCGCGCCACAGGTTTTAGTTCCGATTGCTGGCGCGCGCGGGCTTCGTGTTCGAGCAGCGTTTCCAATTCTCCGGGTTCCTTGCAGCATAATTATACATGCTGCGTATAAATATTCCTGACCCTAATATTCTGGGGCCAGCCTTGCGCGAAGTCAAGAAAAAATCGCGTTAAAATTTTCAAATCCGGCCAGAGATTTTCGCCCCCCCAGTCTGTCTGGACTCCACTGCTCTCCCTTGACACAAAACCGAGGCTCTTTGACTCGTCAGAAGCGGGGTTCCCGCTTTCGCGGGAATGACGATAAGCGGAGCGCATGGAACATCCACCAACCGCATGAAATCATCTTCGGCTATAATCGAAAGATTCCATAGGCTCCAAACGGTGCGCGCATGCGATACGATAACATCCTTCAGGCCATTGGCCACACGCCGCTCATCAGGCTGCATCGCGTTACAGGCGGCGCCGCTGCCGAAGTCTATGCCAAGTGCGATTACCTGAATCCGGGCGGCAGTGTGAAAGATCGCATCGGCATCGCCATGGTGGAGGAGGCCGAACGCCAGGGGAAGCTTAAGCCGGGCGGGACCCTCGTGGAAGGAACTTCGGGGAATACCGGCATGGGGCTGGCGCTGGTGGCGGCAGTGAAAGGTTATAAGGCCATCTTCACCATGGCCGATAAGCAGTCGAAAGAAAAGGTGGATACGCTCAAAGCCCTGGGCGCTGACGTGATTGTGTGCCCCACGGCTGTCGCGCCGGAAGACCCGCGCAGCTATCATGCGGTGGTAGATCGCCTGTCTCAGGAGATTCCAAACGCCTATCATCCCGATCAATACCATAATCCTGCTAACCCTGAAGTCCACTACCGGACGACAGGACCGGAAATCTGGGAGGACAGCGAAGGCCGCATCACGCATTTTGTGGCGGGCATGGGGACCGGAGGCACCATCACCGGTGTGGGCCGTTTCCTGAAAGAGAAGAATCCCAACGTGAGGGTGATCGGAGCCGATCCAGCAGGCTCGATCCTTTATGACTTCTTCCATACGGGCGCTGTTCCCGAAGCGGAAACTTACAAGGTGGAAGGGATCGGCGAAGATTTCTTCCCCACCACACTTGACTTCAGCGTGATTGACGACGTTCGCCGCGTGACCGACAAGGATTCATTCCTGTGGGCTCGCCGCCTGGCGCGCCAGGAAGGCATCTTCGCGGGCGGCTCGGCGGGCACGGCGATGGCCGCCGCAGCCCAGATCCTGCCCGAACTTCAAAAAGAAGATTTCATGGTGGTCTTTATTCCCGATACAGGGATGCGTTATCTCAGCAAGGTCTACAATACGGAATGGATGCGAGACAATCGCTACCTTGAGCCTTCCATTTCCTGGACAGCGCAGGAAATTTTGCAGGCGCGCGCCGACCTGGGAGGGCCGCAGCAGGAACTGGTGAAAGTGGCGCCTTCGGACAAAGTCTCTGCGGCGCTTGAGTTGATGCAGGCGCATGATTTCTCGCAACTCCCCGTCTTTGATGAGTGCGCCCCCACCGGCGCCATTTATGAAGATGAAATCCTGGGCCTTGCTCTGGAAGGCAAAGACCTGAAAACTGTTGTCGTGCGCGAGATTATGAGCGGTCCGTTTCCCATTGTCCGGCCTTCCGCAACCGTGGATCAGATCACCACGCTGATTACGCGCGAATGCCCGGCGGTATTCGTCGATCTGGGCAGCAACCATTACGCGATCTTGACTAAATACGATTTGCTGCATGCCGTCTCACGCCTGATGGAGTCACGGCGGTGACAATCCTTTGCACTCATCCCGTAACTCTTTACATACTCTCGTGGAGCAACTGAGGCTGGCCTGCCATCTCGGGACTTTAGCGCAACTTCTGTTTATAAGTTACTGAATATAAACCACTAATATTTAAGGCCCGATTAGCTGATTTAGCCCTAAAAGGGTTTGACAGCGTAACAGATAAGGTAATATCCTTATCTCAGCCAACATCGATTTCTGTAGGGCCGAGGCGTGCGCATGGCCGGCTTTGGTGAGAATCTGCGACGTGAACGCGAGATGCGAGGCATCTCGCTTCAGGAAATCTCCGAGACTACCAAAATCAGCATTCGCCTCCTGGAAGCGTTGGAGAACGAAGAATTCTATAAGCTTCCGGGCGGCATTTTCACGCGCAGTTTCATTCGGGCATACGCCAACTATCTGGGCCTGGATGAAGAGCGCGTGCTGGCTGAGTACCAGTTGGTCGCTCCTCCAAAGGGCGAGGAGGATTTTTCCCGAATTGGTGTCAGTAGCAACAGGGCTAACCTGAAATCCCGCATTCCCATTCTCCCGTGGGTTATCGCCGTGCTTCTGCTCGCGGGAGGATATGCCATCTTTCATTACGGGCATCGCTTTTCCGAATCAGCCTCGACGTTTGAAAATTCATCTCCTGCGGGCGCTGCACTGGCCAAATCTTCCACTTCACTGGACACGGCTTCCACGAAACCGCCCCAGGTGTTGACCTCTGTCGATGCGTCAAATTCCGGCTCCAGCCCAGCGCAAGGCAGCGCCACGGCGAGGGATGGAAAGGCCTCATCTTCGTCCTCCGGCCCGGCGTCCAACTCCACCGCCGGCGGCGCACAGGCGTCGGCTGACGCATCATCTTCCGCCCCTCCAAGTGCGAGCGGCGATCACGCAGCCGCAGGAGCCGCTACAGGCGCTTCGGCAACCCCGGCAACCCCGGCAACCGCTTCAACTCCAGGCTCCAGTGCGCCGACGCCCGCAGAGGCGCAAGCACAAGGAGAGATGCTGCTTCAGGTCGCAGCGACGCAGCCCGCATGGGTCGCGGTCGATGCGGATGGGAAAACGGTCTTAGAGCGCGTGCTTCATCCCAACGAAATCAAGACGCTGATGGCCAGGAACTATTTCGATGTGACCACCGGAAATGCTCAAGGCACGGTCCTCAGCCTCGACGGCGTCACCCTGAAGCCTCTCGGCCGGTTTGGAGAAGTCAAGAAAGTTCACCTCACCCGGAATGACCTTAAAGGCTATACCCCCTGATTCCGCACCGAACCCTCCCCGCATCGCAGACTCTCTACGCGAAGGCGTCGCGCCTCTCCCTATCCGCCGCAAAGGCGCGCAGGGCGAATTGCCCGTGCCTCTCATCGAGAAAGTTGAGATTCTCGTGATCCTGACCCAGGACCCGGATGAAGAAGTTCGCGCCCAGGCGCTCGCAACTCTTGAAGCCTGGCCAGCGGAGCAATTGCGCGACGCGCTCCGCGATTCCTCCTGCCCGCCCGCAGCGCTTGAGTTCGCCGCGCGCCATCTCATAGAACGCCGCGAGGAACTGCTGGAAGCTTTGCTCGAAAATCCGTCTCTTCGCCCGGAATTGCAGGACCTGATTCTTTCCCGCATGGGATCGCAACCCGCCTCTGTCGCGCCGAGGTCCGCAAACGATGCGGGAACACAGCCTTCAGAAACCGCGGCCGGCGAAGCCGAAGTCGCTCGCGCGCGTGAAACAACCCTTCAGAAAATTCATCGCATGAGCGTGGCAGAGAAGATCAAATGCGCTCTGACTGGAAGCCCTGAGGAGCGGTTCATTCTGATACGGGATTCGAATAAAGTTGTGGCGCGCGCCGTGCTCCAATCGCCTAAAATCTCCGAGTCGGAAGTTGAGGCTTATGCCTCCATGAAGAACGTCACGGAAGAGATTCTTCGGCTGCTTGCCTTGAACCGCGCATTCATGAAAAGTTATTCCGTCCTCCGCGCCCTGGTGAATAATCCGCGCGCCCCGCTGGATATGACCCTGCCGTTGATCCATCGGCTGAACGAACGCGACATGAGAAATCTTGCCATCAATAAAAATGTCCCCGACGCTCTCCGCACCACCGCAGCCAAAACCCTGACGGCGCGTCAAAGCGCGCGCTCCGTTTCGCCCGGACGAAAACATTAATCCGGATCATTGACGACCGCGCGCCCCTACAGTTGCTAATCGGCTGCGCTGGCTGGCTGATATTCACCACACAAGCGCCGTAGCCGTGCCGGCGGCGGAAGCAGAAAGGTATAAGTTGGTCGCATCATAGGCGGGAGATTGGAACCAGATGGCGATATTGGAAGTGAGTTGAATCACGACGCCGGCGGGTTTGCGCCCGAGAAAATGCTGCACAGTGAAGTTGCCGGCGGCGCTCGGGGCGAGAGGAACCTGGCCGAAGATTCTGGTCCCCTGTGCCGTTGCCGTCACCCCCGTGGCATTGGTGACGGCCTGGCCGATCAGCGCATCACCGTTGCTCGCGCCGCTGGCGCTCGACTGCCAGTAAAAGCCGGAATTGGAGTTGTAAAAAAGATAGGATGTGGCATTCGCCGGAGCCGCAGGAATGGCGGGCGCAGACGAAGGCGCATAGCGCTGGCCTTGGGCATAAAGGACGCCGGCGGTGAGGCCGGGCGTTAGCGTGGATGAAGTCGAAAGCGCAAATCCGCTCACCACGCCGTTGGTTCCAAGATCGCCCCACATAAGATCGGTGATGAAGGCCACATTCGCATCCAGCAGCGACCAGTTGGCGTCCTGATCAGCCTCGTAACCGGTGAGGCCGTGCTGCGATTGAATCAGCCCTTTGCGCGGAAGAATGGTTCGATTGACAGCCATGCTTTCATTTCCTCATTTTTTCATTGCGCCATTGAATCAATTATTCTGATTCACCGAGCTGCGTTGGCAGACGGCGTAGACCTTCACCGTGCCCTGGTTCTGCGCGCCATTGGCGCTGCCATAAACCGAGCAGGCGACGACGCCGGTGGCATCGTTGATATCCAACTCGTAAGGCGCGGCCACCAGACTCCCCTGATAATTATCCGCATTGGCCAGCGCGGGGAAGCTTGCCTGCCCCGGAACGAAACCCGGGGCAGGCTGGCGGGTGGAAACCAACACTGGAATAAACAGGCACTCCGCTCGCGAATAGGCGTACCCATCCACGGGGCTCACCGGAGCGGGCACATTGTTGCCGTTCGTGTAGAAACCCATGAAGATGATCTCGCAGCGCACGGCGGCAAACTTGGCGTTGTGCGAAATCTTTTGCAGCGAATCGTCTGTGAGCGGCTGATTGCCGGCAATGGCGGAATCAGCCAGATCAAAGAATCCGGGGATGGCAGTAAAGGTTAATTGACTCATCTTTTTATTTTTTCATTGGTGCATTGAGTCATTGAATCAATGAAGAAACGACTCAATGAACCAATTATTCAAAAGATTGTGTTTCCCGGCGTCCCATCGGCATACAAGCTGCCGGTCGCAGCCTGTGAGATGAACATATACTGCGCCTTCTGTGCAGCGCTTGCGCCTGCCCAGTCTGGAACGCCGGCGTTTGCCGGGGCGATGAAATATGGTTTTGTCAGATTGATGAAGCGCGTGTCGAGCAGGTCAAATTCCACGTTGCCGTGCGCGTAGTTGGGGCGCTTGCCAATCACTTCGCACACGACGCTCGCAAGCCCCATCTTGCCGGTGGCAAAGTCCGTCGCCAGCGGATGCGAAAGCCAGACGTAATCGCCCAGTTCGATGGTAAGCGCACTCAGAAAAGCCTTCACGTGATAGACGGGCGGCGCGAAGGCATGGCGACGGAAAATGCGGTCGGCAATCATCTGCGCGCGCATCATGCCGCCGAAATTCAGCTTCAAGCCGGTCGCTTCAATCTGGCGCTGATCGATCTGGTTATAGCGGACGAGCGACTCGCGCTGTTCAAACGTCACCTGAAAATCATAGGCGCGCGCAGCCGTCGTCACGCCCCCTGATTCAACGTTCATCTTCACTGTGACCACGTTCACGACCGGCTGGCGGTCGATTTGAGGGATGCCGACGATATTTTTCGGGTTGAGCGCCATGACAGGAGTCTGGCTGACCGGCGGTTTCATGCTCTTCAGCGCCAGCCGCCCGTCAGGCCTCACGATTAGGTAAAGCCCCAGCGCCTTCAGAATCTGGTCTTCGATAAATTGCTTGCCATCCACAGGCCGGGTAATTTCAAACTCAAACCAATCGCCGGAAAATTCCGAGTCGCGCAGAGCAAGAAAGCCCAGCACGTCAATATACGGGTTAGGATTGATCAGCGTCGCATCCTGGCCGGGCTGGAAGAGGACCCAGCCGGGCGGCGGAGCAAGCGGCTGATAATTCTGCTGTGAGCTGTAAGTTGATACGGCGCGCTCGAGGACGTAATCCGAGCCGCGCAGGGATGGATCCTGGCCAACGCCCAGCTCATTTTGCAGCGTCACGAGCAGCAGATCGATCGGATTGCCCTGAACGTAGCGCGGATTCTTGTCGCTCACCGGAAAAGCATTGGCGCCTGCCGCAGGGCCGATAGGTTGCGGCGCTTTCGGTTGCCCGGGCGCCCATTCGAGCGGGCCGCCGCGCAGCCACACCTGCTGGCCCAGCAGGAACCGCTGCACATCGTTCAGAGTGAACGTGACCTGGCCATCCGCCGTCCAGCCCGTTTGACTGATCTGCATCGTATGCAGGGTCACAAAGTCGCCAAGCGATTGGCCGGGGAACCCCATCTTCAAACGCGCAACCTTGCCGATCAGGGCGTCCTGCGCGGTCAGGCCTTTGAGCGCGCCCGATGGATCAATCGTTTTGACGGTCATCGCCCCGATGGAAGACGCTCCTTCAAGCTCGTTTATGGACTGGCTGGCGCCCTGCGGAACAGTGAGGTAAGGCAGAATCTGCGGATTACTTGAGACAGAAAGCAGCAGATCGGGGCGATTGGCGGTGAGCCACATCCAGGCCGTTGCGGCAAACATCGGCCACGCTTCGAATTCGTAGGGCAAGCCCCGGGCAGCGAGGGAATATCCCACGAGCGAGCCATCGGCTGTGGTTGCGCGGATGGTCCGCTGGTCGTTGATGAGACGCGCGAGAAAAGCATCCAAACCGCCTGCAACGCCAGTAAAATAAGCCTGCACACTCTGGTCATTGTAGAGCCGCAGCAGCGCCAGAATCACGCCCCACGTCCCTTCCTGCCATATGGAGAGGGGCGAGCCGCTGTAGCCGCCCGGTGAATCGTTATAGGCCTTGAAGCCGGAGAATGGCGTCCGTTGCTGGTAAGCCTGATTATAGGAATTGGAGATTTGCGATTTCAGAATCTGCTGATTCTGCAAGAAGAAATTTTCATAGACAAATTGCAACGCTTGCTCGGCTTGAGTTGACGCGCCCACGGCGTAAGCCAGGATCGCAGACCAGGCGCCGGAAGCATCCAACGCCTCGAAGGTATCCAATCCCGCGGCGCTTGCTCCCTGCGCAAAGCGCCCTGGCACGCCGCCCTGAGGCGGAATATAAAGATTTGCGAGCGTCTGGCTCGCCACTTGCGCGGCAATGGATTCAATCCGCGCCGCCGTCGATGCAAGCGACTGCGCTTGCTGCTGGGTGATGACGCCGGTTTTCTGAAGCTGCGTGGATGCGGTCGCGAGCGCCCCCGAACAGCGCATGAAGGCAAAGTACACGTCCACCTGATGCTCGGTTGAAACCGACGGGACGAGGCCAGGCGCAAATTGATAGCCCGGATCCTGATATCGGCCCAGCCCCAGATAGAACAGCCCGTTCGTCAAATCGTTCGCAGTGGATTGAAGCGTGAGCAGGAAATTGATCATGCGCTGGAGATAGAGCGCGGGAGTGTAGTCAAGCGAGAATGCCATATAGACGGCGTAGGCGTAGCAAACCCAGGCCATTGCGCCCACCCGGATGTAGGGTTGATCAATCTGTCCGTTATAAATGTCATAACTGAAGCTTAACGAATCCTGCGGCTGCAAACCGCCTATGCTGAAGTTGTCAAAATACATATCGCCGGGGGCGGAGAGCGTCACCGCGAAGCCCGCAATTCCGGCAAGGACGTCATTCGCCAAATCCGAGACCAGGGATTCGAGATTCAGAAGCTCCGTGCGGTAGAAATTCCCGCCCGGCCCTACCGCAACGGTGATGGCGCCGGCCGCAGGATTGTAAGAAGCTGGCGCCGGAGGAGCGGATGTAACCTGCACCGAAGTCACTTTCCCGCCGCTCGTCTCGATGGTCACGTTAAAAACGAAGCCGACCGTCGAGCTTTCTTTATGCTGGAATTGCAGCATGCCATTCGTGGCATTTGGGAGGCCAAGACCCACAAAAGTGAAGCGGTCATTTGCCGCCGCAGCGTGGAAGTCCACCACCAGGCCCGTGCCATAAGGCGGCTGGGCAGGATCGTTCACCTCCGTAACCGAGGCTGCGCTATTTGATTTCGTCCAGCGCGTGGGCGCATTGCCGTCTTCCCCGTTTTCGAGTGTCTGAGCGGCCAGGTATCCCGGATGATCGAGAAAAAAATTGATCTGCCGGATGATTTTTGATGCAGCGATGAAATTCCCTGCCGCGGTATAAACCAGGATTCCGAGCGCGCAATCGTAGATATAGCTGCGATTTTGCAGAGCGGCCTCGTTGCTTTCGGTGGGATCGGGCACATAGAGCGGATCGGAGGTGGGCACCACGAAAGAACGCGGCAGGTCCTGATAAGCCGCTTCATTCTGAAGCGAAGTGTAAACCAATGTCGGACCCTTCACCGGATCCTCATAAAGCACATGCACGGTCAATTCGCCCGCTGCCGGAACCACTTGCGACCCGCAGCGCGCATGGAATGAGTCCTGAACGAAGATCGGGATGTTGTCTTCCTGCAGGTATTCGATATCGGTTTTGGAATAAATCCGGGCGAAATAATTCGTCAGCTTCTGGCCGACGCCGCTGTTGGAATGGCAGAGACATCCGGCAGGAAGCAATCCTCCGCTCCAGCCAGAGGCGGGTTTTGGCACACTGGATGGGTAGAGCGCCGCCACCACGACGCCCGGATTCATCACCTGAGCGCCCCAATATCCGTTCAACCCTTGTTGAACCAGCAATGACTGAAATTGGGAAGGATTCGGTTGCACGCCCTGGCAAATGCCCGTTTGGAACGGTCGCACGCCCGGCGCGCTTGATTGGTAATAATACTGGTCCGTCAGCACAAACAGATCGACGCGATAATCCCCGATGTCCGCAAGTCCCGGGGTTGAAAAGAGGTTGAAAATGTAACCGTAAACCGTCATCCCGGGAAGCACCGGATAATTGGCGCCACAAATGACGGCGCCGTTCGGCGAAGCGTTGTACATGGCGTCGTAGTAGGCTTGAATCTCGCTGCGGGTGAGTGGAATAACCGGAGCCATGAGATTGCCGGTAGGCAGCGCTACAGGAGAGAAATTCACAGGGAAACCATCTGGCCCGAGCGATTCATCGAACAGCCAGCCTGGCGGCGGCAGCATCACAATGTTTTCAATGGTCGTGACCGGCAGACTTGAAAAGTCCGCCTGCGAAACCAGGCCGCATTCGGCGAGCGCAGGAATAGTGGCGACCTGCGCCGCGCCTGGGGCATTTGAGATCGGAAGCGAGGTCAGCAGGGCATTTGCGTTCCAGTTGCCGACGTTAACGTTCTGGCGCGAGTAGAGCCAGGCAAGCGTCTGCGCCATATCGCTCTGGAAATCGCCGGGATAATACTGCGCTACGTTCGGCAAAGCCTCCCCTCCATGAACTGAATCAACCCCTTACGTTCCATATCCTGCAATTCCATACAGCGCCACGCCATATCCGCCCACGCCCACGCCAAGGGCCGTAGCCGAAAAGCTGGCGATAACGATGCCAAAATCCGGAATCTCCAGCACATAAAGCGGTTGCTTCTGAAGCTGAGAGAGAGCTGTTTGCCAGGTTTGATTGCCCTGAATCATGGACTATTTTTCATTGACTCAATGATCCGATGAATCAATGATTCAATTCATGTCACCACTTGCCGGAACTTCAGCTTGAACGAATAAAGCCCCGGTGCTTTGTAGCTGGCGCTCCATGTTGTGTCTTCAAGCCAGCAATTGGTAAAACTCGATTGAGATGCGTCCGGATAGTAAGCAAACTGGCCGCCCGTAAGCGCGTATTGCATAAAACTATTCCAGGCTTCCACGTCTGCGCCCGCGAGCACCGCCTGGAGGTTGAGTTCGAGAAAGTGATCAATGCGCTCCAGAATGGACTCGCGCACGCCGGAGCTTGCGACGTTATCATGCCGCGCGGCGACGGATTGATAGGCCGCCACGTTGCGCGGCGGATAAGTGAACGCGAGCGTCACCGGGCCTGTGCCAGGATCGTAGATGATCTGCGGATTCGCCATAAGAAATTGGTTCATTGAGTCATTGCTACGTTGATTCAGTGACTCAATGCGTCCATGAAAAATTCCTTCATCCTGCCGCGTAGGTCGGACGCTGCGCGCGTGTGGCCGTCAACTGCACGCCCCGCTGTTCGACGGCGGCGTTCAAAGTTCTGGCGATCCACTCTCCGGCTTCGGGTTCGCCCATGATAGCAATCGTCAAATTCCCACCGGGAACGCCAGTTTGGGCCGAGGCAGCGCCCGAAGCCAGGGCGGAGATCGGAACGCCAGCGCCCGATTCGCCTTGATCGCCGCCGACAGCGGGAACGCGGCGACCCGGCGCTGAAGCTCCGCCTCCAGCACTCGCAATGGAGGCAATTTGCGCCCCTGCCAGAGAACCCCAAAGAGCGGCTGAGGCGAAATCCTGCGTGGCAGCCCAAAAATCAAACTCGCCCAAAGCCTGGAAGCCGGCCGCCGTGGCCGCTATGGCCCGGTAAAAGGCTGTGTGCTGAAGCGTGGTCAGGCTGGCCAGGCTCTTGGCTTGTTCAGCCCGCGCGTGGGTTGCGACAGACTTTTCTTCAGCCAGGCTGTGCTGATTCATCATGGAGAGCACCTGGCCAATCGTCCGTGTGGCGATGCCGCTCCAACTTTGCACGGAGCGGCCCAACGCTTCATAGGTTTTGCTGCCTTCCTCACGCACTTTCTCGAAACTGGCGGTCAGCTCGCGGATTGTTGCCAGTGCCTGGGAAATCCCCTCATTCTCCTGAGATGAGAGAGCATCAAAAGCCTCGGGGGTCTTTCCACGCTCGCCTTGCATTTCAAACATGCGACGCAACGGTTTCGACATCAGCTTGACCTCTGATCGTTTCGATCCATCTTTCTTGCAGCCGTTGAAGAACGGCAGACCGCCCTTTCACCACCATTCTTCCTGAGCAGCGGATACAGAGCCTCTCACTTTCTGCCGCCATAGCCATAGCGAAACCGCTGCCGCGATATCAATCTGAAGAGCCGTTGTGGCATCTAACGCTGAATTGGGACGCACGGCGAGATCGGCGGCGAAAATCCGAGCGCTCTCGGGAACCGATCCAGCCGCCGACAAGCCCAGCAATTCACTCGGACGGCAATGGAAAGTTTCGGCGACGCGCGCGACCACCAACAGGTTTTCAGTCATGATGAAATCGACCGAGGTCGCCTGCGGAAGAGGCATCGCCTCCATCCGAAGCAACCTCGCCCATTGCCCACCGGATCATAAAATTGAGATCTTCATCCGGAATCAAATCCGGCGGAATCTCGCCCGGGCCTGGTGAAAGAGAGACCCGAGGCTGCACCATGATTTCTTCCAGAAGCTCCACGATCCAGCGCGCCACACGCTGAAAGTCCTCCGGGGCTTTCAGCGGCGGATTATAGGGCGCGCCAGCGTTCGCTTCAGCGACTTTGGCGGCCAGCGATGCCGGCAACTGACCGCGGAAAATGAACCACAGAGGCGACGGGCGTCGCATCAAAACAGCTTTTCCCAGCTTAGGCAAGACCACGCGATGGACTTCGCGATCCAGATCCTGCGCCAGCTTGAAATCCTGCGGCGTTGCCAGATGATTGTTTTGTTCCTCGCTCATCACGATAGACCTTGCATGGAATTTACGGTTGCCGGTAAATCTTGCCCACCTGATCGCCGGGAGGGCGCGAGGGATCGGCCAGACCATTGAACTTCACCTTCACCGTAGTAGGCTTCTCTCGGGAGAACGGCATGGTAAGCGCCTGGGATTGATAAGCGCTGTAAAGCTGGCTCACCACAAATTTTCCAGGCGCGTCGAGGCGCGGAGAGACGATGGCCACGGACATTTTCGGCACCTGCATCAATCCTCCAAAAGAAAGCTCCTCATAATTCTGCGCGCCTGCCGGCAAGCCCGGATCGCTGCCGCTCGCAAAGATGCCATTCGTCATATACGCCCTCAGCCTGGCGTAATCTGTCTCCATGATTTCGGCTTCGATGGATTGCTCTTCCGCCGTCAGACGCGCGTCGATGGGGCCGGTCACCTGATCTGCGCTCAGGGTTTCAATTTTCGGCGTCCAGATGATGGTGGTGGCGCCGGAAACGGCCCCCGCAAAAACGGGGCCCGCCGTATTCGCAGCCGGCGGAGAGGCGCTGTTAACGTTGAGCCCCGCGGTAGGCTCAACCCAGTCTTGCCCGAGCGGAACAGGCGACGTGTTCTGTAACTTTTCACCTCCGGCCGCAGTGCCCGCATAGACTTTATACGCCATGGCGCTCCCCACCGCGGCGGGAGACGACACAACCAGCAAATTCCCGGCTGCCACGGCCAGGCTGGTTTCAGGGGAAGGCGCAGTCTCCCCCAACGCATTAACATAGGTCACGACGATGTAATATGTCGCGGCAGCGAGCGAGCCTCCGGGTGTCGATGAAAGCGACGGCACAGAAGGTGAGGGCAATCCAGGAGTAATGGGATTTCCAGCCACATCGATCAGCAGCCGTGAACCGCTGGGCGGCGTCACGCAACCCAGCCACAGGCTGCCGGGGCCTTGATGAATCTTCGTTCGATCTACGTTAGCCATGGATTCTCCAGATCATGTTCATGTTTCCTGTACTTGGAATAAGACGCTCAACACCACTCGCAACACGGGCGCGCTGAGGCCGGGCTGGGTCGCCGAACTGTAACGGTGAGACTCGACAAAAACCTCTTTGACGGAACCGGCCATGAGCGGCGAGGTTATGCCGCTTAAAACCGTCTCGTGGACAATCGGCAACGGGGTTGTCCAATCCGCACCGCTCGCCGTGGTGAGGATCATATCGAGCGCGCGCGCATAATCCTGGCCGTTATCCTGAGCGATCTCCTGGTCAAATTGGCCGACGTCGAGCGTCAGAATCAGGCTGGCGCTCCAGGCGCGAGTCCAGGGAGAACCGGGGTTGAATTCCGTCTTATCGGCCGCCAGGGTGAGCCAGGGGAATGCGGTTCGCATTGCCGGGCCTTTGTGGAATTCCTGAATCGGCGCGAGCGCCGGATTGACAATCGAGAGAGCCGCAGACTGATCGCGTTGAATAAGGGCGATGGCTTGATTCACAAGCGGCTTCGAAAAAATTGCGTTCCATGCGGGCGTATAAACCATGATGCGCCTTGCTGAGGGGATGACTCACAAGGGTTCCTGTATTTCAGGAAACCGGGTGGCGCATCCATCGCAAAAAGCGCAAAGATGCGCCACCCCTCGAAGTGCAGGCACTTGCCGAGATTCACAACTTGTCAAACTTGCCGAAGAAATTTGACAGACCCAGATCGCCGGAGGTTTGATCCTTGGGTTGATCGCCGCCGGCCGTCCCTTGGAATCCCGCTCGCGGCGAAGGCGTAGACGCCTGTGCATCAAACAAATGATCGTAAAGCCCGCTTGAGACCGGATCGCCTTTCTCATTGAGCGCGTTTAAATCCGAGCACAGCTTCCTGAATTCAGATTGGAAGTCCTGCGCCAGTCGCTCCGCGGACGCAACGCCCATCGTGGCGAGCGCCAGGCCAAGCTGCGAGGCCGCGCCGTAGCGATTAATCTTTTCGAGCACATTCAGCGCATCCGGTGAGAGAGTCGCCTGGAACGCGGCCAAACTTCCACCGAAATTCTGCCGAATCATCTCGCCAAAGCGGCGCTCGAGAATCGCGTCGAGATCGCTTGCGACGTCGTCGATATATTGCTGGATGAGCGAATCCGAAGGTTTCTGTTGCGGCGTTCCACGCTGAAACGTGGGAAACATACCGGCGACGTTCTGGACCGTTGTATAACCCATGAATCTATTTCTCGATTCAGTTATTGAATCAATGAGCCGATGAATCAGTCAGAAAATGAATCAATACTCCACAATCAGATTGACGCTGGCGCCGGCGCCGTCCGCCGTGATGTAGATATTCGTGGCGTCGGCAGGCTGCGTTTCATGAAATCCGCCCGCACTGGTCGGCTCAATCATCACATTCAGCGGCGCGCGAGGCAGGCCGTGCGGGATCGTGTTCGCCCCCGCCGCAAGGCCCGTCACCACAAGCTTTGCCTTGTTCAGCATCGCGCCCGTGAGCGTTTGTCTCGTATACTCGTAATTCGGCGTTACCGAGATTGCCATGTTTTCCTCCAGATGGCGGTATCCATCAGATTGGGCTTCAGACTTCGGGTCCGAAGGCGGCTCTAGGCGCTTTCCTTTTTGCCTTTTGTCTTCGAGCCGTCGCCTTTTAACTTGATTTCCTCGACCTGTCCCAGTGTTAACTCCGCCGCTTGTTTTTCGGTGAGCTCGATCGCACCGCCCAAATCGACCGGAATATCCTGGCCATGGCCCGCGCTCTTGACCTTGCCGGGAGCGCTTTCCGTTTCGGGCAGATAGAGCTTGCCATCGTGCTCAATGGGGCGAAGAACTTTAAATTTCGACATAAGGCCTCCAGAAAAAGCTTCCAGCCGTGAGGCTTTGGCTGAACCGCCTACGGACAGGTTGCTCACGCGACGGCATTCAAAAACGCGAATCCTGCCTGAGCGGCGACAATCTGGATATCATCGTAACGATGAACTTCAATCACGTCGGACGCCTTGGACTCCACGCGATACCGCTTGGTGAGCGTCCCTCCCAGATCCGGCGCCCCAAAGAGCCAGCGGAAGGTGTAACCCAGAGCCGGTTGCAGCCGTTGAGGGGATGGCGGAATATAAGCCAGCAACGCATGTTTGCCCCACACAAAGTCCAGAGCGGGTGTCTGACCTTCATTCGCCGTGTCGTATTCGGCGCCCATCACCCAGAAGTTATCCACATCGAAAACGCTCTTCAGATGATCCGCCTGCAGAATGCCCACCTGAGTGTATTTGAAGCGGTCGATAATCTTGGGGTGCTGCCGCAAGACTGCGTAAACGGGATAGCTCACGGCCAGGGTGTTGGGAGTTTTGGCGATCGCTTTCTTTATGACCGTCTTCTGCGCCTCCACCGCGGCAATGGGATCAGAGTTCACATAATCGGACCATTGTGAACTCCCTGCCAGCGTGGCGTTGGGCACGCCGCTTCCGGGCGCGGTAATGAGATTCATGACTCGGATTTCGAGATCCAGCAGAATCGCGTCGGTCAGATTTTGCACTGTCGTGATCTCGAGATCCGTATCGTCCGAGCCCGATCGTTCCTCGTCGGAGATCGAGTCTTTGAGCGAGTGATCGTTGCAGAAATACGGATTGTTGGAAAGCGCCCAGGGAGCGATCTCGCGCGATTCCGCTTTGGGAGCGCGGATGGTTTCGTAACGGTGAAACTTTTCCTTGCCGAAAACCCAAAAGCGACCGCTGCGTTGTTTCACGGGGATTGGCGGGAAAAGTTTCTCCGCGAAATAGTCATCGTTCACGTAGCCCACGCTCACGTTGTTGAGCGGCTGGTCCAGGTATTGCAAACTGATATCTGCCATTCATCCTCCAGGTGACGAGTGACAAGTGATGAGTGACGAGGCAACGCCGCTCATTCGCTTGCACGGTCTCACGTGGTTCGCCAGGCGCGCTGGCGATTTGAAGCTCTCACGCGCAATCTCGCCACGCCGAGTGTCGCGCGCTACGCGGGTCCCATCCCGAGTCATCAGGAGGACTCATCCCGCCGCATCTTGAACCGAGCGAAGGCGCCGAGCTTTTCGCTCGTCACCCATCGCTCGCCACTCGATTTACGCCGCCGTCGGCTGAAAGTTCAGCAGCACTTCGACAATATCGTTCGCATTTTGCGTGCTATTCTGCGCGATGCCGACGGGATAGATCTTCGTGCCCGCCGCGATCGACAGGTTGGAGACGTTATTGACCCGCCCGTATTGATCCGCAATCACCAGCACATCGCCCTGATTCACGGCGCCCGCGGCGTAGACTTTCGCAATGCCGTTCACTTGCAGCGTCAGGCCACGCCCTTTCAGGTTGTAGAGCGCGGGCGCGGCGCCGGTCACCGTAGTGGGGTCCGTGCCTTGCGGTGCAAAATAGTTCGGTTCAACAAAATGCTCCGTGAGCACGCCGAGCACGCCGGGAGCGTTTGCCGCCCCAGGCAACGTGGCGTACTGCTGGCTTTGGCTGGTATCCGCGGTGTCTTTGACCAGCACGCTGAATTTTGCAATGCGCTGATTCACGCCGCTGCGAAATCCCACCGTCAGTCCATTGATTCCTGCCATCTGTTCCTCCTCTAGGGGCGGGATTTGACCTGCCCCGGCTGAGGGCGCAGTGAGCGCGCCCTAAAAATGTTCGACTAAGCCGATACGTCATTTGGCATCTGTTCCATATGCTTTCGGCGATACCGTTCTCCCAGGCCGGGATTCGCCGTCAGAAGTTCTTTCAATGCCTTTGAATAATCGAGACCTTTCTCGCTCATCAGTCTCTTGACTCCCAGGTGGACCTCCTCATCCACCGGCAAAGGGTCTGCCGAACCAATGCCCTTCGTCCCCAGCCGGATAACCGGAGGAGCATTCCTCACATATTCCTGAAATTCCTTCGGCCGTTCCAAAGCGTCGTGAAAGAAGAAGGCGCGGTCGCGGGGCAGAATCTTGCCTGCGGCAATGGCCGACTCGATCAGCTTTTCGGCTTCCTGGCCGCGAATATAGTCCGCTAAAGTGATCCTTCCGGACTCGGCCAACTCGCCTGCGCGCTGGTTATCAATTCTTCCTTTGTGCACGGCTTCGCTCAAGAAGAACGCGCGACGACGGGCTTCGCGCGCCGCTGTTTTCAGATTGTTTGTTTCATTGCCGTCTTCACCTCCCAGGCTTTCTTCGGCGTCCTCCACCGCATCGGGGTTAACGCCCAGATGCTTTGAGGCATACTCAGAAAGCTCGTCGTGGGAAATAAAACCCAGAGGTTCCTCGACGCCCTCTTCAAAGACGGCATGGTGCCCAGCATGCTCGTGCCCCTCCGGGATCGGTTGAATTCTCAGTTTTTTCATAGCCTTCACTCCTTGAGCTTGACGCTCGCTGATGAAATGTTTCCTGCCTGTCAAAGCCGCGTGACTTGGATGCAAACCCTGAGCCACGATCGTGCCATCGCTCAGCATGATCGGGGGCAGTTCCTCAAGAAACGGATGATTGGTGAGCGCGCCGCTCGTCAGTGTGGCGCCTTGTGGCT